>DATLYH010000201.1:0-19341 GCA_035575035.1 Gemmataceae bacterium
TGGCTCCCCTCGCCCCCTCGGGGGGGAGAGGGGTGGGGGGTGAGGGGGCGCCGCTGGCATACCCTGACACGGTGGTCGGCACTGACTCGCACACGACCATGATCAACGGCCTGGGAGTGCTCGGCTGGGGTGTCGGCGGCATCGAGGCGGAGGCGGCCATGCTCGGCCAGCCGGTGTCGATGCTCATCCCTCAGGTAGTCGGCTTCCGGCTGCACGGCGAGCTGTCCGAGGGAGCCACCGCCACCGACCTGGTCCTGACCGTCACCGAGATGTTGCGCCGCAAGGGGGTGGTCGGCAAGTTCGTCGAGTTCTACGGCGAGGGGTTGGCAGCGCTGCCGGTCGCCGACCGCGCCACCATCGCCAACATGGCCCCCGAATACGGCGCCACCTGCGGCATCTTCCCGATCGATGCCGAGACGCTCCGCTACCTTCGGCTGACCGGCCGGCCCGGCTGGCTCATCGAGCTGGTCGAGGCCTACGCCAAGGAACAGGGCCTGTTCCATACCGCCGACACGCCGCCGGCAGTGTATTCCGACAACCTGGAGCTGGACCTGGCAACGGTCGAGCCAAGCCTGGCCGGGCCGACGCGGCCGCAGGACCGGGTCAAACTGCGCGACATCAAGTCCTCGTGGGAGGCCTCGCTCAAGCTGCTGTTGAGTCGGGCCAAGCCGAAAGCCCCTGCCAAGGACGTGGAGCGGCTCAAGACCGAAGGGGCCATGAAACCGACCGCCCCGACGATTGAGCCGGTCGGCCCGCCGCGAGCCCGCGTCGTCCTGGAGGACGTGGCCCATGAACTTGACCACGGGGCAGTGGTGATTGCGGCCATCACCAGTTGCACCAACACGTCGAATCCCTCGGTGATGATGGCGGCGGGGTTGCTGGCCAAGAAGGCGGTGGAACGCGGCTTGCAGACCAAGCCGTGGGTCAAGACCAGCCTGGCGCCCGGGTCGAAGGTGGTGACCGACTACCTGGCCGAGGCCGGCCTGCTGCGCTACCTGGAGCAGCTCCGCTTCTTCCTGGTCGGCTACGGGTGTACGACTTGCATCGGCAACAGCGGCCCGCTGCCGCAGCCGATCTCCGAGGCGATCAGCGCTCATGACCTGGTGGTGGCGGCGGTGCTGAGCGGCAACCGCAACTTCGAAGGGCGCATCCATCCCGAGGTGCGAGCCAACTATCTGGCCTCGCCGCCGCTGGTGGTTGCCTATGCCCTGGCCGGCCGGATGGACTTCGACCCGTACCATGAGCCGCTCGGTCACGATCCCCAAGGCCGTCCTGTTTACCTGCGCGACATTTGGCCGACTCGTCAGGAGGTGCAGGAGGCGATCGATCGCTGCATCGGCTCGGAGATGTTCCACAAGGTGTACAACGACGTCTTCCAGGGCGACGAGCGCTGGAACGAACTGGCGGTGCCGGAGGGCGACCTGTTCAACTGGCAGCCGTCCTCCACCTATGTCAAGCGCCCGCCCTACTTCGAGAACATGAGCATCGAGCCCGACCCGGTGACCGACATCACCGGTGCCCGGGTACTGGTGATGCTGGGCGACAGCATCACCACCGACCACATCTCGCCGGCCGGGTCAATCCGGCCGACGAGCCCGGCGGGGAAGTACCTGATCGAGCACGGGGTCGAGCCAAAAGACTTCAACTCCTACGGGTCGCGGCGCGGCAACCACGAGGTGATGGTCCGCGGCACGTTCGCCAACATCCGGCTGCGGAACCTCCTGGCCCCCGGGACGGAAGGCGGCGTGACGCGCTACCTGATCACCGGCGAGCCGATGTCGATCTACGATGCGGCCATGAAGTACGCCAAGGACGGCATCCCGCTGATCGTGCTGGCCGGCAAGGAGTACGGCTCGGGCTCGTCGCGCGATTGGGCGGCGAAGGGGCCGCGGCTGCTGGGCGTGCGGGCGGTGATCGCCGAGAGTTACGAGCGCATCCACCGCAGCAACCTGGTCGGCATGGGGGTGCTACCCCTACAGTTCGGCGCCGGCGATAGTGCCGCGACGCTCGGCCTGAGCGGCGAGGAGGTCTACGACATCGTGGGATTGGCCGACGCGGTCAACAGCGGCTTCGCCGGTGGGCGGGAAGTCACGGTGCGGGCAAGGCGGCCCGACGGCGTGGTGCGTGAGTTCCGGGCAACGGTGCGCATCGACACGCCCCAGGAGGTGCTCTACTACCGGCACGGCGGCATCTTGCAGTACGTGCTGCGGCAACTGCTGGCGCAGCAGTGACGGCCGCCATGAGGTCCCAAGATTGGACCGGACCCAGCGCTTGCTGGAACCGAAGTCGCCCGACTTCGGGGGAAGGTAACACGGAGAACCCGAAGTCGGGTGGCTGCGGCTACAACCGGCTCGCGGAGCACGACCATTCCTCATCGCTCGCGCCGCTGACCCCTTGCATTCATCGCCGACCGGGTTATTCTGAGTCGGTATCCTCCCCCTGCGGGAAGGGGAGCGCCCGCAGCTTCCGTGTAACCGGTTCGTTTCCCTCTGAGCACAAGGAGATTCACCGTGAGCCGGCGAAGCAACCGTCGTGACTTCCTCAAACACAGCGCCCTGACGGGGGTCGGCTTCTGGGCGGCCGGCGGCGTCACCCCGGCCGAGAGCCGGTCGGCCAACGAGCGCCTCAACATTGCCTGCATCGGCGTCGGCGGCAAGGGCTCCAGCGACACCGACCAGGCTGCTCAGTTCGGCAACATCGTCGCGTTGTGCGACATCGACGACAACCGCCTCAACGCCAAGGCCCAAAAGTTCCCCCAGGCCAAGAAGTATCACGACTTCCGCCAGATGCTCACCGAGATGGAGAAGGACATCGACGCGGTGGTCGTCAGTACTCCCGACCATACCCACGCCCCGGCCAGCGTCATGGCCATGAAGATGAAGAAGCATGTCTATTGCCAGAAGCCGCTGACCCGCACGGTTTACGAGGCGCGGGTGATGCGCGAGGTGGCCCGGGAGTACGGCGTCTGCACCCAGATGGGCAATCAGGGAACCGCCGAGAACGGCCTGCGGACCGCGGTCGAGATCGTGCAGTCCGGCGGCATCGGCCCAGTGCGCGAGGTCCATGTCTGGACCAACCGGCCGATCTGGCCGCAGGGGACCGAGGCCATCCTGAAGGTGCCGGCCGCCAACCAGGCTGCCCTGGCCGCCGTCCGCGGCAAGATGATCCAGAACCTTGAATATCCGACGCCCCCCAAGCATGTCCACTGGGACCTGTTCCTTGGGCCCTCCCCGGAACGTCCCTACGCCCCGATTTACCATCCGTTCGCCTGGCGTGGCTGGTGGGACTTCGGCACCGGCGCTCTGGGCGACATGGCCTGCCACACGGCCAACATGCCATTCATGGCGCTGAAGCTCGGCTATCCGATCGCCGTCCAGGCCGAGTCGGGCGAAATCAACCCGGAGACCTTCCCCACCTGGGCGCGGATCACGTTCGAGTTCCCGGCCCGGGGCGAGATGCCGCCGGTCAAGCTGATCTGGTACGAAGGGAGCCGGAACAATCGCCGCATCCTGCCGCCGGACGAGTTGCTGGCCCGGGTGCTCAAGCCGGGCGAGAAACTGTCCGACAGCGGCGCGCTTTTGGTCGGCGACCGGGGCATTCTGTTCTCGCCCAACGACTATGGGGCCAGCTTCCGGTTGCTGCCGGAGAAGGAGTTCGCGGGCTACAAGCCGCCGGAGCCGCGGCTGCCGCGCAACGGCAAAGGGGATGTCGGCATGAAGCGCGAGTGGGTCGAGGCCATCAAGGCCGGCCGGCCGTCGATCGCCATGTCGAACTTCGACTACGCCGGGCTGCTCACTGAGACGATCCTCTTGGGCAACGTGGCCATGCGGGTCGGCAAGAAGCTGGAGTGGGACGGCCCCAACCTGCGGGCGACCAACTGTCCCGAAGCGGCGCCGTACATCAAGACGGAGTACCGCCGCGGGTGGAGCCTCTAATACGAAGTCGGCCTGGGTAGTCCGGCTTGCCGCTTGCGGCAGCGCTAAGCCGCAAGCGGCAAGGACCACCGGCCCCTCTCAAATCTGATAATTCGGCACCAGGTCGTGCGTCTCGATCCCCTTGATGCGCAGGGACGGCTTCTCCAGCGAAACCACCGTGTACGGCGGCACGCTGTGCGTCAGCCAGACGCTTGAGCCGATCACCGAGTGATGGCCAATGACCGTCTCGCCGCCGAGGATGGTGGCGTTGGCGTAGACCACCACATCGTCCTCCAGCGTCGGGTGCCGTTTCATGCCGCGGATGATGTTGCCGTCGGCGTCGCGCGGGAACGACAACGCCCCCAGCGTCACGCCCTGGTAGAGTTTGACGTTGTTACCGATGTCGCAGGTCTCACCGATGACCACGCCGGTGCCGTGGTCGATGAAGAAGCCCCGGCCGATCCGCGCCCCCGGGTGGATGTCGATGCCGGTCTTGGAGTGGGCGTACTCGGTCATCATCCGCGGAATCAGCGGCACCCCCAGCAGGAGCAGCTCGTGGGCCAGGCGGTAGATGGTGACCGCTTCCAGGCCGGGATAGCAGAAGATGATCTCGTGATACCCCTTGGCCGCCGGGTCCCCCTCATAGGCCGCCTGCACGTCCTCATCAAGCAGCAGCCGTAGCTCGGGTAGGCGGCGCAGCAGCTCGATCGCCTTTTGTTGGGCCACGGCCTCAAAATCCACCTCGGGGGTCTGGTGACAATACTCGTGCCGCAGCGCGCGGGTGATCTGCTGGGTGAGCTTGTCGTGCAGACCGTCAATGACATCGCCGACATGGTATTCAACGTTGCCCAGATGGAGGTTTTGCCGCCGCCAGAAGCCGGGGTAAAGGATGTCCATCAGGTCGTCGAGGATCTCGACGATGACCTCGCGGCTGGGCAGGGGCTTGTGGCCAAGGTGGCTGGTGCGGGGGCATTCGGTGTAGGTGGCGACCAGTGCCTCGGTGATCTCCGGCAACGCCTCTTTCAGGCGGATATCGGTAGCCATGGGTGCTCCTATCGGCTTGCCCCCTTACCCCTCTCCTCCACGGGGAGAAGGGTGAGGGAACAGTGCGGGCTCGATGCGTGGAAGGAGGCTGGAGAAGGAAGCGTGGCGGCCGCGACGGGGGGGCAGGAACGGCCCGGCCCCGGAATCACCACCCGGCGGCCGCCGGATGACAGCCGCACTTGGGGTAACAGAGAAGGGGCAGTTTGCGGAACACGCGCACCTCGTCGAGGGCGGAAACCAGGGAGACGCCAACGGAAGAAACCGACCCTCCCGTTACGATTCTAGGTGGCGGGTGGCGGCGCGTCAATTTCCCCGGCGTCTGCCAACCGGAACGGTCAGCGGTCGGGCAGTATCCTATCGCCCCTTGCTGCTGTGGCCGCCGCGCAGGCGTCGTGTATGGAATTCGGCCGGGTCGTCCGGAAAATTCACGAAATCTGCATAGTTCCGGAGGTGCAGCCCCGCGGGAAGCGCGCCCCGGTCGTTCGAAGTCACCGCTTACATTCTGGGCAGAGATCGCTTGGCTTGTAGGCGCGAGGCGGGCACGGCCTCTGGGGAGAAGCTCGCAACCCCCAGCAGGAGGGCGCACTTAACTTCCGTCGGCACTTTGACCTGTGACCGCGGCCGCGCCGGTAAGCGTGGCGGTCGGTATCATTGGCTTGAGATTTGCTAATCAACCCCGCGCCTCTCCCGCTGCTGCCGTTGAGAGACCTGAGCTGCCCGGCTCGCTCTGGCCATGGGAGAGGTGGTACAGGCGGGCCTGGGCAGCTTTTGCGCCCGCGCCTTACCTTCCCTCCAAACCACTCATCGGTTCCCCTTTCAAGCAATGACAGGCGCGGCACTTCAAGAGAAAAGGCCGGCCCCTTTCGGCCGCTGGAGGGGCGAGGGCTGCTGCCACGACTTTCGCAGCATACAGCCCTCTGTCCTCAAGCCGTGCCCCGGGAAGGATTATTCCCGGCAATGGGGGACCGGCCCTTGTCGGGTCGCCTGGCCTCTTCGAGTCTTCAACGTTTGGTCGCCGTGAAATTGGTCAGCGAGTTCTCATAGAGCCGGCCGCTCAGCGTGCCGTTTTCCAGCCGCCAGGCGAAATTGAAGGTATCGGTCAGGCCGGTCGGCGTTTTCAGTTTGACGGTCCCGCGGAGCACGCCTTGGGCGTCCAGGCTCCCCCGGAAATGGCCCGTCGTCCGGCCGCTTGGGCGCCCCTCGATGGTGAAGGTGAATCCGACCGGGCCTTTCACGGCGAGCCCTGCGTCCGCCACGCGGAAATTGAAGTCAATCGTCCCGGTCGGCGGCGACCGTGTCCGACACCTTCCTTGTCACCTCATCGACCTTGGGTTGAACGTATTTTCGGCGTCAGTGGCAGCGGGTCCAGACCGCGAACTTCTCGCCGTCCACCGCTAGCTGCCAGCCGCCGCCGGGCCACCAGCCGCAGGAACCCAGCTTGACCGCCACCCGCCCGTCGATGATCGCCGCGTATAACCCCTTGCGGGCGTCCTTGATCTCCACCTGACTCTGGGCATGCAGGCCCATGCCTCGGCGGACCCGGATCAGCCGGTCGATCCGTTGCCGAGTGGCACTGCCCCAGTCGAAGTAATGGGACCAGAACACACATGGGATGCCCGGGTGGGTCAGGACGTAAGCATACGCCACCTCCACCGTCCGGCCGGGGAAGTGGCGCGTGGCGTCGTTGTGCCGCCGGTGCTCCTCGTCGCGGCGATACTCGGTGTCGTGGTTGTCCACGAAGGTCACCGCCCGGCTCGACCAGAACCCGATGAGTCCCCCCGGCACCACCCGCCCGCCGTTGACCGAGCGGAGTCGGCCATAGTCGTCGTGCAGGCATGCCTCGTACAGCAGGTAGCGCGTCGGGAAGTCGAATGCCGTGGACTTGCCCCCGGTGGCGTCAATCCAATCGGTCACCCGTTGCCGGTCAGTATCGAAGAACTCGCCGACTGAGAATTCTGGAGCGCTGGCCTCGTTGTACTCGGCGACGAACCGGCCGTGGTATCCCTTGACCAGATCATATCGCCAGCCCCGGAAACCGACTGACCGCAGCCGACGGAGGTAGTTTTTGACGGTGGCCCGCACATCCGGGTTGGTGTGGTCCAGCTCGCGGCCGGCGGCGTAGTGCTCGCCGGTGTCGGGGTTGCCGGTGCCGATGCCGGAGTCGTCGTCCCGGGTGACGGCCGCCCGGTTGTCGGGGAACGGCGGGTCCTCGAAGTCGGCGCCGGCGGTGGCGACGCCCACCCGGTGATTCAGGACCACGTCGGCCAGCGCCTTGACCGGCTCCAAGGCCCGGATGGCGGCCCGCAGCTCGGCCTCGGTGCCATAAGCGGTGTCCAGGACGTTCCACCGCCGTGGAATGTAGCCCTGCGGGGCCAGGGAATCCGACGGCGGCGGGAACCAGACCCAGCTGAAGCCGGCCTCTTTGATGGCCGCGGCGTTCTCGGCAAGGATACGGTACCAACTTTTCCGGCCGCCGGTGGCGGGATCGAAGCCCCCGGCGTGCGAATCCCAGTGGAACCCCTGCAAGAGGATCTCGTGCCCGTCGCCGTGGTACCTCGGCTCGGGCGGCGGGCCTTCCTTGCGGGGCAGGGTGACAACGGCAATCCACGGGTGCCTGCTCTCTGTTCGCATGCGGTGTCTGCCCTCCGGTGGTGGGCGCAGGGTATCTGCGCTCACGACGTTCAACGGGTTGATTCTCCAGGGTGTTTTGCCCGGTGCCCGGCGGGCGCGGGCGTTCCGTCGGCCGCCCGCCGTCTCCATGGCACCTGCGGCCGCGGGAAAGGAGCCAGACGTCAGCTGGCATCTTCAGTTTATCGCAAATGGCGTGCCGACGCAGCGGTCGGCGGCCAGGCCTCTCCCCTTCGTCACAAAGGGACGCCTGAGGCGCCGTCACACAGCGGGCGAATCGGAGGACCGCATGACAATCCGTCCTCCGGTGACAGAGCGATGGGCGATCCGTCCTTCAACCGCACAGCGAGTTCCTTGACCTTGCTCCAGGCGATGAGGCCGATGCGATATCAGAATCTGCTTGATGAACGCGGCGGAGGATGAGCGAAAGTGGCATCTCGGCGTCGGATCTTGCGGCCGGCATGAATCACAGCCCACACGCCTGGAACAGCTTCTCAGCCACGGTCGGCCAACATGCAGGGGGGCCGGAGCGGAGCGCCGCGCAGCCCCGGCCCCACCTCGAGAAGTTCGACCGAGCCGAGGTCTTTTGTTGCCCGCCGGAGCCGGGGCCTTACAAGCAGGGGAGGCGTCGATCTGTATCGCCCTGCCGACAGCGAGCTGCCACGATTCCCTGATGCCCTCCGAACTCGACCTCGTCGCCGTGCTGGCGATTCTCTTCCTCGCGACGCCGGTCCGCTTCGCCTTCGGATTCGGTAACGCCCTCATCGCCATGCCGTTGCTGGTCCTGGTGATCCCGGTCGAGGCGGCCGCCCCGCTGGTCGCCCTGACCTCCACGGTCATCGCCGGGGTGGTGATCGCCCGGCACGGGCAGCAGATTCACCTGCGGAGTGCAGGGCAGTTGGTCGCCTCTTCCCTCATCGGCACTCCGGTCGGCATTCTTTTCCTGCGGCACGCCGCCGAGCAGGTCCGCAAGGCAACCCTGGCCGTCGTGATCGTTAGCTTTTCCGCCTTTTGTCTGCTCCGGCCGCCTGGGGAGTGGCATTGGCCTGGCCAGCCTGTTCGCGGAAGGAGTTGAGGTGATAATGCAAAGCCAGCGGACGCGCGCAGCAGAGAAAGGAGCCATTATGACTGGGAGCATCGAAAGCGCCCCGGCCCACTGGCGGGAGTTAATTGACCGCCTGCACCCTAACGAGCAGTTGATCATCGTTGACGACGGGCAACCACTGGCCACCCTCACCCGGACCCCACGAACGAGTTGGCCCTGCAAGGCCGGTAGTGCTCGGGACACACCGCACTGGATGGCTCCCGATTTCGACGCCACCGACCTGACCCACCGGCTGGGAGCGCCAGTGGAACAAAGGGGCGAGAACGGGGGCGCGAATGCCACACCGTTAATACAGGGCAGGGCAGGCGATTACCCCCGATGCCAAAGAGGACCAGGGAGATGAACCAGGGAGACGATGACGCCCCGCGGTCCCGGCCGCTATACTGAAGCAAAGGTCAGAGTTGCTGCGAAGGGATCAGGGCATGCCGACACGGGTCGTCTTGGCAATGAGCGGCGGAGTGGACAGTTCGGTGGCCGCGTACCTGCTCAAGCAACAGGGCTACGAGGTCATCGGTCTGTTCATGCGCACGGGGGTGCAGGGTGCCGAAGAGGGCCCCGCCCCCAAGAAGGGCTGCTGCAGCGCCCTCGACGCCAGCGACGCCCGCCGCGTTGCCGACCGGCTCGACATCCCCTTCTACGCCCTCGACTTCGAGAGTGACTTCAACCGCATCATTGACTACTTCGCCGACGAATACCTGGCGGGGCGGACGCCGAATCCCTGTGTCGTCTGCAACAACTGGCTGAAGTTCGGCAAGCTCTGGTCGTATGGCAAGCAGCTCCAGGCCGACTACATTGCCACCGGCCATTATGCCCGGGTGGTGCAGCACGACGGCCGGCCTGAATTGCACCGCGCTGCCGACCCGGTGAAGGACCAGTCATACGTGCTCTTCGGGCTCCGGAGGAGCATCCTGCCGCACCTGCTCTTCCCGATCGGTGATTACCGCAAGGAGGAAGTCCGGGCCATTGCCCGCGCGGCGGGGCTGGGGGTCCACGACAAGCCGGATAGCGTGGAGATCTGCTTTGTGCCCGACGGCGACCACAGCGCCCTCATCCGCCGCCGCCGGCCGGAGGCGGTCACGGCCGGGCACCTCGTTGACACCGCCGGCAACGTGCTTGCCCGGCACGACGGCATCGAGAACTTCACCATCGGCCAGCGCAAGGGCCTGGGCTATGCCGCCGGCGAGCGCCGCTATGTGCTACGGATCGTGCCGGGAGTGAATGAAGTAGTGGTCGGCCGGCGCGAGGAGTTGCTGGCACCGGGGCTGATCGCCGCCCGGGTGAACTGGCTGCTCGAGACGCCGCCGGCGGCGCCGCTGGCCTGCACGGCCCGGATCCGCTACCGGCATGCCGGGGCGCCGGCCACGGTGGTCGCCCTGCCGGATGGTGGCGCCCGCGTGGACTTCGCCGAGCCGCAGAGCGCGGTCACGCCGGGGCAGGCGGTGGTCTTTTACGACGGCCCGCGCGTTCTGGGCGGTGGCTGGATCGAGCGGGCGGCCGGTTAGACATCCGCCGGCCCATCGGCCGGGTTTATCCGGCCCTACCGAAGCCGCTTGCTTTGACGACTCCATTCGGTTCCCGAAAGGACTCTGCCCTTCGATCGGTCAAAGTTGCCCGGCCGCGACACCCGATGAACCCCCCAGGTGTCCCTGTGGTGGAAGATGCGACGGAGGCAAGGCCATGTCAGGGATGAGGGGCTGGCGGCCGGCGGCGCTGCTGCTAAGTGTGGTGCTGATGATTCCCGCCGAGGTCAGCGCCGGCCCCCTGTTCCCTTACAAGCACTGCCCCAAGCCCTCGTACTCCCCGTTTCACTACTGGACCCCATCCCTCTACCGCGTTGGGGCACATTTCCACGGCCCGGTCGTTCCCCTGTATGCACCCGACCAGGCGCCCGGCCTCGAGCCGCGCATCCAGATCCTCCGGTTCCCCTGTCCGGCGGTCTACCCGGCCGACTTTTATTCCGGCCGCTTCCTCGGCTTTCCACCGGTCCGCGCCGACCGCCCGCCGGTCGTGCCACGGATGGAGCCCGAGCCTGGCACGAGCTTGACGCCGGCCCCGAGATGACCCGTTTTGTTCCCGAGCAGCAACGACTCTCAGGTTCGGGCTGTCTCCCCTTTGAAGACCCGGAATAGCAGCCACAAGGAGGGGAGGAGGACGAGCAGTCCCACGGGCACCGCGACGGCCACGAAGCGGAGCGTGGCGGCATTGGCGGCTGCCTTGTGCAGGGTTACATCCGGGTAGATCAGGTAAGGATACTGGGCCAGCCCCCAGCCCAAGAGCAGCAGCGCGACATGCCCCACCGTCGCCACCCGCGCCAGCCGGAAGCGAGACCGCCACAGCGCCCAGCCCGAGACCAGGGCCACCACCGCCCCCGCTGCCAGGACTGGCGCCACCCGCACGCTCATCAATCCTTTCCAGAGGTCAGGCGCTTCCCAGTAAATCAGCGGCAGGGCCAGGACAGCCAGGGCGACCACTACTGTCCCCGCCAGCAGGGCGCGACGCCGGAAATCTTCCCGCAGCGGCCCGTCGGTCTCGTTGGTCAGGTAGACGGCCGCCAGGTAAGCGCACGTTGCCAGGGCCAGGGCCCCCATCGTCACCGAGACCGGCGCTAGCCACGGCGGCGGCCCCTCGATGCGGACCTGACCTTCGTTCACCCGCAGGCTCCCGGCCGAGACGGCGCCGACCGACATGCCCAGGAGCACCGGGGTGATCACACTGGCAACGCCGAAGACAGTTCCCCAGGGACTGGCAGACGGGCCGCGGATCTCCGGACCACGGAAGACAAAGGCGGCGCCGCGCAGAGTGATGCCGATCAGCACCAGGTGGAACGGTACAAACAACGCGATGCTCAGGGCCGCGAAGGCCGGCGGGAAGGCGGTGAACAGCAGCACGATCACGAAGATTAACCAGACATGGTTGGCTTCCCAGACCGGCCCCATGGCGTGGGCAATGGCGACCCGCTGCTGGACCCGGCGCGGGCCGCCGGCGAACAGGTCCCAAATACCCCCGCCGAAATCGGCCCCGGCCAACACGGCGTAGGCGATCACTCCGAGCAGCCCGTAGCCCGCCACGATTTCCTCAAGCGGCATGGGAGCCCCCCTTCGCACCGCTCGGCCCCCCAGTCGCCAGACGCCGCAGCAGCACTACCAGGACCGCAGCCAGCCCAAGGTACAACAGCGTGAAAACCGCCAACGATGCCGTCACCTCCGCGGCCGGTGTCACCGCCTCCCGGGTGCGCATCACTCCATAGACGGTCCACGGCTGCCGCCCCAACTCGGTCACCACCCATCCCGCCTCCAGCGCCACAAAACCCAGCGGCGAGCCCAGCAGCAGCGCCTGCAGCAGCCGCCGGCTCTCGACCACCCGCCCGCGCCACCAGGCCCAGAGGAACCACAGCCCCAAGGCCGCTAGCAGGAAGCCGGCCCCAACCATGACCTGGAACGCCAGGTGGACCCAGACCACATCGGGCCGCTCGTCGGAAGGAAAGTCGTTGAGCCCGCGGATGACAGCGTTCGGGTCGTGGGCGGCCAGCAAACTCAGCCCATAGGGGATCTCCAGACCGAATCGAACCGTTCCGGTTGCCGGGTCGGGGAGGCCGCCGATCAACAGCGGTGCCCCCGCCCGAGTCTCGAACAGCGCCTCCATTGCGGCCAGCTTGGCCGGCTGGTGTTTGGCGACGACCCGGCCGTTCAGGTCGCCGCTCAGAGGCATCAGCAGAGCAGCGGCTGCACCCAGCAGCATTGCCAGGGTCAGCCCGGCGCGGTGGTAGTCGTCGCGCCGACCCCGCAGCAGCCCCGCTGCGTAGACCCCCGCCACGGCAAAGCCGACCGCGGTGTAGCAGGACAGCGTGGAATGAACAGCCAGGTGGACCCATGACGGCGTGCGGAAGGGGGCGAGCGGATCGACCGACACCAGTTCGCCGTGCGGCCCCCGCTCGAAGCCGACCGGTGTCTGCATCCAGGCGTTGACGGCCACAACGATGGCGCCGGAGAGCATGCCGCTGACCGCCACCGGGATGCCGGCCAGCCAGTGGGCCCGCGGGGAAAGACGATCCCAGCCGTACAGGTACAGGCCGAGGAAGATCGCCTCGATGAAAAAGGCGAACCCCTCCAGAGCGAAGGCGGGGCCGACGGCAGCGCCGGCAAACTTCATGAACACTGGCCAGAGCAGCCCCAGCTCGAACGACAGTGCCGTGCCGGAAACAGCGCCGATGGCGAACAGCAGGCCGGTGGCCTTGCCCCACTTGCGGGCCAACTCGAGGTAGTGCGGCCGGCCGGTCCTCAGCCAGAGCCCCTCGGCGATGACCATCAACAGCGGCAGACCGATGCCGAAGGCCGCGAACACCATGTGGAAGCCGAGCGACAGCCCCATCTGGGCCCGGGCCGCGGTCAGTGTGTCCATGGCCGTCTCCCGTCAAACCTCGCTGCCGCCGAGCCGGAGCAGTTCGTTATCGTAGGCCTCTTCCAGCCGGCGCACCGTCTCGGTAAGGTCCCGGTCCTGCTCGACAATCCGGGACACCTCCAGCTCCCATTCGGTACTCTCGGCTCGCAGTGCTTGCAGGTCGAGGGGAAGCCGGAGCATCTTGGATAGCCGGCGGGTGACGGCCTCAATGCTCATGGGGTTGCGGCCTTGCAAGTAGCCGGGGATCTCAGCAACCAGCGATGTCATCTCCAGCCCCGCCGACGGTGCTCGGGTCAGCAAGTAGCTGGTGAACGAGCCGGGACCTTCGTAGCCGGTCCGGCGCAGGCCATACTGCTCCATCTCGGGCAGGAGCCGGGCCTCGGAGCAGGTCACATACAGCCGCGGCTCGCGGGTGTGGGGCACCGACCCGCCGAACGATCCGACGAACACAATCCGGCGGACGCCTACCCGGTGGGCCAGCTCCAGGACGGCATCGCCAAAGGCGCGCCAGCGCAGGTTCGGCTCCTTGCCCACGAAGAGGACCAGGTTGGCCGACTCGTGGCAGTAGAAAATGTTGGTGGGCATGTCAAGCGTGACGATCAGGCCGTCCTCAATCCTGATATGCGGGCGGAACAGGGCGGTCAGCTCCATCGAGCCGGGGAAGTTGTAGATGTAGAACGGCTCGGGGTCGATCTCGGCAATGGGTTGGGCATCGAGAAGGTCCACCAGCCGCTGGACCGTCCCGGTGGACACATCGCCGCCATCCATCCAGCCGGTCAACGCCAGGACCAGGGTGGCCTGGTTGAGCACGGGGCAGTGATGGATTCGGAGGACATCGTTCTGGCTTTCGCTCATGGCTGCATGGTACCGCGTACGGGTGCGGGGACGGCCGGTCCCTGCTGGTTCCCTGTTGCCGGGAGCGGCCCAGACCTATTCTAAGGTTGGCCGGTTCGCCGATCAGCACGAAAAGACTCGCCGTCGCCAGTCGGTTGCAGGGCCGTCCCTTCCGGGTACAATCGGCAAGGGAAAGTAGCAAGCATGCGGCATGTTCCAACTACTTTCTCCTTCAACAGGAGAGTGTCTCATGTCCCGACTGTCCCGGCGTGATTTCCTCAGGCAGGCCGGCCTGGCCGCGGCCCTCGGTGGTGGGGCCGGGTCAGCCGGGGCGCAACCGGCTGGCCCAGGCGCGGCCCAAGGCGGCCCGGACCTGGCCCTGATCAACGGCGTCGTCTACACCGTTGATGACAACAAACCGCGGGCTCAGGCCTTCGCCGTCCGCCATGGCCGATTCATCGCCGTCGGCAGCAACGAGGAGGTCCGCTCGCGGATCACAAAGGCGACCCGGGTGATCGACGCGGCCGGCCTGACGGTCGTTCCCGGCTTCATCGACGCCCATTGCCATCCCGTCTCGGCCGGCCTGTCGGAATTGCTCCACGTCAATTGCGACCGCCGGACCATCGCCGCGATCAAGGACACCCTCCGCGCGCCGCGTCCGCGGCGGGGAGTGTTGAATGGGTTAACCCGGGGAACAAAAAAGGGCGGCGGGTTCAGGGGTCCAACCTGCCACCCTTCCGCCCGTGCTGGAGTCGCCACAGGGGGACCGGGAAGCGTGTCACTCCACACAAGTGGAACACATGGTTGCGTCACATCAAAAGGATAAAAGGATCCATACCCCCTCCGTCAAGACGTGATTTTTGACTTGGAACCCAGCTCAGAAATGTAGACCTAAACCTATTAAATCCCTGGTTTAGGTCGGAATCTGGAAACGAAGGTACGGGCTAACCCATGAAAGTTGAGCCGACGTTCAGCCAATTCATTGGGAGGCATGCTAGTTTCTTTCGGTGACATGTTCGCAATTTGCAATTCCCTTATCCCGCAGTTGCGTCCAGATACCCCTGCTCGTCCAGGTCCTCGATGCGGGCGAAGTACGCCGCCCGCGCCTCGTCCGGCGTGTTGAAGCGGAGCGTTTGCAGCCGCATCGGCTGGCCCGACCGCCCCCAGCGGACCTTCAACCGTTGCCGCTCCAGCGACACCTGCACAATGTTTTCCCCCTCCTCGTCGCGCTTGCTGTAGGTGCGTGTCTCGACCAGGATGGTTTGCCGTGGCTCGACCCCCTCGCGCCGTCGGGCCTCTTGCTCGGCGTAGGCCAGCCGCAGGGCGATCAGGTGGGGGCACGGACCCGCCTTCAGCCCCTGCTTGCGGAAGAAGGGACAGGTACACTCCACCTTGCTGACCCGGCCCTCGTCGCCCAGCACCATCTGCGGCCGGTACTCGCGCTTGTCCTCCTCGACGACCACCCGGCCGGTCAACTCCAGCCCGGTGCCGGCGATGCGGTTCTCCGAGGTGATCCGCACCGCTCCGCGCCGCACCAGCAGGTCGTGGGCGACCCGCTCGCGCTGGTTGCGGTATTGCAGCCGGGCCAGGTCAAGCGGCCCGTCGGTCAGCGGCCGGTTGCGGTAGACATTGCTTGCCAGGTCATACATCACCCGGCCCTGCTGGCAAGCGGTCTGGAGCGCCTCGACCAGCGCCGCGCCTTTCAATTCGGTGCTCCGGGTCAGCTCCTGGGTGTCGGCCAGCCAGACCTTGTTCAGGTGGCTGACGACCTTTTCCACCGCTTGCGGCGTTTGCGTCTTGCGCGGCAAGAGCAGGTCGAAGCTGACCGCCTGCGACCAGTTGGCGGCGGTGAAGCCGGTCAGGCCGAGTGTCAGCGTCATGTCGCCGGCGCGGAGGACCCAGAAGCTCGGCAGGCCGCTGCCGAGCAGGTAAACATCCACTCGCTCGACAAACGGCAAGAGCCGCCGCAGCATCAGCAGCCGCCGCCGGCCCCAGACGCGCACGATCCGGGCAGCCTTGCCGCGGAAGATGCCGGCCGACGACGGCAGCACCACCTCCCACGGCTCCAGCACCAGCCGTGGGTTCTCGCCCGGTACCAACTCGACACGCAGGCCGCGCCGCTGCCCCTTGCGGTCGCCGTGCAGCCGGAGATGCCGCAACACGTTGTACAGGTCGATCGGGGCCAGGCTGAACGTGTCCAAAGGCAGCGTCGCCGACGACTGCACCTGGAGGAAGCCGCGCAGCCAGGTGTCAGGCACGTTGACCTGCTTTTCCAGTACCTCGCCCTGGTCTGCGGTCGCCACCTTGACCACATCCCGGCCGATGGTCAGGCGGGTCCGGCGATAGCTGCGCATCTGTTGAATACTCTCGTACAGGGCAGGAGAGAAGTCGATGTTGGTCGTGCCGCAGACCGGCTCATCGGCCAGCTCCAGGGCGCCGCGCTCGATGGCCAGATTGGCGTAGGTCCCCTCGTCCTTGCTGAAGACCTCGAAGAAGATGCGGTCGGGATGGACCGAGATGATCGGGTCGAGGATCAGCACCGCGAGCGGGTCGTTCCGCATCAGCCACGAGTAGTAGGCCCGCTGCGCTTGCCAGACGGTCATGCCGGCCTGCTCGCGCTTCATCCGCAGGTAGGCGACGTAGGCGGTGCGGTCCTTGGGGACGTAGCGGTAATCGCTGCCGACGATGGCATACAGGACCGACATCGCCTCGCGGAAGCGGAGCGGGTGCTTGATGATGCCGTCGAGGTGGACGGCGGGCCGGTGCAGGTTGCCATAGAGAGCGACCTGGGCGGCCCCCTCCGTGGCGATGACGCGGCTGGGCCCGGCGTAGGCGATGCGGACCGGGGTCGTTTCCGGCCGGGCCTCCTCCGGCGGGGCCTCGGCGGCTTGCGCTTCGCGCGGCTCTTCGCTGTTCATGATGTCATACCTCCACCGGGCCGGGGGACGGGCGGCCTTGTTGGGCCGCTGCCCGCGCCCGCTTCGACCGCCGCAGCCCGCGCCAGGCGGCCTTGCGCATGTCCTCGTCTTCCTTCTCGTCCCTGCCCACTTCCGCCAGCCGGGCCTCCGCATCCTCCCGGGCCAGCAGCGCCAGTCCCTCGACCGCTCCCAGCCGGGCCGCCTCGGGCAGCTTCCGGTTCTTGACCACGGCGGTCAGGCCGTCGATGTCGCCCGCCGCGATCAGCCGCGGCAAGGCCACACCCTGATAATGGACCTGGGCCGCGGCCGTGCGGAGCATGTTCTCCAATTCCATCCCCTTGTGTCGGGTCAGGCGGTTGAAGCTCACCCGATCCGACAGTAGCCGCTCCGCCAGCCGCGAGGCCCGCTGGCTGTCGTGCTGGCCGATTGCCTCTGCGGCCACGGTGCGGATTTCCGGGTCGCTGCCGAGCGCGGCCAACTCCAGGGCCGCCAGGACCGGCTCTGTCAGCCGGCCGGAGGCCAGCGCGGTCACCGCCTCCAGACGGAGGGGGCGATAGTACGGGTCGTCGGGCCAGGCGGCGGCCGCGGCCAGCAGCGTTTCCTCCCCGACGCCGAGCCGCCCTGCCGCCCACAGCAGCGCCTGGAGACAGGGAGTGATTTCCTCGGCCAACGATCCGGCCGGCTGGTTCTTGCGAACCTCCTCCTGCCGGCGCTCCTGCCAGGCTGTCCACCACTTCGCCAGCGCCGAGGCCACCGCCGGGCCCGCTGTCTGCGCCGCCGCCCGTCCAATGATGCGCGCCGCGACCCGAACAACCGGCGCGGCGGGACCGTTGATGACGGCCTGCGCCTCGGCCACCGGCGGCGGATGTCGGCCAAGGAGAACAGTGGCCAACTGCTCCTCGACCTCCGGGAAGGTCTTGCCCAGCACCTCGAACAGCCGGCGGGCCTCGCCGCGCTCCGCGACCCGCTTGAGTGATTCCTCGATCACCCCGTCATACACCGCGGCATTCTGCAACACCGCATAATCGGGCTCCAGCGACTCCGGGCCCCACAGCCGCCGTGCGCTGACCATCGCGGCGTTCACGATCTCCTCGTCCGGGTCGGTGGCCAGCAGCCGCAGCAGCAGGTCGCGGGTGGCCGGCTCATCGTTGTAGCCGAGCAACTCCACCGCGTGGCCCCTCTGCCAGTAGACCGACTCGGGCCAGTAGCCCGGCTCGGACGCCCGCTGGCGGATCAGCTGCCAGGCAGCGTGCGTGTTCAGCCAGCGCAGGCCGTTCAGCGCGTTGACCGCCACGCTGCCCTGTCCCTTGGCGAACCGCTCCAGCAGTTTGAAGATCTCCTCCGCCTTGTCGGACTTGCCCAGGTGGCCCAGCGCCTCCGCGGCCGCATCCTGCATGGGGTGGCCGGCCTCGTTGGCCATCTTGAGCAGCGGGTCCAGGGCGCGGAGGTCGGCCAGCTCGCCCAAGGCCAGCACGGCCCGGCGGCGCAGGCGGAGGTCGGTCATGAAGTCGGCCGCGGCCAAGAGCACGCTGATCCCCTCGGACCGCTTCGCCCGTGCCAGCCCCTCGGCGGCCAGGAACTGGCTGACTGGGTCGCGGTGCTGCAAAGCGCGGAGCAGCGGCTCGGCCGAGCCCTGCCGCTTCCGCAACCGCCAGCCGACCGCCTCGATCGCCTGCTGTCGGAGCCGTTCGTCGGAGTGGCCGACCAGCAGCGCCAGCACCGGGTCCACCTCCTTGCCGCGCGCCCACCGTGCCGCGGGGACCAGCCGTTGCAGCAGCCGGGTTTCGCCCAGGGCGAAGCAGCGGTCGAGCAGCCGGGCCAGGATCGCATCGCGGCGCGGGTGCTGCCTCTCCTCCCACTTCCGATCGCTGCGCTCGTCCTCGGGGTCCTCGATCGGCTGGTCATGGCCGCTGATCGCCAGCACGGCGTTGAACGCCTTCTCGCGCCACTTCGGGTTCTTCTCCATGAGGGCCAGCAGGCGGTCAGCGTTCTCGGGTCGGCGGAAGCCGCCCACCGCCGAAAGCAATTCATCGACACATGCGGTGCCGCTGGGGTCGTTCTCCAGTCGGTCGAGCAGGGCATCAGGCGTCCGCGGATCGCCGAGTGTCACCAGCGACTGGATGACGGCCCGCTGCCGGTTCTGGTCCTGGGTCGCCAGCAGCCGAACCAGCGCCTCGAAGGCGGCGGCGTCCTTCTTGGCGGCCAACTCGAAGGCGGCCCGTTCGCGCACCTTCTGGTAGCGCGACTCCAGCGCCTGACGCAGGTGCTGCTGGGCGGCCGGCTCTTTGTCGTATTCCGCGACCAGCCACTCGATGGCCCGGTCGCGCAGCGGCTCATAGACCGCGGCGAGGCACTGGCCGGCCACGGCGACGGCCCCCTCACCCCCCACCCCTCTCCCCCCGCGGGGGGAGAGGGGAACGTACTCTTTTCCCCGCTCCCCTTGGGGAGGGTATTCTTTTCCCCTCGCCCCCGTTTCGGGGGAGAGGGGTAGGGGTGAGGG
>DATLYH010000202.1:0-19987 GCA_035575035.1 Gemmataceae bacterium
TCATAACACAGATCGGGCTCTCCTGGACAAAACGCTCAAAGACCTCGCCGAACAACATCCGTATCACCTCCCTGATGGAAAGCTACTGTCCACCAGGGGAATGACTTACAGAAACCGCAGAACACCTTCAAAGGGCTGGGTAGGCGGAGGCCATCCAAATCTGCGCCGGCTGATGTTGCCCGGCCGGACGACGTGGTATACTATGGGCGGCACCTCGGTCCCGGCATAGACAGCTAATCGTGGGTTGCCCCATGCTTGCGCAACTCGTGGCTCTGAGCGACGGCGGCAGCATTCTGCTAGATAAGCCGATCATGCTGCTCGGCCGCCATCCCGAGTGCGACATCCAGATTGATTCGCGCAAGGTGTCACGGCGGCACTGTTGCATCGCCATGGTGTCCGATTACCTGGTGGTGCGCGACCTGGGCAGTACCAACGGTATCCGGATCAACGGCCAGCGCGTCACCGAGGGGCGGCTCCGGACCGGCGACGAGCTGACCATCGGCAATTGTCGTTACCAGGTCCGTCTGAGCGCTCCGGAGCCGGGCAGCCGCCCCGCAGCGGTCCAGGCGGCAAGGGCCCAGCCGGCGCGGGCCGCGCCGTCGGCGGCCCCGGCGCGGCCGGTCGTACCGGTGTCCCCGCCCGCGGCCCTGGACGACGACATGCTGGAAGCCTGCGAGGAGCCGGTACCCCTGGCCGAGCCAGTCGCGTCGCTTCCGCAGCCGATCCAAGCCGCCGAGCCGCCACCCGATAAGATTGTCGCGCCGCCAGCGAAGCCTCCTCCTTCGATGATTGTTCCGGACCAACTCGAGTTGGCGCCATCCAGCGAGGCGGCGCCGCCTGCCCCGCCTTCCTCCCACCAACCGTCGGCGTGAATGAGTGCGAATTTTGTCCGCCTTGGCAGCCCGTTGACAAAGTCACTTGGCCGCCTTGTTAGACTATCCGTCACCGGCGTAATCACCCTGGGTTCGGAAGGGCCTAGAGAGCCCTCGGCCAACGTCGGCCCAAGCAGCAAGAACTTTGGCTCGCAGCGCCGGAGTTGCCCGCCGCTCTGGGCAGCGTGGGCATCGCGCCGGGAACAGTCCTGTGTGGGGCGTCTTCGCTTTTTGCCTTCCGCCATCGACAAAAACTCTTCGCTTGGCGCGAAATCCGTGTTATCTTCAAATGACCCCTCTGCAGCAGTGATCACTAATAGGCGGGCGGCCGGTGCCCGGTGTCCCGCCAAGCGAGAGCGCTGATGAGTTTACCCGCAGAATCGCTGGTGCGTCCGGCTGCCAGCGCCAGTGAACTCAACCTGGACATTGGGTCGGACCGACGGGCCGATATCGACGCCAAGCAGAGCAAGATCGCGGCTCTGATTCAGGAGGTCGGTTGCGACGGTCTGCTGGTAACGGAGCTGGAGAATTTCTTCTGGCTGACCAGCGGGGCGACACCGCGCGGCATCCTCGACCCGGACGACCTGCCCGCGCTCTACTTCAACTCCGAGCAGCGCTGGCTGATTTGCAGCAATGTCGATTCGCAACGGCTGTTCGATGAGGAGCTGGACGGTCTTGGCTTTCAGTTGAAGGAATGGCCGTGGCACTGGGGGCGCGAGCAACTTCTGGCCGACCTGACGCGGGGACGGCGCGTGGCTACCGACCGGCCGCGCGGCGATGCCCCGGTGGTCGCCGAGCAACTCCGCCGGCTCCGCCTATCGCTGACTCCTTATGAGCAGGCTTGCTACCGCGCCCTGGGCCAGATCCTCAGCCACGCCCTGGAGGCGACAGCGCGGACGATGCTGCCCAACGAGACCGAGCGCGAGGTGGCCGGCCAGATCGGCCATCGGCTGCTGCACCGCGGCGTTCAGCCACTGGTGATCGGGGTGGCGGCCGATGGCCGATCGCGGTTGTACCGGCAGTTTGGTTTTACCTCGACCCCTGTCCGGAAGTACTGCGTCCTGAGCGCCACCGCCCGCAAGTACGGCCTGTGCGCGACGGCCAGCCGGTCGGTGTGTTTCGGCCCGCCGGACCCGGCCCTGCGCAAGGAGCACGACACTACCTGCAAGGTCAGCGCCACCTACCTGGCCTCGACCTGGCCCGATGCGGTGCCGCGCGAGATTCTGGCCGCTGGCCGGCGCGTCTACCTGGTCACCGGTTTCGAGCACGAGTGGTTGTTGGTTCCGCAGGGGCACCTCACCGGCCGTCGTCCTGTGGAGCGGACGCTGCTGCCGGAAACCGAGGAGTTGTTCCAACCAGGCTGGGCAGTCACCTGGCGGGCCAGCGCGGGGGCTGCCCTCAGCTGCGACACCTTCCTGATCGGCGACGACGGGCCCAAGAACATCACACCAACCGAAGTCTGGCCGCTGAAGCGCATCCGCATCCAGGGCGCCGAGTTCGTCCGGCCTGACCTGTTGATCCGTGAGTCGTAGCCCGGCGCGGCCATCCGCCTAAACAGCGAGCCCCCTTCCCCTCATCCCTCTCTTGTGTGCAAGAAAGGGATGAGGAGAAGGGGGCTCGTGGTCCAATGAGGGGAAAGCACCGGCCCCGTCCTACGCGGCGACCTCGCCCACTTTGTAGCGGACGAAGCGGACCAGGGTCAGACCGGCCGCCTTGAGGACATCGCCAACCGTTTTGGTGTCGTCCTTGATGAACGGCTGCTCGACCAGGACATTCTCGGCGAACCAGGTCTTGAGTTTCCCCTCGACGATCTTGTCAAGAATGTTGGCCGGCTTGTTCTTGTTCCTGGGGTCGGCGGCGATCTGCGACTTGGCGATCTCTTTCTCCTTTTCGATCATCGCCGCCGGCAGATCCTCGCGGCGGACTGCCAGGGGGCTGCGAGCGGCAATGTGCATGCAAACGTCGCGCAGCAGCTGTGGGTCGGCCGACGCCCCCTCCACCTGCACCAGCACGCCGATGCTGGCATCGTGGTGGATGTAGCTCCCCACCAGCCCCTGGAACTGCACCAGGCGGACCGGCCGCATGTTTTCCCGAATCAAGCCGACCGTCTCGGTGATCCGGTCGGCGACCGTCCGCTTGGGGTCATCCACGAATGGCTGGGCCAGCAACGCCTCGATGGTGGCGGCCCCTTGCAGGGCCACCTGCCGGGCAATGTCATCGGCCAGCTTGACGAACAGCTCGCTCTTGGCCACCGGCGCGCTCTCGCAGCGCATCTCAACCAGGGAGCCGACCTGCCGGGCCGGGTCCACGTAGGCGGCGATGCGTCCCTCGGCGGTTTCGCGCGCCCCCTTCTTGTCAAGGACGTCCTTGCTCTTTTTGCGTAGGATCTCGACAGCCTTCTCCATGTCCCCATTGGCTTCGGTGAGGGCGGCCTTGCACTCCATCATGGGGGCGTTGGTGCGGTCGCGCAGGGCCTTGACGGCGGCGGAGGAAATCTGCGACATGGCAGGGGCCCGTAGTCAGTAATTCGTGGTCCGTAGTCCGTGGTCCTTAGTCCGTAGTCCGCACCTGGTCGTTCACCCGTTCCTGCTACGGACTACCTCAGTCAACGACGGCGGAAGCGGGTTTGGGGTTCGGGGGCGGGGCCGGGGCGTTGGGGCCGTTCCCGGCGGTGGCGGCAGGGGCGACTGGCGGCCGCGGCCGGGGCGCACCGGGGCCAGACGGTTCGGATGGCAGCGCGGCCTTACCGGCCAGCACGGCGTCGGCGAGCCGGCTCAGGATTAGCTCGATCGAGCGGATGCTGTCATCGTTGCCGGGGATCGGCAGGTCCACCAGGTCCGGGTCGCTGTCGGTGTCGATCAGGGCGACAACGGCCACCCCCATGCGCTGCGCTTCCTTGACGGCAATATGCTCACGTTTGGGATCGACAACAATCAAGGCATCGGGCAACCGGTTCATCTCGCGGATGCCCTGGAGGTTGCGACGGATCTTGAGCAACTCGCGGTTGAGGGCGGCCACCATCTTCTTGCTATAGCGGCGGATGGGGGCGGTTTCGGGCGCCCGGGTCAGGTCGAGCTTGCCGGTTTCGTTGAACATCGTCCGGATATAGGCGTCCAGGTCCACCTTGGCCGGGTTCTCGCCCGCCGGCAGCCACAGCGCCTCTAGCTCCGCCAGCCGCTTGAGCCGGTCGCGGATGGTGCGGTAGTTGGTCAGGGTGCCGCCCAGCCAGCGCTCGTTGACATACGGCATGCCGCAACGGGTGGCCTCGCGCTCGATGGCTTCCTTGGCCTGACGCTTGGTGCCGACGAACAGGACCAGACTGCCGTTGCTGACGATCTTGGTCAGGTAGCGGTCAGCTCGCAGCAGGCCCCGGACCGTCTCGCGCAGGTCGATGATGTGGATCAGATTGCGCTTGCCGTAGATGTACGGCCGCATCTTCGGGTTCCAGCGGCTGGCGCGATGCCCGAAGTGGACGCCGGCCTCGATCAAGTCCTTTACCTGCACAATGGCCACGCAGTGCCCTCCTGCCTCCAGGCGGGTAGATGTTAAACGGATACCCGTGATCGTTTCCACCAAAGGCGAGCGGGGGGCGGCAGCCCCCTGCTCTCGCCTGGTCCTTCAGGAGGCTGACGCCCCTCGCCCGCCAATCAGTGTAATGACCCCAACTTGCGAGCAAGCCGCAAGGCTGCCGGTTTCGTTCGGTATCATTGTAGAGATCCCCGGGCGAGGGGGAAGACGTTCATCGTAGCAATGATAACCGGCCGCGTCAAAGCGATTTGGGGAGCACGGACGGTACGGGGTGTACCCAAGTTTTCGTGGGGTGATCAAGTGGTTATTGCCCCGTAGTAGCCCCCCTGACGAGGAGTGGCGCACGCCGACCAGGCTCGCCATTGAGGCCCCTAGGTTGTCAACGCCGCACCGGCCGGTTCACACCGGCCGCTCGCCTAGCCACCCCGACAGCCGTCATGAGTGGTCGGGAGGGGGGGACCGGTTTTCTTTGTAGCGACCAGCGTTCCCCAGGCGGATCGGCGCCCTTTTTTCGGCGGCCTCAACGCGTCGGGTCTCCGCCGGCGTTGCGGTCTGAAGGTGGCGCCCTTTGTTCGCGGATTGCCTTGAACTCGATCGTCACTTTTGTGTTCTTAGCACATCCTGGATTCGAGGAAGACAGGGTCATTTATTCTTCTTTACCCTATTCTCCCCGTCACCATCAGAGAAACTGGTTACACCCCCGACCTGGCCGGCTTCGAGCGCATGCCCCGGTTGGCAGCTACCGGGCGCCCGCAGGGAGAAGAGAGTCTCCGCCGGACGGGCAACCCGGCGTATGGGCCGACTCGCGGTCCATCCAGGCAGTCGCTGTGTGCCGCCCGCTGTCCGATATCCTTGGTGTCAGCGTCTTGTCATCCCGGTTCCGGCCGCTATGCTGGACGCATGTGACACCTACCAGGATCGATCTCCCATGAACCAACCATTTACTCTGGCCGACCTTTTCTCCCATGCTGAACCGGCCCACGCGGCCGTTATCCTGCCCGAGGATGGCTTCTCGACCTCGTACCGGGACCTGGCGGACCAGGTGGAAGCTCTGGCATCCGTGGTGCGGCAGAGCGGGCTGCAGCCGGGTGATGTCGTGGCCGTCGTCCTGCCCAATGGGCTGGAGTACCTGGCTGTCTTCCTGGCCGTGACTCGGGCCCGGTTGATCGCTGCTCCGCTGAACCCGGCCTACAAACCGGAAGAGTTCCGTTTCTACCTGGAGGATTCCGGGGCCCGCGCGGTGATTGCCCCGCCCAATACGCACCCGGTTCGCGATGTGGCCCGCGAGCTGGAGTTGCCCGTCTGGATCGCCAGCCGCGACAGCAAGGGCACAGTGCGGCTGGAGGGAAAGGGCCTGCGATCCGGTGCTGGTACATCCCCTGAGCCGCCTTGCCCGGACGATACGGCCTTGTTCCTGCACACCAGCGGCACCACCAGCCGGCCCAAGGGAGTGCCGCTGACGCATGGCAACCTGATGGCCTCGATCCGCAACATCGCTGGCCACTACCGGCTCAGTCCCACTGACGTCGGTTTGGTCGTCATGCCGCTCTTTCATGTCCATGGGTTGATCGGTGCCACCCTCGCCAGCTTCTTCGCCGGCGGCAGCGTGGTGGTCCCGCCGCGCTTCAGTGCCGGTGCCTTCTGGCCAACGGCAAAGGCCCACCGCGTCACCTGGTACTCGGCTGCCCCGACGATCCATCAGGTGTTGTTGATGCGAGCTGACGCCGACGGCGCCCCCGTCCACAGCGGCTTTCGCTTCATCCGCTCGTGCAGCGCAGCCCTGGCCGCGGCGACGATGGCGCAACTGGAGAACCGCTTCGATGCCCCCGTGATCGAGGCCTACGCCATGACCGAGGCCTCGCACCAGATGACGTCGAACCCGTTGCCCCCCGGCGTCCGCAAGCCAGGCAGCGTCGGCCGTGGCACCAACGTGGACGTGGCGATCATGGATGAATCGGGTCAGCTGTTGCCTTGCGGCACGCCGGGCGAGGTGGTGATCCGCGGCCCCAACGTGACCCGCGGCTACCACAACAACCCCGAGGCCAACGCAGCGGCATTTACCAAGGGTTGGTTCCGCACCGGCGACCGCGGCGTTCTTGACGCCGACGGCTACCTGACGCTGATCGGGCGGATCAAGGAGTTGATCAATCGCGGCGGCGAGAAGATTTCGCCGCTGGAGGTGGATGCGGCGTTGTTGGCCCATCCGGCAGTGGCCGAGGCGGCCACCTTTGCCGCACCCGACCCGAAGTATGGGGAGGAGGTCCACGCCGCCGTCGTCTTGAAGGGGGACGCGACCGTGGAGCAGCTGCAAGCCCACTGCCGCAGCCGGCTAGCCGACTTCAAGGTGCCGAAGGTGATCCACCTGGTCAAGGAGCTGCCCAAGGGGCCGACCGGCAAGGTGCAGCGGCGATTCGTGGCGGCTGCATTCTTAAAAAACCATCTCCCGGGAAGCTGAGCAGCAGACCGGGGGATGTTTTTGTCAGCGCCCGGAGCGTCGGCAACGAGGGCGGTGCCTACCCTACCCGTTGCTTACGCTCCGGGCTCGTAGCAACGTCCTGTCGCTGGCGCTGCGGGCGCTGATCGGAAACCTGTCACTGACACTCCGGCCTTCTAGTCTGACCCGGAACCAGTGTCGCGGAGCTGCGGGAGGATGGCCGGGTCGGCGTACTTCTCTGGGTTCTCCTCCCACTTCCGAACGGCGGTCTGGTTGAACAGGTAGACCTTCTTCCCCTTGTAGATAACGCTGGGGTCGTTCGCCGAGACAACGCGATTCCGGTAGACCGGGCAATACACCTGTGGAATGGCCCGCTCGGGCAACTGCATCCCGGCCAGCTGCGGCAACCGCCGAGGGTCCAGGTAGGCTGTCGGGTCGGCCTTCCACTTGCGGAGACAGGCGCTGCAACAGAGCCGCACCTTGATCCCCTGGTACTCAACGGTCGGACTGTCCTCGTTCACCGGCATGTCAGTCATCACCGGGCAGAATGCCTGTTCCCCCGGCCGGGCCGGCTTCAGGGTCGGCCTTGGTTCCGCACAGCAGGAGGGAACGATGGCCTCGGTAAGGGCGACGCTACCGGATCGCGATGCGCCGCCGACCGCCAGCAACAGTTCGTCGCCGGCCGGGACCATCCGGTGGACGAAGCGCGGCTGCTTCAGGGTGCCGACCGCCTCCCAGGCGTCCCCCTTCTCGGCGAGGCGCCACAGCCGGCCGTCGGCGGTGCTGACGAAGAGCCGGCCCCCGGCCGCGCAGGCCGCCGGGCTGAAGCCGTTGCTCAGCGGCCCGGGAAGGTCAGGCCCAGCTGCCCATGAGTCCTTGGCCGGGTCATACACGTCAACCGTCAGCTCCAGCTCTCCGTCCGGCGTCAGGCCGGCCATGACGTAGACCTTGCCGTCATGGGCTGCGGCCGTCAGCGCCCGCCGCCGGAAGGGCTGCTTCACGGCCTCCCACCGGAGCGGCTCCTTCTTCAGGTCCAGGATAAGGGCCGTGCTGTGCCAGTCCGGCTTCGTGCCGGCGCCGTTCAGGCGCCAGCCGCCGACCACGATGATCCGGTCGCCGATGACGACGGCATCATGCGACGAGCGGCCCTCCGGCAGATCGGGAAGGTTCTCCCACTGCCTGGTCGCCGGGTCAAAGCGGGCACAACTCGGGAGCGAGTGGTTGTCGGCTGTGGTGCCGGGTTGGTTGCGCGGCTGCATGCCGCCGAGGCGGTAGAGTTTTCCCTCATGGGCGACGAGGGCCAGGCCCTGGAGCGCCGGCCCGCCGGGCAGCTCCTCCCAGGATTTCGGGTCGGCCAGCCGAAGCCGATGGAAGGTGCCGACGACCGTATCTGTGGAATACTGGTGGGCCTTGCCGCTGTGTCCACCATAGACATAGAGCCAGCCATCGGTGACAGCCGCCCCGAAGCTCGAGACTGCCCGCGGAAGGGGAGGGTAAGCAGGGGCCTCGGCAGCAGGGTCGGCGGGTACTTTCCTCGGCCTCTCCTCCGCCCGGCGGAAGACCAGGGTTGCGTAGTGGCGCACCTCTTCGTACTTCTTGCCCGCATGCTCGCCGGCTTTGGTCTCGATGTGCCGGGCACGAAGGCCGTAAAGGCCGGGTGCGGCGGACCGGACCTCGAACTCTCCCCGAGCATCGGTTTGATGTGTCTCCTTACCGTCGGCGGCGGGCGTCAGCACGACCACCTCGGCACCGGCGGCGGGTTTGCCGGCGAAGAGCACCTGGAACCGGCCGGCTCCCCGAGGGACGATCTCCAGAGGGAGCTTGTCCCACGGCGTCGCCGCCTTGACCTCGCCCTGGATAAACTTCGGGTAGTACGCCAGGAGGAACGGCTTGCTTTCACCCCGCTGGACGACGCCGTAGCGGCAGACGCCGCCCACGACGATGGGGCCCTTGCCCGGTACGCGGACCAGATAAGCATGCTCGCCCTTCTCCCAGTTGAGTGCGGCCACCGTGCCGTCGGCGTTGCGGACCAGAAGTTCGGTCGCCGCGATGCGCTCCACGGGGACCGCATCGTCGGGCTCCAGGTTGTCGCTGAAGATGACCCGGACCTTCGTGCCATCGGCCGCATCCGGGACGATCCAGATGAAGTGGGCCCGGACTGGTACGGCAGTCAGGGTGAAGAGCAACAGACCCATCATGCATCGCTTCATGAAGGTTCTCCTTGTTGAGATACGGGCCGGGCGCCGCCGCGCGGCAGCGCCTGGTTTGATCGTTCTTCGGCGCCCGGCGCATCTTTGCTCAGAACCCAGAGCGCCAGCGATGGGTAGTGCTGTCACCCGCCGCTGATGCTCCGGGCGCCAACCGGGCTTAGGGCCTAGTCCGGCGATGCCACCTCGCCGCCGGCGCGCGTGGCCAGGGCTTGGTAGACAGCATGATTGATCCCCTCCCGGACGAAGCGAACGGAGCCGTCGGCCAGGGCGAAGCTCGCTCCGCCAGTGTGCTCGCTCCGGAAAGCGCCGTAGGCAGTGACGGTGTGGTTGTGCTTGTTGAACGGGTGGAAGGTTGTGCCCCAGCTGTAGCCGATGTACCCGTAGGCCCAGACCGCACCGTAGCTGGTCGAAGGGACGCCTTGCGGCCGGAAGTCAGTCTCCCCGGCCAGGAACGTGTTCGACGTACCGTCGGTGATCGACGCCATCCGCGTCGGCTGCTTGTTCGGGCTAGCGGCGTTGGCCGGCTTTTCCGGACTCTTGAGCGGGACGATCACCCCATCGAAGGCCGGCTCGGGGAAGCCATAGTGGAACAGCGTCACATCCGGGGTGCCGCTACAGAAAAGGTAGCTCGCATATCCTCGGTTCTCGGCCAACGGTCCGTTGGGGGGATTCATGGCGGGGCAGAGATAGGTGGGGATCAGCATCTGTTGCAGCATCGCGTTCGTGTAGCCGTCCCCGTCCGCATCGACCGTGCTGTTGCGCGGCTGCTTCGGGTCCCAGCGCCGCGCGACCGCGTCCTGCTCCAGGTAGGGCAAGATCAGGATCAAACCGGGGACATAGGTATCAATGGTCTCGCCAGGCTGGCGATCCAGGACTGCATAGGGGAAGCGGTCGTGGGCGTCGTGGTAGTTGTGCGTGGCCAGGGCGATTTGCTTGAGGTTGTTCTGGCATTTGAGGCGGGCGGCGGCCTCGCGGACCTTCTGCACCGCCGGCAACAAGAGCGCCACCAGGACGGCGATGATGGCGATCACCACCAGCAACTCGATCAAGGTGAAGGCGTTCCGGGAAGTTCGCACATGCATGGGTCGCACTCCTTTCGGGTAAAGGACTGCGAGGTGCATGGCAAACGAAGGGGAGGCCCCAGAACCCTCACCCCGGAAGCGTAGCAGCCTCGATGGAAAACGGGCAGGTTGAATCAAAGAAGAGAATACTAAGATTGAGTCTCATATTCAACAATTTTCTTGATTTTTCCTTACCCACTGATTGCCAATAACTTGAGTATTTCGATTCCAAAGACGCAATCAAAACTTGTTGACACTTGGTCTCAACAATCTATAAAAGCGGATGTCCTTCCCCAAGCGCCGGAGGTCGCAACATGCCCGACGAGCAAAAAAGCCGCACGGAGCCACCGTCTCCCCCTTCCCGCCCTGCGCCTCCCAAGG
This sequence comes from Gemmataceae bacterium, assembly GCA_035575035.1. Lineage (GTDB taxonomy): Bacteria > Planctomycetota > Planctomycetia > Gemmatales > Gemmataceae > DATLYH01. The sequence continues at coordinate 10,487 of DATLYH010000202.1, forward strand.
TCATCAACGCTCAGGAACTGTTCCGGGACAGCCGCGAAGTCTGGATCGAGCACGGCGGCGTTCGCTACCGTCTACGCATCACTCGCCGCAATCGGCTCATCTTGCAGAAGTAGCCGCGTCCTCCGGTCGCGGTGACGCCACGGTGCCGCTGCCGATTACCGATACCGCCTTACCGGTCACATTTCCCGGAGCGTGGACGGGCAGTACAAGTTGCTTGACAAGGCCAGCAAGGCAGCAATCGCCCGGTTCGCGAATGATGGTCTGGCGTCTCGGTGCGGAGGCGCAGGCGGGCGTGAAGCGGTACAGGCAGGTCCTGGGCGAAAGCACATCGCCGTCGAGACAAGGTAGGGCGGGTCGGGGCCGCGATCGCCGTCATTCCCTGGGCGGTGCGATCATCCGTCGGCCGTTCCCCACACAGGCCCGAATCAGCCGGCGGAGGCCGACATCCTCGATTTGCCGGGCCGCCTGGGCCGGACTGAGCCAATCCCGCTGCCGCAGCGCCCGCTCCGGCCAGTCGCGGGCGGCCTCGGTCACCTCCAGGAGGAAGACGATGACATGACAGGTGCCGCCATACTTGGCGTAGAGATAACTGCCGACCGGCTCGGGGTGGAGGAGTCCCACTAGGCCGGCCTCCTCCCAGGCCTCTTGCAGCGCGATCTCGCCGGCCGTCTTGCCCGGGTCGATGATCCCCTTCGGGACCACCCAGCGCTTCCCGCTGCTGGATGTCACCAGGCAAACCTGACCGCCCTTCACTGGGATCGCGGCTGCCTGGCGAATCCACAGAGGGGTCGAAGTCATCTTCAGGTCACCACCAGTGAAAGTAAACGTTCCGTTCTTGCAAGATGCAGCATGGACCCCCGCGGCGTCAAGCGGTTTTTGACACCTTCGCCGCTTTTCCATCAATCTTGCTTCATACATGCGCAACCCGTCTGCCGCTGGGGCCGCCGCCCGGCGGCCGGCGCCACGGCTACTTCGGCTCGGACTCCAAAAACGCGAACAGGTCGGCAATCTCCTGCTTGCTCAGCAGGTCGAGCAGGTTCGGCGGCATGACCGACTCCAGCGCCGCCACCTGCCGCTCGATCTCGTCCTGGTGCAGCGTTACCTTGGTGCCATCGCTCTGGAGCACGGTGATGGTATCCCCTTGCGGCGCCGCCAGACCGACGATCTGCTGCCCCTTCTTGGTCGCGATCAGCGTCGAGCGGTACTGGTCGCTGATGACCCGAGACGGATAGTAAATCGATTCCAGAATGTCGGCCCGCTTGAAGCGCTTGGACACGGTCGTCAGGTCGGGGCCGATCCCTTCTCCTTCGCTGCCATACTTGTGGCACTTCAGACATTGCGCCTTTTCGAAGGCGGCCCGGCCGCGGACCGGATCGCCGCTGCGACCGGCCGGGTCCTTCTCCAGGAAGGTGAGCAATTCCTCGAACTTGTACTTCGACGCGACCGGCTTGTCGCCGGCCACATCGGGGAGCGGCGGCTCCTGGGGGAAGGTCTGGGCGAACCACTTCGACCAGGCGGCCAGTTCTTCCTTCCATTCGCCCGGCTCGGCGCCGAAGCTCTTGTTCCCCCACTGCCGCAACAGCTCGACCGCCTGCCAGCGCTCCTTCTCCGGCAGCCGGCGACTGGCCAGCAGCAAGGCGCGGAACGGGGCCGGGTCCTCCGGCTTGGGTCGGACCGGGACCTTCTTCAGCGCGGCAATGACATCGAGCAGCAGCGCCGGCTGGGTTGAGTCGAGGCCGCCGACCAGGAAGGGGAAGTTCTCGGCCGATGGTGAGCCGATCATGCCGCGGACGATGGCATCGCGGAACGCCGGATCCTTGGCCCCGGCGATCTTCCGCAGTGCCTCCTGGGCCTCCGGTGATTTGCTTCGGCCGATGGCGCTGACCAGGAATTCCTTCAGCTCGTTGGCCTTCGGCCTCGGCCCGGCCAGCGCTACCCGCTCATACAACTCGGCAAGCACTTTGGGCGGAGGCAGGTCTTTTTCCGGAGTCGCCCGCAGGAGCGAGACGGCGGTCCAGGGGGTTTCATGGCCGCGAGCAACGAGCCGGGCGCGGTCCTCGGCGGTGAAGATGCCGCCGCTTTGGAAGTCGCGGAGGATGTTCTCCAAAAACGGCGTGAAACTGTGGCCGCCGATCCAGGTGGCAGTCGGCTCGTACCAGGCCAGCAGCTGCGCCTTTTGCTCCGCCGTCCAGCCGTCGCGCAGCAGTCGCAGGCAGTAGAAATAATGAATCTGCTGCGGCCGGTCGTCCTTGTTGCGGAGCAGTTCTTCCAGGAGCTTCGCATGGACCGGCTTATTGAGCAACCCGTGCTTACGGTAGTGGGTCAGAAGGATGGCCAGCTCCCGGTTGACGCGCCAGTCCCGGTGCGGGAATAGCTGCCAGCAGCGCTCGGCGAGCGGTTGGACCAGCGCGGCGCTGCCGGACGTGTGGATCAGGGCCATCTGGATGGTGCGCAGATGATCGAGGAGTGCCGGCACGTGATCGCCCGGCTTGACCTGTTGGAGGCGACGGAAGATCGGCTCCTCATACGGGGCGGCCCGGTTGATCTTGCACAGGGCGATGATCGCTTCCAGGGCAGTGTGGTCGTCCTTCTCCTGCATCATCCGGTCGGCCCATTGCTTGGGGTCGATGCGCTGAAGCACCAACCGGGCAGCCGTGCGGACGAAGCGATCCTTGTCGCTCAGCAGCGGCCAGACGGCATCAACCGGCGGCTCAATGCCGGCGCGGATCAGCGCCTCGCAGGCCCGGCGACGGACCAGGGCATCCCGATCCTTTAAGGCTGCGATCAACAGACCACTGGCTTCCTGGATGGGTTTGATCCCGATCATCCAAATAGCCTGTGCCCGCACCTCGGGACTATCATCGCGGAGCAGAGCTTGCAGAGAGTCCGGCTCGATCGTCAAGTTATGCGTTTGCAGGATGGTCATACGGGCGGCACGCTCCGGCGGAGTCGGAAGGCCATCTTTTCGAGCAAACACGCCTGCCAGGAGAAACCCCTTGAACCTCTCTTCCCCTAACCCCTTGGCGATGCCATCAAACAGCTGCTGATTCGAGGCGCGTCCCCACGCCGACAGAGGCTGGAGCCAGCCCTTGTCATTCGGGTCGATCTTGGCCCCACTGTACACGATTCGATACACCCCGCCTTGACTGCCGCGGCCACCCATCGTGAAGTAGAGCGCCCCGTCCGGCCCGACGGCGAGGTCGGTCACGTTCATCGGCGCGCCGACGCAAAACCGCTCGGCCCTCCCCTTGTAGCTGGCCCCAGCGCGCTCCAGGTGGACAGCGAAGATCACGCCAATAGCCCAGTCGGCCAGGAAGAGGGCGCCGCGGTATTTCGCGGGAAAAGCGACGTGATCGTAAAACTCGACGCCGACCGGCGAACCGCGGCCGGTCTCCAGGACCGGCGGCAGGCTGTCGATGTAGTAATCCGGCGTGTTGGCCGAGCCGGTCCGCCAGACAAAATCGGCGCCGGGCGGACAGTGGCAGACGCGCACGGCGCGATACCACGGCAGCCCCTCGTCCCATTCCATGTCGCTGTCAAAGGTGAACAGCTCACCGGTGGGACTGAAGGCGGCATCGTACTGATTGCGGAAGCCGGCCGCCACCAGGCTCATGTTCTTCCCCTCGTGATCGAGCCGCCAGATGGTGCCGCCCGGTGCCAGGATGTTGGCGGCATGACCGCGAGCGTCGTTCAGGCGCGGCAACAGCACGTCCTCGGTCGTTCCCGGCTGGCCTTGGTCGGGGCCCATTCCGCCGGTCGGCCAGCGCAGCAGCGGCGAGTTGTCGGCCAGCTTCTCCGGGTTGGCCCCGTTCTTCGCGATCTCCGGTCCGATTTGGGCCCAGGCGTGATTGCCGATCACCAGGTAGAGCCAATCGTCCGGCCCGTGCAGGATGGCATGCGGCCCGTGCTCCCCCATACCTCCCTTGAACTTGTGCAGCAGTTTCACCTCATCGGTCCGGTCATCGCCGTCGGTGTCGCGCACCCGGTACAGGCCGGTCCCTTGCGGCCCGTCACCGACCAAGAGGAGAGCGTCTTTCACCCAGCACATCCCCTGGCTGTTGCGGACCTGCTCGCAATAATGCTTGACGCTTTGGAAGACGCCCTGGTCGTCCGGTTCGGTGCCGAGCAGGATCGGCCCGTTCTCCTGAGAGAGCAGGAGCCGGCCCTTGGCGTCGAAGGTCAGGTTGACGAGCGAGAAGGGGAGCTTCGCCTTGGTCCGGGGATTGACCGCCTCCAGTCCCTTCGGGTTGGGCCGGACGACCGGCTCGACCCTGAAGCCGGGCGGCACGGTAAAGCGGTCGTCGCCGCCGTCCGGCCAGACGACCTGCTTCCACGGTTCCACCTTACCGTATGGCCCGAGTACCTTGACCGCTGGCCAGGTGCTGTCGTCAAAATCAACCTTCTGCCATCCCTCTTCCGCCTTTTTCGACGCCTTCCAGCTGCCGTCGCTGAACAGGGCGAGCCGCGACTGGCCGTTGGGCACGTATCCCAGGCGCACCAGTAGGCCGGCGGGTCCCTCGGTGTTGGCTGCCTCGACCGCGAGGACATTCTTGCCGTGAACCAGGTGCCTGCGCACATCAAAACGGAAGACGGCCTTCCCGTCGTCGCCCCGGCCGACCTCGACGCCGTTGACCCAGACGGTGAAGCGATTGTCGGCGGTGATGTCGAGGGTCGCCTCGTCCACCGGATTGGCCACCGGCCGGTCGATGGTGAAGACCCGGCGGAAGTAGCGGGTCTCGGCGGGAGCGTCGCGGGCAGGGTCGCCCTCGTTGAACCAGATCCACTGCACGCCGTGGCTCGTCTGAGCCCGGACTTCCCAGGGCACCCAGACCACGCCGGCCGCCAGACAGGCCACGCCGAACATCGCCGCCACAGAACTACGCTTCATGGGTCGCTCTCCCGGTGAGGCTGACAGGTCGTCCATCGATGATGACGCCCGATGGGGGATAAGCTATTGAACCGCGGCCGGCGTGCGTTGACAAGAAAAAGGTGGGGGAGATGAGCGCGGATCGGCGCGACCTGTCTTGTTGCCGCTTGCCGCTTGCGGCTTAGCGCCAGAGCGCAAGCGGTCCATGCCGCCCCGGCTCAGGCGGCCCGCCTCAACCGGAGGATACCGGGGATGACCTCCCGTGTCCCCTTCGAGGCAGCCGGGAAGACGCCGGCCGCGGCCGCCTGCACGTCATCGATGGAGTAGAATGCCCGCGGGTCGAAGCGCTTGATGATCGCGACCACATCAGCGAGCTGCTTCCGCTTGATGACGGTAAAGACGATCTGCACCGGCCCGGTCGCTCCCCGGCCTTCCAGCGATGTGACGCCGTAGCCAGCCGAGCGGAGGCCTTCGATCAGGCCGGCGGCATCCTTCTTGGTGATGATGCGCACCACCTGCGTACCGATGGCCAACCGTTTCTCGATGAGGATGCCGCAGAAGTTGCCGACGGTGAACCCGCCGGCAAAGGCAGCATAGCAGCTCAGATCGGTCAGGTTCTGCATGATCTGGCCGATGGCGAACAGCCAGGTCGAAACCTCGAAGAAACCCAGGCCGGAGGCCAGCCCCTTCATCCCGCGGGCGACAAAGATAATCCGGATCGTCCCTAGGGTGACGACGCACATCTCGGCAAGGAAGATCAGCACGGGCAAGGGAAGGCCTGGTAGAAGGGGCATGGTGAAGCCGAACAATAGGGGCATCCGTGAACCTCCTGCGTAGGACGCCTACCGGCAGTGCCAACCAACCGCAGCCGGCCCAGCGCCGCCCGGATGGCCGGCAGAGGGCATCGCGGGACGAGGGCCGGCGCGGACTGGGGAGTAGAAGCCAGGACCATAAGGCAAGCGCCGGGTTCTCGCAAGGCCAGGCCGCGGGCCGGCCCGGTTCAGGCGCACAAATCGAGCCAGTGCTGCAGCGACGTGACGGTGACGCGCCGGGCCGACGGCGGCACATAAATAACGTCCGGGATGGCAAGGTTCTCCGCCCCTACCTGTTCTTCGCCGCCGTCGAATCCGGGGGCATCTTGCCTGGTCCGCTCGCGGGTGAAAGGGAAATCGGGCATGGCTCTCCTCCTCCCCGGCAGGGGACGCCGGCCTCGGTGAAACTTGCGCCGGGATCAGGAACGGGACAGACGTACCTGTTCCTCTCCCAATATACGCCCTGTCGGGTGGGCGAGAGAAAGGGCCCCGGATACGGGCCGGAAAAGTGCCGGTTCCCGGTCGGGCAGACACCTGGTTGTCGTATCGTGTACCGTCGTGTTATTCGTGGATGCCATGATGACCTCCCTCGTGCCGCTAGGCGACCAGGCGGCGCTGGCTTACTTCGCTGACGAGGCGTCTGCGCTGCACTTCGCCGCTTTGGTCCGGCAGGCCGGCGAGCCGTGGTGCGTCGATGTCGTCCAGGCGTACACCAGCGTCGCCGTCTTCTTCGATCTGAGGCGGATCAACTTCAGCGCCGTGGCCCGCCGGCTGCGGGAGTTGGCCCGGCCCGGCGAGCCGCCCGCGCCCGGCCGGCTGCACCGCATCCCCTGTTGCTACGAGCTACAGCTCGATCTGGCCCGGGTCGCCGAGCATACCGGGCTCAGTCCGGACGAGGTGATCCGCCTGCATCTGGAGACGGAATACACGGTCTACGCCATTGGGTTCTGTCCCGGCTTCCCTTACCTCGGCTACCTGCCGCCGCCTTTGTGCGGGGTGCCGCGGCTGCCGTCGCCCCGGCAGCGCGTCGAGGCGGGCAGTGTCGGGCTGACCGGCCGGCAGACCGGCATCTACACCGAGGCCCGGCCCGGCGGCTGGAACCTGATCGGGCGGACGCCGCTGCAACTGGTTGATGTCGCCGACGGCTACTTCCCCCTGCGCACCGGCGACCGGGTCCGCTTCGAGCGCATCGACGAGGCGGAGTTCGCCCGGCTACGCGGGCAACGGCTATGACTTTCCTGCTGGCAGTGCGGCCCGCTCACTGGCACAATGGTCACGCTCGCCGTGATTTCCAGGAATCTGCTGGGAGGAAACTATCATGTGGCGGAGGTTTGTCCTGTGGAGTTCGCTTCTGCTGGCTGGTTCACTCCCCGGGCTGCGGGCCCAGGAGAAAGGGGACCTGGCCCGGGCGCCGCTGCCCGCCGGCCTGGTCGCGCCGGGGGCCAGGGTCACGACCGCAGCGACCGTCTGCTTCCTCGAAGGGCCGGCCGTCGATGAAAAGGACAACGTTTACTTCAGTGACATCATCGGCAACCGCATCCTGAAGATGACCCCCGACGGCAAGGTGTCGGTCTTCCGTGCCGACAGCGGCCGGACCAACGGCAACACCTTCGACGCCCAGGGCCGGCTCATCAGCTGCGAGGGGGCCGAGATGGGGAGCGGCGGCCGCCGCCGGGTCGTCCGCACCGATCTAAAGACCGGCGAAGTCACTGTCCTGACCGAGCGCTACGAGGGGAAGCGCTACAACAGTCCCAACGATGTCTGCGTAGACACCAAGGGCCGCATCTGGTTCACCGACCCGCGCTACAGCGACGACACCTCTGACCTGGAGATGAATGTCCACGGCGTTTACCGTATCGACCCGGATGGCCGGGTCAGCCGGGTACTGGACCAGACCCAGGTCGAGAAGCCCAACGGCATCGCCATCACGCCCGACGACAAGACCCTGTACGTTATCGACAGCAACAACCGGCCGGGGGGCAACCGCAAGGTCTGGGCGTTCGACGTGTCGGCCGACGGAAGGTTGAGCAACCGGCGCCAGGTTTATGATTTCGGTAAGGGGCGCGGTGGCGACGGCCTGCGGCTGGATAGCAAGGGGAACCTTTGGGTGGCGGCCGGGGTGATCACGCCGCGCGGCCCCCACGAGTCGGACGAAGTGCCGCCGGGAGTTTACGTGATCAGCCCCCAGGGCCGGCTGCTGGGGCGCATTCCCATTCCCGAGGACCTGATCACCAACCTGGCCTTCGGCGGGCCGGACCGCAAGACGCTGTACGTGACCGCGGGCAAGACGGTCTACAAGATTCCGGTGAATGTCTCGGGCTATGCGCTCTACCCGCCGCTGAAGCCATGAGAGGAAATCGTCTTGAGCCGCCGCAGCAGGGACCTGCTTGCAACAATCGGCCAATCCCGCCGAGAAGCGCCTGTCCCCGGACTATCTCCTGGCGCCCGATGGCGGATTCCCCGGCATTCCTAAGACCGAGTATCAGTCGCAACATTATGCAAAAAAATGATTTACGACAAATTCACCTTGCTGGAGCGGGGCCTGCTCCGTATCTTGATCCCAGCGACCTCCTGATGGAGCGAGGCGCGGGTGGTGGATGGAGAGGACGGATTGCCCAATCTGTCCTGCTCGATCGGTCCGTCTCCCTTCCCGTTTTCTGAAGAAGGAGTCCTTGCGATGAAAGGTGATCCTCAGGTCATCGAAGCCCTCAACCGGGCCCTGACCATCGAGTTGACGGCCATCAACCAGTACTTCTGCCAGGCCAAGATGTGTGCGAACTGGGGCTACCACAAGCTCGCCAAGAAGCACTACGAGGAATCGCTCGGCGAGATGAAGCACGCTGAGAAGCTGATCGAGCGCATCCTGTTTCTGGAAGGCGTCCCGGAGATTGCCCGCTATGACGTGATCCGCGTGGGGACCGACGTGAAGGAACAGCTCCAGAACGACCTGCAACTGGAGATGAACGGCGTCCGTCACTACAACCAGACCATCGAGCTCTGTTCCAAGGTGCGCGACCACGGCACGCGCGACCTGATCGAGCCGATTCTGGCCGATTCGGAGGAGCACGTCAACTGGTTGGAGACACAGTTGAACCTGATCGGAGCGATCGGCCTGGAGAACTACCTGACCGAGCAGATCGGCTCCGGCGAAGAGTAGGCATACCGTTCGAGGAGGTCGCGAAGGCAGCCGTGGCAGGCGGTGCAGCCATCGCCGGCCCCGGTGTGGCTGCGGATTTCCTTGATACTTTGCAGGCCCAACGCCGTGATGGCCTCAACGACAGCGGCCTCGGTGACCTGAAGGCAATGACAGACCACGCGAAGTGAGCAGCCGTTGGGACACTGGCAGGGGCAAGAGGAGTTCATAGGGAAGTCTTCCTGATGTCAAACTGACCGGAAGTCAGCGGTTCCGGGCGCAAGAGGAAGAATGCAGGGCGGCCCGGGGTAGGCTAAAACCTTGCAAAGTTCTCCTGCGGGCGAGGCTACTCCCTGTTCTCAAGAACGATCCATCCTCTCATTTGTTACTGAGACCCGATCTCACCAACTCATTCTATCCTTCACCTGCAACCTGTCAAGGGATTTGAAGGCAGGGCTGGTCGATGATTGGAAGTTAAGCAACCTGGGAGTGGCCCGGCTTGCCCGCCTTCACGGCATCCGGCCAACGGGGCGGCCTTGGGACGACTTAACGTCGGCATGAGAACACCTTGGAGCGCTCGCGTTCGACCAGGTGCAAGAACAGCTCGCGCGTCTGGGTCATGTGCCGATCCAGCTCGGCCAGGAAGCGGCGGCCTGCGCTGCCGCCGCTATCCGCTTCGCAGCCCATCC
>DATLYH010000203.1:0-12973 GCA_035575035.1 Gemmataceae bacterium
CGACCGGCGGAGCCAAACCCCTGAATGTTCACCAGCCGCGCCGGATTGGCCCCAAGGGGGTGGTTCTCCCTTGGGAAGGATTGCTGCTCCGCCGAGTAACGCTGCCGGGCCCAAAGCAAAGGAGGCCGAGGTATTCCCCCCCCTGACCGCTACTCGCATCACGATCGGGAACGGACCCAGAGGGTCAACGAGCAAATCCGGATCAGCCCGGTGCGCCTGATCGGTGTCAACGGCGAGCTGCTGGGCGTGGTGCCGACTTCCCAGGCCCTGGAGATGGCCCGCGAGGCCAACCTTGACCTGGTGGAGGTGGCCCCCAATGAACGGCCGCCGGTCTGCAAGATCATGGACTATGGCAAGTTCCGCTACCAGCAGTCGCACAAAAAAGGCAAGCAGAAGGCCCACCAGCAAAAGCTCAAGGAGATCCGCGTCCGGCCCAAGACGGGCGAGCACGACGTCGAAGTGAAGGTCAACCAGGCCCGCCGCTTCCTGGAACACAAGGACAAGGTGTTGGTCAACGTCCTGTTCCGCGGCCGGGAGCTGCAACACATTGAAGAAGGGCAGCGGGTCATTCAGACCATCCTGGAGAAACTCGCCGACGTCGCCAAGATCGAACGCCCCCCCTCGCTGGAAGGGAAGCGCATGACCACCATGCTCGCCCCCAAGTCCTGAGCCGCGACGGGAGGGCTGCACGGTCGGCCAGCTTTTCCCTATAATAGGATTTCCTCTCGTGGAGGGAAGTTTCCCGGCGAGGGCGACCAGGGTTAAAGCGAGGAGCAGGCCCCCTGGCTCGTACCAGGGGCCTTTTCTTTTTGGGCGGCGGCCCGGCCGGCAAGGAGTCGTACCATGCCAAAGATGAAAACCCACAAGGGCTCCAAGAAGCGGTTCCGGGTGACGGCCCGCGGCAAACTGAAGCGGCGCAAGGCCGGCAAGAGGCATCTCCTCAGCCACAAGCCCGGCAAGCGCAAGCGGCACCTCCGCGGCAGCGTCATTGAAACCGGCCGAATGGCCAAGCGCTACATCCGCATCATGGGCGGGGACGCGTGAGGTGAGAAGGACGAAGGACGAAACAGCCGGCCGGCAGGGAAGCCAGCCCCTTGAGGGCAGACGCCCTCGTACCCTTCGTCAGGCGTCATTAGGAATTTGTCATTGTCCTCTTTCCCCGGCGGGCAGCCGGGAGCGGGTTGAAACATGACACGTGCTCGCAGCGGCAAGACGGTTCTGCGCAAGCGCCGCCGGCTCCGTCGGCTCACCAAAGGGTTCGTGATGGGCCGGCATAATCTCTATCGCCAGGCGATCGTTACCCTGATCCGCAGCCGGGTGTATGCCTACCGCGACCGGCGGGTGCGGAAGCGCGACTTCCGCCGCTTGTGGATCATCCGCATCAACGCCGCCTGCCGGATGCGCGGCCTGCGCTACAGCCAGTTCATCGCCGGCTTGCAGCGCGCCCGTGTGGCCCTGGACCGCAAGATCCTCGCCGACCTGGCCGTCCATTTCCCCGATGTCTTTACCAAGGTCGTGGAGCTGGCGCGGGCCCACCTGCCGCCGGCGGCCGCGTCGGCCTGAGTCGCGGAATTGCAGCGGCCCCCTCCCTTACCAGCCCTGAGCGCCAGCGAGGGGGGCTGCGGCCCCTCGCTGGCGCTCAGGGCTGGTTGATTTTCCTCCCATGTCCGAGCTTGCTTCGCTGGAAGAACGCGCCCTCAAGGAACTGCACGACTGCGCCGACGAGGCCACCGCCCGCGCCTGGTACAGCCGCTACTTCGGCGAGCAAGGCGAGGTGACGCGGGCCTTGAAGAAGGTGGGCACGCTTCCCCGCGAGCAGCGCCCCGAGTACGGCCGGCAGGCAAACCAGGTCAAGCAAACCCTGACGGCGGCCTACGAGCAGGCGCTGGCCCGGATCAAGGATCGCGAGCTGGAGCGCAGCCTCCAGGCCGACGCCCTCGACGTGACCTTGCCGGGCCGGCCGGTGCGGCGCGGCCGGCTCCATGTCGCCACCCAAATCCTGCGCCAGATCTACGCCATCTTCGCCGACATGGGTTTCCAGATCTATCGCAGCCGCGAGGTGGAAGACGACCTGACCAACTTCGAACTGCTCAACATGCCGCCGCACCACCCTGCCCGCGACCTGTGGGACACCTTCCATACCACCACTCCGGGCGTGCTGCTGCGAACGCACACCTCGCCCGGCCAGATCCATGTGATGCGCGAACTCTGCCCCAAGCCGATCCGCGTCATCTTGCCGGGCATGTGCTACCGCTACGAGGCGATCACCGTCCGCAGCGAAATCCAGTTTTTGCAGGTCGAGGGGCTGGCGATCGGCGACCGGGTCACCATGGCCGACCTGAAGGGGACCATCATCAGCTTTGCCCGCCGGCTGTTCGGCGCGGAGCGGCAAGTGCGCATCCGCTCCAGCTACTTCCCGTTCACCGAGCCGTCCATCGAGGTGGACATGGACTGCATCCTCTGCGGCGGTCGCGGCTGCGGGCTGTGCAAGGGGACCGGCTGGCTGGAAATCATGGGGGCCGGCATGGTCCATCCGGTGGTGCTCCGCCACGGCGGTTACGACCCAGAGCGGTTCAGCGGTTTCGCCTTCGGCATGGGACCGCAACGGATCGCCCAGCTGAAATACGCCATCGACGACATCCGCCTGTACTGGGCCAACGACCTGCGGTTCCTGGAGCAGTTCTAGGCCCGAAGGCCCGCCCGGTAGGCTGTAGGGCAGATGAACCGTGGCTCCCGGTCGCAACCAATGCGGACGATCTTCCTACGGCCTACCGCCTAGCATGATGAAGAAGGTACACCCCCCAAGCCCCAGGGCGGGTCGTCGAGCCCTGGGGGAACATGGGATAACTCACCATGAAAGTCCCTCTGAGCTGGCTGCGTGACTACGTGGACCTGACCCTGCCGACGGCCCAGCTGGTCGAGCGGCTGACGCTGGTCGGCCTGGAGGTGGCCGGCGTGCGCGTCGTCGGCCTGCCGGTCCCCGAGGGGCTGCACGCCAAGAACGTCGAGGCCGGCCCGGCCTGGGACCGCGACAAGGTTGTCATTGCCCAGGTGCTCGGCGTCGAGAAGCACCCCAACGCCGACCGGCTCACCCTGGTGACGCTCGAGTACGGGGCGGCCCAGCCCAAGACGGTCGTCACCGGCGCCCCCAATCTCCAGGTCGGCGACCGCGGCCAAAAGGTCGTCCTCGGCCTGGCCGGCACCACCTACTTCGACGGCCATGTCACTCCCAAGGCGCTGCGCAAGCTCGAGCCCAAGGCTGTCCGCGGCATCATGAACGATGCCATGGTCATGTCCGAGTTCGAGTTGGGCATCTCCGACGAGCACGCCGGCATCATTATCCTGGAAGATGAGGCCCCGGTCGGCGTGCCGCTGGCCGACTTCATGGGCGATGTGATCATCGAGATCGACGTGCTCCCCAACATGGCCCGCTGCCTGGCGATGATCGGCGTGGCCCGCGAGGTGGCCGCTTTCACCGGCCAAGCACTCCGCCTCCCGCCGCACACCGTCGAGGCGGCCGGCGAGCCGATCGCGGGACAGGTGGCTGTCCAGATCGAGGACCCGCAGTTGTGCGCCCGCTACGCCGCCGCCCTGCTCAAGGGGGTGAAGGTCGGCCCGGCCCCCGGCTGGATGCAAAGGCGGTTGGCCTCTGCCGGCATGCGGCCGATCAACAACATTGTCGATATCACCAACTACGTGATGCTCGAGTGGGGCCAGCCGCTGCATGCCTTCGACTACGACAAGCTGCGCGCCCGGGCCGGCGGCCAGGCCCCCACCATCATCGTCCGCCCCGCCCGGACCGGCGAAACGATCCGGACGCTCGACGGCACGCTGCGGCCGCTGACCCCCGAGAACCTGGTCATCGCCGACACCGCCGGACCAATCGCCCTTGCCGGCGTCATGGGTGGGGCTGACACCGAGGTGTCCGAAGAGACCACGAACATCCTCCTGGAGTCGGCCAACTTCGACTTCATCAGTGTCCGCCGGACCATGCGGGCGCTGAACCTGCCGAGCGAGGCCGGCCTCCGTTTCAGCCGGGGCATCCACCCGGAGACGGTCCGGCCGGCTGCCGAGCGTGCCGCCGAGCTGATGCGCCGGTATGCCGGGGCCGTCGTGTGCAAGGGCCTGGTGGACGCCTACCCCGCGCCGCTGCCGCCGCAGGTCATTCACCTGGAGATGAAGGAGGTCCGCCGTATCCTCGGCATGGACTTCCCGACGGCGGAGGCCGTCCGCATCCTCCGGGCGCTGGAGTTCCAGGTTGAGCCGGCCGGGCCCGAGACGCTGCGGGTTGTCACGCCGCCGCACCGCCGCGATATCCAGGAGGGGAGCGCCGACCTGATCGAGGAATTGGTCCGCGTTTACGGTTACGACCGCCTGCCGGCGACACTGCTGGCCGACCCGCTTCCCGAGCAGCGCACCAATCCGTCCCTGGAATTGGAAGAGCGCGTCCGCGACCTGTTGGTGAACGTTGGGCTTCAGGAGGTGATCACCTACTCGCTGACCACGCCGGAGCGGGAAGCGCCGCTCCAGCCGCCGCCGGCCGAGTACATCCGCCTGGTCAACCCGATCAGCAGCGAGCGGGTGGTGATGCGGCACACGGTGCTGGCGGGGGTGCTCGAAGTGGCAGCCGCCAACCTGCGCCACACCGAGGACGTGCGGCTGTTCGAGGTCGGCCCGGTCTATCTGCCGCGGCCGGGGGAGAAGCTCCCCGACGAGCCGCGACGGTTGGCCCTGGTGATGACGGGGCGGCGTCAGCCGGAGTTCTGGGGCGACACGGCCGCCGGCCCGGCCCCCCTGCTGGACTTCTTCGATCTCAAAGGTGTCATAGAAACGCTGACCGGGGCCCTGCATCTGGCGGAGGTGTCCTACCGCCCGGCGTCGGCGGCTTATCTGCACCCTGGCCGGGCCGCTGAGCTGCTGCTCGCAGATCAGCCGGTGGGCAGCTTCGGCCAGCTGCACCCCCGGGTTGCCGAGACGTTTGCGCTGGGCGGCCGGGTGGTGCTGGTCGGCGAGTTCGACCTGGAGGCGATCCTGGCCCGGGTGCCGCCGCGCTTCGCCTACATCCCGGTGCCGCGCTTCCCTGCCGCCCGGCGCGATATTGCCGTCATCGTGGACGAAACGGTCCCGGCCGAGCGCGTCATGGCGGAGATCCGAGCGGCCGGCGGCACGCTGCTGCGCGGCATCCGCCTGTTCGACCTCTATCGCGGTGAGAGCATTCCCGCCGGCAAAAAGAGCCTGGCCTACGCCCTGACCTACCAGGCCGACGACCGCACCCTCACCGACAAGGAAGTGGACCGGGCCCACAAGAAAATTGCCGACCGGCTCAAGCACATGCTCCAGGCCCAGATCCGCGGCGAAGAGATCAACAAATGACAGTTGCAACCGAGGAGCCAGGCCTTGAGAATGGGAGAGAAGATGCAAGTGCCGGCGGGCCGTTCGCGCCGGCTGCTGGCTGCCGCGAGTGCAAGCATGGGTCTGTTAATGGATAGGGGGGCTTTTATGCGATCGGTAAGCAGGTTGCTGATCCTGGGGGCTGCCGTGCTGACGGGGGGGCAGAGGGCCTCGGCGGTGGAGCCGATCCGGCCGGAGCAATTCTCCCGGCTCCAGGCGTTGATCAAGCCTGATCCGAACGAGGATAAATGGACGCAGATTCCCTGGCTGACCGACCTGTGGCAGGCCCGCAAGATCGCCGCCGAGCAGGGCAAGCCGATCCTCTTGTGGGAAATGGATGGCCATCCGCTCGGCTGCACCTGAAACAACGGGGTCGCGGGCCGTGCGCTCGCTTTCGCCGATCCGGAGATCATCCGGATGGCCACCGAGGAGTACGTGCCGGTCACTGCCGATGACTGGTATCAGCGTCGCCGCGACGACGCCGAGGGCCGCTTCTTCCGCCGGGTCGCCGACCAGGGCCCCCGCAAGGGAGAGGGCGGCTCGACGCGCCAGGGCATCTATTGCCTGACGGCCGACGGCCAACTGCTCGTTTACAAGAACGCGGGGCAGAACCCCGAGGTGATGCGCGAAGCGCTTCGGCAGGGCCTGCGCGAGTGGCGGAAGCTGCCGCCGCAGCGCCGCCAACCGGGTGCTGTCCAGGTCGGGGAGCCGGACCAGATCGACCCGCGCTACACACGCACGCCGCCCCGCGGTGGACTGATTGTCAATGTCTTCACCCGCATCCTCGATCACCAGGACGGTGAGCTGTGCCGGGGTACTTGCCGGACGCTCGGCGGCAACCAGGCGGCCCGCGACCATCTCTGGCTGACCGAGGCGGAATGGCAATCCCTGGTGCCGGCCGATCCGCGCCCGGGGAACGGGTTCCCGTTGCCGGCCGCGATCGCCGAACGCCTCCTCCGCTTCCATCTGGTTGATAACACCCGCGGCGAGCCGCCCATGTGGCGGCGCGAGGACATCCGCTCGCAACTGATGATGCTCACGGTCGAGGAGGCGACCGCCGCGGTGGTCCGGCTGCGGCTGGACGGCTTCGCCTTGCTGGCCACCCATCCGGATGATGCCCAGGCCGACCGGGGCTTCGATGTGCGCTTGCTCGGCTACATCGGTTATGACCGGACCCGGAAGATGATCAACCGCTTTGAGGTGGTGGCGGTCGGCGACCATTGGGGGGAGGGGCCGTTCACCCGCGGTGCCCGCCCCGGTCGCACACCCTTGGGCATCGCCTTCGAGCTGGCGGACGGGAAGTCGGCCGCCGACCGGGTGCCGCCGCAAGCCGCGCGCGACCTCCGCAGCTACTTCGGGCACGACCGCTGAGGAGCAATTGCCGCTTACGGCTTAGCGCCTGTTGGCGGCGCCAAGCCACAAGCGGCAACAGGAGCGGCCTACACTTCCCATGCCCCGAGTCGTCATCGTCGGTGCCGGCATCTCGGGACTGGCGCTGGCCTACCGCCTTCAGCAGGCCCGTCCCGACGCCATAATCACCATCCTGGAGCAGCGCCCGCGCCCTGGCGGGACGGTCTGGACCGAGCGCCGGGACGGTTATCAACTCGAAGTCGGGCCCAACGGCTTCCTCGACAGCAAGCCGTCCACCCTCGCCCTCTGTCGAGACCTGGGCCTGGGCGAACAGTTGGTCCCGGCCAGCGAGTCGGCCAGCCGCAACCGTTTTTTGTTCCTCGGCGGCAAGCTGCGTCCGCTGCCCGCCGGCCCCATTTCTTTCCTCTTCAGTGATCTGCTCAGCTGGCGCGGCAAGCTGGCGATCCTGGCGGAGCGGTTCCGCCGGCCGCGCTGCGATGCCCGTGATGAATCGATTGACGCCTTTGTGCGCCGCCGGGCCGGGCGCGAGGCCGCCGAGGTGCTGGCGGATGCCCTGGTCACCGGCATCTACGCCGGCGACCCCGCGCTTCTGAGTGTGCGTGCCGCCTTCCCCCGCCTGGTCGAATGGGAGGAAGCGTACGGCAGTGTTCTCAAGGGCCTGATGCAGACGGCACGGCGACGGCGGGCCGAGGCGGCGGCGCGCGGCGAACCCTACCCGCGCCCCGGCCGGATGTGGTCGTTGCGGCCCGGCCTGCGCCTGTTGATTGAAACCGTATGCGACCAATTGCGGCAGCCGCCGCTCCTGGGCGTCGCCGTCAAGCGCATCGAGCGGATGGCGGCCGATCGGCCGGGCTGGGTGGTTCGCGGCGAGGGGGACGATCGCTGGCCGGCCGATGTGGTCGTGCTGGCCTGCCCGGCTTACCAGCAGGCAGCGATCCTGGCCGACCTCGACCGGGAGCTGGCCGAACAGATCGACGCCATCGCCTACAACCGGGTGGCGGTGGTTGGGTTGGGATACCGCAGGGCCGATGTGCCGGTGTCGCTGGACGGCTTCGGCTACCTGGCGCCGCAGCGCAGCCGGCGCGACCTGCTGGGTGTGCAGTGGTGTTCGTCGATTTTCCCGGAGCGGGCCCCGGCCGGCCACGTGCTGTTGCGGGCGATGTGCGGCGGCTGGCATCGGCCGGAGGTGGTCGGCTGGGAGGATGCCCGGCTGCTGGAAGCGGTCCGGGCCGACCTGCGGTTGGCGCTGGGCATCCAGGCGGCCCCGGTCTTTCATCAGGTGGTGCGCTGGGATCGGGCCATTCCTCAGTATCATGTCGGCCATCTGGAGCGCGTGGCCGATATCGAACAGCGTGCGGCCCGCCATCGGGGATTGTTCCTGACCGGCAACGCCTACCGCGGCGTGGCCCTGAACGATTGCACGGAGCAGGCCGAGCGGCTGGCCGGCCGCATCGCCGCCTTCCTGGGGTAATCACGCCTTCCTGGAGCCATCAAGGAATAAGGAGAAACCCGACCACACCTCGCTTGCCTCGGCAGCGCACAGAGGATTGTCAGCGGAGTTGCGGACCTTGGAGTAGTAGCTCTTCACTTCCCGCACCTTCTTCCGACGACTGCTTTCCGGCGAGCGGGACAAGCACGGCTGGCCGGAAGATCCCTCGGCCATTGGCATCTGTCTCGCGGACTGAAGCGTACAGGCAGACGATCCCGCGGCTGCACAATGATTTCGAGCGCGGCGGCGTCTGGTAAAGGTCCCGCAGCCCGAACAGGGATCGCAGCGCATCGAGCGAAATCGGCTCCTGCCATATCGGCCAGCGGAACTCGTCGGCCGTTCGGCTGAACCCGCGCGTGTGCAGCCTTCCCGCAACCGGGAAACATGGGAACAACGGAAGAGCTTCCACGGCCAACCAGACGGCGGCCCGCACACTTTTAGGACCGGCATCGGTCGGGGCGATGGCCGATAGCGCATGCAAGGCTTCGGTGCTGGGATCCCAGCCGAGGGAGTGGAAATCGTCACCATAGGTCCACGGACCGAACAGGGCTTCTCGGAACGCGGAACGAACAGGGTCTGCGCTGGATCCGTGTTGCTTTTTCCTTCTCTTCACCTGACTGGCAAGGGTCAGCGATGCGGCCAACTCGCGGACCGACTTGAGAAACTTCTGTTGGCCAGCGGTCATGTCGAAAGCTGTCGGCTTCAGGTCTCCGGTGGAAGAAGCCGTGATCAATTCGCACCCAAACGCAGCGAGAAAATCAACTGCTTCTCGGTTCGACGCACTGCTGGCATCTCGCGTCTGAGTGAGCAGATCGGTGAAATCCTTCGGGGAAGGCTTCAAGTCATCCCACACTTCCGCCGGCGAACCGTTCGGCGTGGGCATCGGAGCCTGGCCGCAGAAGGGAGGAAACTGATGCCGACCGTTCATGTGATCAACCAACAACTCGACGAGACAGTCGGCATCGCAATCTGTTTCCGTCACCAGAACGGCTGTCGGCTCGGCCGCCCAATTCCATCCCAGTTTTACCTGGCCCAGCGCGGCCCTGGAAGAACACACACGCAGCAGGCCGAATGCGGCCAGCGCACCAATGGGCTGACTTCCCACCAGCCCGGTGAGCGGAATCTTACTCATGCGTTTTCCCTCCCTCTCGTTCCTGTCGGGACTGACGGTGATCCGCCAGAACCAACAAGGTTTCCAGGTATGCCAGCCCCCAGTAGCCATAGCGGCGGATCAATCGCCAGAACCGATCGATCCAGCCGGAATGAAGTGCCGCAAGGGCCGGAGTAAGTTCAGGGCGGTAGTCGGCTCTTGTTCGCAGCTCATATCCGGCAAGCCGACACGCGACGAACTCCGGAATCTCCCGTGACCCCACGTCGTCTTCTTCTGCGACGGACCAGAACGGACGGCCGCGGCCGTGATGGGTGCCGACAAGGTACAGCAGGAGGTCACGTTCTTCCTCTTGAAGTCTTTCCAAAGCGGCCGGGCAGTCCTGGAGCAACAGAACCGACAGGGCCTCGTGGCGGGCCCCCTTGGGCCAGCCGGCACGGCGGCGGGCCGCTTCGGACGCCGCTCGGTTCCGGACGTCAAGTCGCTGGGACTTGGCCAGCGGACCGCCCGCGTTCAGCCATTCCCGTTCATCCGCGCCGTGCAACCAGAGCTGAAAGCGGTCATCCGCCTTGCCGGCATCGTGCAGCTGAGCCGCCCGGCTGAGGATGCGGGTAAACTGCTCGTCTAAACAGACCCCCTGGGCGAACCTCTCGACTTGTTCCCTCACTCCCTCGCAGTGCTCGGCCAGGCTGACCTGTTGTGCGGTCGCGATCAACGAGGAGCCGTCACCCGGAAGGGGCGCGTCCTCTTCTTCACCCGCCTCGGAAGGGTGCTTGAAGGGCTTGCGGGCAACCAGCACGACCCCTGGACCCGCTCCATCGGGATAAAGTAAGTGAGGGGAACGACTCATCCAACGAAAGCAGTCCGGGAGCCCGCCCCACAAATCGTCCAACTGTTTCCAGTCCAATTCACCAGGCTCCGCCTCTTCCAGCAAGGCCGCCAGGCGCTCCACGAGTCGGGCGCCGAACCCCTCCGGCAGGTCGTCCTTCCAGGCGGCATGATTGCCCTGCTCTCCTCCCAACACGTGTTCGTGAACCCGCGATGGAAAGTGGATGCGCAGGACAGGGCGGCGTCTGACTCGCCACGAACAATCGTCGGCAACGTCGATGACGGGCTTCTTCTCGCCGGGGTTCCAGCCGAATTGATCCGCCCCTCCGTAGGAACTAGGCACGATGATCGTGTCACCGGGCTGAATGTCATCCGCATAAGCGCGCGTGGTTTCTTCGGAGTCCGGGCCGAACCAGCGGAGGCACGGTCGGCCACGACTGGCCCCTTCGTCGTTCGATCGGGCTCCTTCCTGGTCGGCAAAATCGCTGTCCAGGTTATTCCGGAGCCACTTCTTGACCGCCCCAATGGGAACCGGCATGGCTTCCATGCTGGTTGGCGGGACCAAGCTGACCACCTTGATCGCGGCTTCTTCATCGTCTTCGAGAAGATTGACCCGTTCGCCATTCGTCCCTTCCCATTCCAGGTCGCCGCGCCAAATGACATTGACATCGGCAGGCCCACCGGCCGGGCCATGCAAGAAAAGGCTCACATCCGCGTCGGGGACCGG
Source organism: Gemmataceae bacterium (assembly GCA_035575035.1). Taxonomy (GTDB): domain Bacteria; phylum Planctomycetota; class Planctomycetia; order Gemmatales; family Gemmataceae; genus DATLYH01. Next base: position 10,915 of record DATLYH010000203.1, read on the forward strand.
TGTGGGCGTGGTCTGCACCCAGGTGTCCACATGGGCCGGGAGCATGACTGGGGCCGAGTCAGCCTGGGCGCAGAGCTGCTCAAGTTCGTCGGCATTGGCGGGAAGCCGAAGCACCTCAACCCCGAAGTCAATCCCTCGGTCCTTCTTCGGTCCCGTGGCCTGCTTCTCAAGCCAATCCCAGGTCGCTCTGATCGCGCTGCCGTAAACCCAATCTTCGTAGTGCTTGGCCAGGTGATCTTTCCGAGCCAGGATAACGGCGTCAGATTGCCTACGGAGGCCGAGTCGGTCCAACCGTCCGAACCGCTGCCGCAGGGCATCGAGCGGTGCCGCCTCCGTGACCAGGGCGTCGAAGCTCAGGTTTGCGCCGACCTCAATGGTCTGCGTGGCAACCACAAACAACTTGCCGAGAGGCGGAGCCGGCCGGGCATAAACCTCCTGGTCCGCGCTCGCCTTTGCCACCAAGAACTTTAACCATCCCTTTTCTTCTGATATTGGCCGGCGGAATAGCAGTTCGTCTCGGTCGTAAGGGCGGATGCGGCCGGTGAGCAGGATAACCGCCTGGTCTTCCTGGCCTGCGGGGATCGACAGCAGTTTCCGCACCCGTTCCTTGAGCAGTTCGAACACCCGCCGGGCCGTTTCCACTCGGTTGACCACCACGCCGATGACGTTTGCAGGCGGCATGTCTGTGCCTTTCTTCTTTCCTCCCCTCTTCGCCCTGCCGGTCGTTTCAGCCTGACCATGTAGTCCGGCCAGCTCCACCGCCGCATCCGCCACAGCCTGGGCAAAGGTTCGGCGGGCCGTCTCTTCATCATCTTCGACCTTCACTTCTCTCAGCCGAGCCCGCTTGCTTGCTTGCAGACGCTTGCCGAGCACCTCATTGGCCTTGTCCTCAGCGGAGAGTTCAAACGGCTCTTCCTCACCCTGTACGGTTGCTGACATGAAAACGACCTGGAACGGAGTGCGGATCGGCTGTTCGGCCCACCGGTCGCCGCGGTATAGCTGCACCGCTTTCAGCGTCTCCCTGAACGGTCGCCACAGGTGTGCCTCGTCCACAATAATCAGGCTGTCGTTGCCGACCAACCCGGCGTGAACGGCCCGCTGGTACTCGCTGACCCCGTAGCCGCGAAACAGCAGTCGGCTGCCCACCTGATCCACGGTGGACAGGCAAATGGTCGGCTGATTCGGGGCCTGGGCCCATGAGCCATCCCGGTACATCCCGCCCCGAAGCACCGAGACGTGCAGGGCCTTGTCGCCCCCAAACCGGCGCAGCCGGTCGGCCACCGTCTGCACTACCGGGTCTGCGTCGGCTGACAGATTGTTAAGTGAGTGGGCGATTTGCTTGGCGTGCTCGCCGGCCTCGTCCACGATGATCCGCCGGTCCACTACAAAGAAGGTCCGCATCGCCGCGCGCCGTTCGGCGATTGGCTTGTCGGCCTCAAGCGCGAGCAGGAACACGGCCATGTCGATGACCGAGGTCTTGCCGCTGCTGGGGGGCAAGTTCAGAACAGGAGGCCAGCGCCCTTCCCGGCTTTCGACGATTTCTTTCACCAGCCTCGACTGCCACGGGAAAGGCGGGTAGCAGTGCAGGGCCTTATAGAACGAGGGGAAGTCGTCCGCAGTCAGATTCATCGGCTTCCCTCCTCTTCCTGATAAGTGCGGAACAGCCCAAGGCCGAGAAAACGCCCCGCCCCGAGCAGCAGCGGCCCGCGAACCTCGCGGTCGAAGCTCAATTTCACATGCACCCGATACCGCGGGGCGTCCTCCGGCTTGCGGATTCGGTAAAAGGCATTGCTCGGCGGGACCCCGCGATGCCACGAGACCTTCCCGACTTCAACTCGGATCGGTTCGATACCGAGAACGCGCCGGCACGATTCCCGGATCACGTCCTCCGTGCGCTCGCCGTCCTTGTCCTTGGGATAGCGATCGCAAAGGACCGGAGTGACGCTGGCCCAGGTCCGCCTCGGCCCCACATAGGGGACGGTTCGGAGGCTCATCGGCCCGTCGTCGGCCGTTGCGATATCGATCTTCCACGGGGCCTGCGAGCCGAACTGAATCTCCG
>DATLYH010000204.1:0-37412 GCA_035575035.1 Gemmataceae bacterium
TGCCGCTCCCGCCGGGCCGCCAGTAAACTGGCCTCGTCGGAACGGACAGCGCTCCGCTCATAGCGGGCGATCAGCTCGTCCCACTTGGCGATCGTGGCCAGATGCTGGCGGGCGATCGGATCGGCGTCCAGGGCCTCATTGATGGCGGCGTCGGGCACCGGCATCTGGTCCAGCGTCTTCTCCAGCGCTTTGTGGGCCTCCAGCCGGTTCTTCGCCTTCATCAGCTCAAAGTGCGCTTGAGCGTGCTGCCGGCGGAACTCGCCGAAGGTGGTCAGCAGGATCATCTGCTTCTGGCTGAGGGCTTGCGGGTCGGTGAAGTTCAGCTCCTCCGCTAGGGCCCGCCATCGGTCCCGCTTCTTACGCAGGTTCTCGCGGAACTGGGTGTAAATGTCGTCTAGCTCGGCGATCCGGTTGGCGCGGCGCTTGGTCTCCACCTGGACGACTTCTTGCAGATAAGCCTGGGTGACGGCGTTGACCAGCGGGATCAGCTCGCCCGGGTCGGGACCAACCATCGAGACGGTCACCAACTCGGAGCCATTGGGGCTTTCGACCTTGAGTTCTTCTGCCAGCCAGGCGGCCGGATCAGACTGGTTGCGGATGATCGCCAGCCGTTTCACTTCCTCGCGCTTGAGGGCGGCCATGAGGACGTAGCGGCTGCGGATCAGGTCCATCTGGGTTTTGACATAGGTCTGGAACTCGCTGCGGCCGTCGGAGCTGTCGCCGCTGAGGAGCCGGGGCTGGGTGGAATCGACCTTAAGTTGGGCGAAGACGGTGTAGCTGGCCGGCAACAGGAACCAGACGGCCGCGGCCGCGCCACCGGCGGCCAGCAGGCTCAGGCAGGCGGCGAGCAGCCAGCGGCGGCGCAGCGCCTTGATGAGGGCCAGCGCGTCCGGGCCGGAGGACAGGGCCGGCGGCACCAGTCCTCCCGGCGGGACAGTCCCGGCCAGGTCGGCCGGCACCGTTCGCGAAGGGGGAGGGCTGGGCGGCGTCGATTCCGGCAAACGAAGGGCGGGGTCTTCCAACCCGACTTCACGGGGTAGCAAGGTTCGACCTCCCGAGTGAGGACGGCCACGGCAGCCGGTCGGCCGGCGCCGTGTGCGGGAACGTCATCGCTCTTGTCATTCGCCGGCCGGCCGGAGCATGGCGGGCTTCGGCGGCCAGCTGGTCCGAACCGCCGGGCGCTCGGGCCGTGCGGGGACCGAGGGGCGTGCGCCGCGCGGTCGGATCACGGCCCCCCGAACGGGACGGCTGGCGGCCGGTTCGATCAGAAGCCGGTCGAGAATCTTCAGCTCCAGCCAGAGCATCCCCAGCGCCAGCGGCATCATCAGCCAGCCGGCCACGTCGTGGAAGAAGGCGTTGGCCAACTCGCTGCCGAGGGTCCGATGCAGCACGCCGGTCGCCGTGATGCGGATCACATTCGACGCCAGCGCGATCGGAACGGCGCTGCCCACGATCAACAACTTCTCCCACAACCGCCGGCGGATCAGCAGGGCGACGCCGGTGGACAGAGCGAAGAACACCACCAGCATGCGCAGACCACTGCACGCCTCGACGACGCCGAGTTCCAGGTCATCGAGGAGGATGGTATTGCCCTCGGCCAAGGCAGGCAGGCCGAGCGTTTGCAGGGCGAAGGTGCTGGCCAGCGTGGCGATGCGTTGCAACGAGCCGGACATGGCTACCGCCGCGCTGTGCGGCAGCGGGATCATGAACGCCAGGAAGACGATGGCCGGCCAGGCCCAACGCCACGCCGCCCAGCCGCCCAGCAGCAGGCAGAGCCCGGCCAGGCACGGCAGTAGCGAGATCGGGTCGAGCCAGACGAAGTGGAAGTAGGTGCCGAACAGGCGCAGGCCAAGGCCCACCGCCAAGACTGGCACCCCCCACCAGGTCCAGGGCGGCCATTCCGCCGGCAGCCGGTCTCGCCGCAGCCACAGCAGTACCAGCGCAAAGACCGGCACCAGATAGCCGTGCGAGTATTGCGGGTCGCGCGCCCAGCGCCGGGCGGTTTCGCCGAGCGTGGAGGCATACGACCACCACACGACCGCCAGCACCACGGCCACCATCAACAGGAGCAGCGGCCGGATTGATCCGACGCGGCCGAAAGGTTTGATTGTCACGGCGTCCCCTCCTGGTGTCCGTGAAACGAAACGATGGGCGGCAACCGTCCTCCCGTGGACGGCACAAGGCGACGAGGCGGATCGAGTGGCGATGCCGACCGGGAGACCGCTGAGCCGATGGGAGAGCGCTCAACGGGGAGCAGACGAGCGGCCGGTGTGAACCGGTTGGTGCGAACCGGCCGGTTCACACCGGCCACTCGCCTCCACCCATCGGATCATACAGGGGAAGTCAAGGGCCTGACGCCCCCGTTTCGGTCGCCTGAGCCGACCGACGGCCAACCGTGCGGGGTCAAGGACGCCCTTGGGAAAGACGGTTGGACAAACTGTCCGATCCGACGAAGGCGCGTCCCTTGGCGCCGCACGGCGTTCGATCAACCGAGAGGGCTGAGAAGGCGGGCAGGATGAGTCAGCAATAGCGGCCAATTGCCCGGCATCCATTCCCAAGCACGCGCTCCCGATTCCAGTGATGACCAGTGGGGGATGTGATGGTCAGGTCGGAAGGACCACGTTTTTCAAACCGGTCGAATGACTCCCACGGCGATGACCGGCCTGGGTCCCTTCGCTCCTTCCGAGCCGCGAAGGACCGGCGTCGCCTTGTTCTGGCTGGGTCCGTTCGGGAATCCATCCCCCTTCCAACCGCTGAACCTTGCCAAGGTCCTCGATTGGGGAGGGCATCTTACAGGGGGTGATATTCTCAAGTCAATATACTTTCCCATGTGGCAAGCTCGGCAAGAAGGCCGCAACGTGCGCAACGTAAGATGCGAGGACCGCGCGGGGCGGCGGCAGCGCGGCAAGCCGCGTTCATGTGGCGGAGCGGCGAACACCGATAGGTAGGGACAGATAAGGCAGACCCGCTCCCACGGGCAGGACGCCCTTGTCGGACGTGACTTCCTTGAAGTCCCCCACACCTGAGGGCAAGGACATGCCACCGAAACGTGACCGGCTGGTTGCCGTGGTCGCCGTCTTCTTCATCCTCCTCATGGCCAGCGCCGGCTGTCGGTCGCCCGCCGGCGGCGCGGGCGTGGTCGCTCCCCCGATGCTCGCCGCTCGGCCGCCGGCCGGTTCACACCGGCCGCTCGCCGGAACGACCCTCGCACCGCAAACCGTCGTCCGCTGGTCGGTCGCCTCGCCCCAGGCCCAGCGCTCGCCGGCCATCGTCGGCCGGGATGTTGTCGCCGCGGACGGCACCCTGACGCTCGGGCCTTACGGATCGGTCCCGGTAGCCGGGCTGACGGTCGAGCAGGCCCAGGCGGCGGCGGAACGGCATGTCGCCCGCCAGTTCCCTGAGGCTCGGGTCAACCTCCAGGTCGAAAGCCCGACGGCACCCGGGCCGCTCCAGCGCCTGTTCGGGCGGACCGGCGAGACCACGGCCCGACCGGACGCAAGCAACGGCTGGCAGTACAGCAAGCAGCCGTCCCCAGCCGCCGTCCGGCCGGCATCCCTGACGCAGCCCGCAGCCCCACCTGCGGACCGACGGCCGGCCCCCACGCGGGAACCGGTCAGCCAGCAGAGGAGCGCCGAGCAGCGCATCCGGCCGGTCAGTGCGTCGGAGCCGGAAGTGGCGCCGATGCCCCAGGTCCTGGCCCCGCAGCCGCCGATCGCGCCGCACGGCGGCCCGGTCGGCCTCGGCGATCAGCCGGTGCCGCGCGAGCTGGCCCAGGTGTCCTTGCCGCCTTACGTCATCGACCCGCCCGACATCTTGTTGATCGAATCGACGCAGGGACTGGAAGACGCGCCCATCCGGGGCCAGCACCTGGTCCGCCCTGATGGGACCGTCAGCCTGGGGATCTACGGCTCGGTCTATGTGGCCGGCATGACCATCCCCCAGGCCCACGAGGCGATCGCCCGCGTGCTGGCCCTGCGCATCAAGGACTTCGATCGCCGCAACCTCCACGTGGACGTGCTGGCTTATAACAGCAAGTTCTACTATGTCATCACCGATGGGGCCGGCTACGGCGAACAGGTGGTGCGCGTCCCGGTCACCGGGAATGAGACGGTCCTTGACGCCATCAGTCTGATCAACGGACTGCCGCCGGTGGCCTCGAAGAAGCACATCTGGGTCGCTCGCCGCACGCCGAACGACGGCAGCGGGCACCAGATCCTGCCGGTGGATTGGGTCGGGATCACGCAGCGGGGATCGACCGTGACCAATTACCAGATTCTCCCCGGCGACCGCATCTATGTGCAGTCCGATCACCTGATCCGCTTCGACAACCGCTTGACCAAGGTGCTTAACCCAATCGAGCGCCTTCTGGGGGTGACGCTGCTGGGCAGCGCGACGGTCAACTCGATTGCCGGCCGTGGTCTGGGGGGCACTGGAGGCATAGCGCCGTAACTTGAACAGGCGAGGCCAGGTGGTTAAGGTGGAGGTTGGGGGTGTGCTGGCTAACACACTCCTGGAGTGATGAGGCGAGCGGCCGGTGTGAACCGGCCGGTGGAAAGGACAGCACGATGAGCCGGTTTCTCCGCGCGGGGCTGATTCTGGTCGGCCTGCTGGCCCTGCTTACGATGGCCCGCCCCGCGGCTGCCCAACCCTATCCCACTTACTACCCACGACCGCTGGTCAGTCCGTACCAGCGGCCGACGCTCAGCCCCTACTTGAACCTGCTACGCGGCGGCAACGTCGCGGCCAATTATTACCTGGGAGTCATCCCCGACATTCGGCAGCGGGCCCTCAACGCCCAGTACAGTTCGGCCCTCCTTGACCTGGAGCGGCGGACAGAGCGCGTCGAGCCGACCACGGACGAGTTGCTTCCGCCGCTGCCGAGCACCGGCCATCCGACCTATTTCCTGAATTACGGCCCCTACTACAACCTCGGTGGCCCTCGTGTCAGTCCGGTGCCCATCAGCCGACCGCTGGCCCTGTCTGGCCGTCGCTGAAAAAACAGAAGCCGCGCTTGCCGGAGCGCGGCTTCTGTTTTTACTCGACGTGTTACCAGGTCGCGGAAGCCCCCTCCGGTTGCCGCAGAGGGCCCGGCGCTCAGGCAGCGGGCGCTTCAGCCGCCTCGCCGTCGCCGATAGACTGCGTAGAGGCCGGCCAATCCGAACCCGACCAGGCCGGTGACCAGGCTGGCCGGTTCAGGCGAGTGGTTAGCCGGCGGCCCCCCACCCGGTGGGATCGTTGGGCTGGGTGGCTCAACGATGGGTGGCGGCGCGGGAGGGGGAGGCGGAGGCAAAGGCGGGGCCGGCGGGGGCGTAGATGGCGGTCTGTGGGGCGGCGGCTGGGGGAACGTGGGCGGCAGGAAAGCGATCACCGCGGCAGACAGGATTTGCTCCACCAGGCTCGCCGTCCTCCCTGTTGTGCTTCCAGCCGAGCCGGGCATTACTGCCGGCGTCGGCTCGGGCACGCGGTCGAGGTCCACATTGGAAGTCGGCTCGTGAGCCCAAACAGGTAACGGGGACAGGATCAGGAAGGCCGCTGCCGTTAGGGTAAGTAGAGGGGGATGGGTGCGTCGCCTCCAGGAACCATTCATCAGAAAATCTCCTTCTTCTCCATTCTCAGCGTTCTTCCGTCCTCAACGGGTCCGGGAAGCCGGCGCCGAGAGCATTTCCGGGGGAATGGTATACAGTCCGTCAATACCCTAACTCAAGAGCGTTCTGACTGAGCGACCGTCTGCTCAGGATATATCGGCTCTGCCGCGAAGATTTTCCAATTCTGCCGACAATACCTTTCCCCGGCCTGGGGCTGTCCTCCCGGGCGCGGCAAACCGCTTCTCTCGGCCGAACCGACCGACCGAAAGAGTTCTCGGTGCGATGCGTGACGGCCCGACCGTGCTTTCGCTTCTCATGCTCTCCCCGGGCCGTCGCATTGACCCAAACCCAGGCCCGGCGCGCGGGTCAAGGACTGTCCTGCGCGCCGCGGCCACTCCCAGGGAGAGCTACCCATGAAAGGCCTCTATGCAGTCGTTGCCTGCTTGTTGCTGCCCTGGCCGGTCGCGGCGGGCGAGGTCCAGTGGCGCCCGGCCGAGAAACGGTCTGTCTCTCCGCCCACCGGCGGTCCAGGGGTGTCCCTTGGCCGGCCGGTCCCCGCCCGGTTGGTCGTTTCTCCCCAGGCACCGCCGATCACCGACCCACAGGTAATACCGGCCTCCTTCGTCGGTGCCGCTTCCCTGCCGCGGCGTCCGGTGGTGCGTCTCCAGGACGCCGACCTTCCGCCCCCGCTGCCCGAGCCGGAATGGCCTGCCGATGATCCCAAGCCATCGGAGCAACCTCCCAAAGACGGTGCTGTCCTCTCGACACCCGCCGTCGGGACGCCCCCCGGTCCGCCGACCGTTCCGGCGCCGATTCCTCCTCCTGTGGCCACCACTGCTCCGCCGCCTGTGCCCGCGCCGTCGTGCTGCGAGCCGCACTGCTGCATGGCCCCGCCGCCCGGCCGCGTTCCCGGCCGGCTCTATGGGGGAGCGGAATACCTGCTCTGGTGGATCAAGGACGGCTCGGTCCCTCCGCTGGTCACCACCAGCCCGGTCGCCTCGCAGGGGATCATCGGCCTGCCGGGGACGGTCGTCCTCTTCGGCGGCTCGGACGTTGATACCGACGAATTCTCGGGCGGGCGGTTCACAGTCGGCTACTGGCTCGACGCTTGCCGGATGCGGGCCCTGGAAGGGACGTTTTTCTTCCTGGGCCAGCGGGACGTCAACTTCGCCGCCGGCTCGGAAGCCTTCCCGCTGCTGGCCCGGCCGTTTTTCGCGGAGAACCTGGGGACCGAGTTCGCGCAGGTGGTGACCGACCCCAATCGGGCCACCGGAGGCGTCCGGGTCGAGCTGCCCAGCCAGCTCTGGGGGGCGGAGGCCAACCTGCGCCGCAATGTCCTGCTCGGCTGCGGCTACCGCCTCGACCTGATCGCCGGCTTCCGCTATCTCGACCTGGATGAGGGGGTCCACATCATGGAGCTAGGCACGCTGCTGCCCACCGTCCAGCCGTTCGGCGGCAGCCGCTTCTTCGTGTTCGACAACTTCGACACGCGCAACCAGTTCTACGGCGGCCAGCTCGGCGCTGAAACCGAACTGCGCCGCGGGCGCTGGTTCGTCAACTTCCGCGGCAAGGTGGCGCTGGGCGGCACGCACCAGACCATCGACATTCTCGGCGGCCAGGTTGTGGCAGCGCCGGACGGCACCCGGCAGCGGTTCCGCGGCGGCCTCCTGGCCCTGCCGAGCAACATCGGCCACTTCAACCGCGACCATTTCGCCGTGGTCCCGGAGGTCGGCGTTAACCTGGGCTACCACTTCACCGACTCACTGCGGGCCTACGTCGGCTACACCTTCCTGTACTGGAGCGATGTGCTCCGTCCCGGCGACCAGATCGACCGGGTGCTGGACATCAACCAGATCCCCAATTTCATCCGGGGTCCGGCCGTCGCCCAGGTCCGCCCGGTCGTACCGTTTCGGTCCACCGACTTCTGGGCGCAGGGGCTCAACTTCGGGCTGGAGTTCCGATATTGAGCGCGGGCGATTCCATACCGGACTCGCCGTAAGCAAGCCGCTTGCGGCTTAGCGCTAGCAAGCCGCTTGCGGCTTAGCGCTAGGCCGTAAGCAAGATTATTCGAGATGGAAATCGATGACGTTTTCCTCGTTGGGTTTCACCCGGCAGGAGAGACGGGAGAAATCGGGATCGCTGTAGCGGCGCGGCACCAGCGCGCGATGGACCGGCGGCTGCTGCCTCGGGTCGGGCGGCAGCACCGCTAGTACGGTGACGCGGTGCCAGCCAGCCACGGCGCCCGGCTGGTCGTCGGTGGCCAGGACGTAACTGCCGTCGGCCTGGATCTCGGCGCGGGCCAGCGGGCCGCTGCTGCCACGGTCGGCGTCCGGGATAAAGACGATGGTGCCGCCACCGAGTGGGGCCCCCCGGTAGAATACCTTGCCGCGGACGGTGGCCAACGGGGCCGGCTCCGTACCGCAGCCTCCCGCTAGCAGGAGCAGGCAAGCGGCAGCGGCCGTCCAGGGAATGGCAGACGATGGGGTCATAAAAACGCCCCGGCCGGGTGCAGGCTGGGCTCGCTCTTTTTCCCAGGTTTCCGGGACCGCAGCCCCCGCGCCGCGGCGGGGACTCTTCGCCTTGATCTTCTTCGGCTGCTCGGGTACAAACCATCGCTCCAATTCCGGGGAAGGGAGCGGATTCGACACTTCTTCGCCGACGGCCACCCGGAGTGCGGGACCGGAACCGCGGCCGCCGGCAACCTGGAGCGAGGAGAGCAGAGCAGTGAAGAGGACACTGGCGATCGTGATCGGACTGATGAGCGTCGGGGCGGCGGTCTACGTCGGCAGCCGCCTGTGGGCGCAGCAGGGGACCCCGGGGGCCGCCCCTGTCCCAGCGCCCGTGCGGACCCCCGTCCGGGTCATCAACATGAGCAAGGTCGTCAAGAAGTACAACCGCTGGATCAACTTCCAGAACGAGTACCGTGAGCTGTACAAACGGGAATACGAGCAGAAGATCGAGAAACTTAAGGGCGAGCTCCAGGTACACACTGCCAAGCTGCAAGACAGCAAGACCCCCGAAGCCGAGCGCACCACGGCCGAGAAGGAAGTCCGCCGCATCCAGCGTCAGATGCAGGAGATCAGCGATGACGCCAAGCAGACGCTGGGCAAGAAGGAAGCGGACATGATTGTGATTATTTACAAGGAGATCGAGGAGGCGGTGCAGCAGTTTGCCCGGGCCTCCGCCGTCGAGTTGGTAATGCACTACAACGACGCCACCGAGGAGCCCGACCTGCACAGCACGGCCAATATCCACCGCAAGCTGAGTTACGGCGGCTGCGTGCCGCTCTACATCGCCCCGGGCATGGACATCAGCGACCACATTATCCAGTTCCTCAATAGCCGCCACCCGCTCGCCGCACCGCCGGCCACAGGCGCCTCGAACGCGCCGCGGTCAGGAACGCCCCAGCCCGGCACCACCGTGCCGCCGAATGGCTCGCAGCCCGGCACCGGCGTCACGCCGGCGCAGTACAACCCCCAGCGCCCGCGCCCGTGAGCGACTCCTGCACCCCCAGCCGGCGAGCGGTCGGCGTGAGCCGGCCGGTGAAGCGAGCGGCCAGCCCGGCGAGCGGCCGGCGTGAGCCGGCCGGTGAAGCAAGCGGCCAGCCCGGCGAGCGGCCGGCGTGAGCCGGCCGGTCGAGGCACTGAGGGGTCCACCGGCCCGCTCACGGGGGCCGCTCGCCAGCTGGGATGTTCGCAGGACGTCGCCGACAAACCGGAACACTTCCCGCGGTCAAGGATGACCCGAACGTGAGAAGGTTGAGCTATCGCTATCAACGCACCATCGCCCGGCCCGCCGCGGTTCAAGGGATCGGCCTGCTGACCGGGGCCGACGTCCACCTGCGCTTCCTACCAGCGCCCCCTTCGCACGGGGTGGTCTTCGTCCGCACCGACCTGACCCCTCCCGTCCAGATCCCCGCCCGCGTTGACAACGTCACCGGCACCCAGAGACGGACGACGCTCGGCCGGCCGCCTGCCCACGTCGCCCTGGTGGAACATGTGCTCGCCGCCTTGGCGGGGCTGCGCATCGATAACTGTCGGGTCGAACTGAACGCGCCGGAGCCTCCGGGACTGGACGGCTCGGCGTATCGTTTCGTCGAGGCGCTGCGCGGGGCCGGCGCCGTGCTGCAACCGGCCCGCCGGGCCGTCTGGGGCGTCGCGACTCCGGTGGTGGTTGCCCAGAACGGCGCGACCCTGGCCCTGCATCCGGCCGAGGATGACAACCTGACGATCTCCTACCTGCTCAACTACGGCCCGGACGCGCCCATCGGTTGGCAAATCCATACCCAGACGATCACCCCGGAAAACTTTGCCAACAACCTAGCCGCTTGCCGGACTTTCCTCCTCGATCACGAGGCGGCGGAACTGCGGCGGCAGGGACTGGGCGCGCGGACCACGGTAGCCGACCTGGTGGTCTTCGGGCCGCATGGCCCCCTTGCCAACCGCCTGCGCTATGCCGATGAACCGGCCCGCCACAAGGTCCTGGACATTGTGGGCGACCTGGCGCTATTCGGCGCGGACTTGCGCGGCCACGTGGTCGGCTACCGCTCGGGCCATCCCCTTAATGTCGAGTTGGTACGGGTCCTTAGCCGGCGCCTGGCCGAGGGCTGCCCCACGAGGGCGGCGGCGTAAAGAAAAAACAAGCAACCGCCGACGAACGCCGATAACAGTAAAGGAAGAGAAAGCCGGGCAAACCACGGGGGCGTGCCCGGACCCGGAAGCAGGGAGTATCTTTTCCGGAGGGGCGGGGCCGACGGCGGCTTGTTGCTTGGAGAAAGACAATGGCTCGTCTGCGGCTGGCCGTGATCGGGGTCGGTCACCTGGGCCGAGAGCACGCCCGCATCCTGGCGGGGCTGCCGGAGGCCGAGTTGGTCGGCGTCGCCGACACCAATCCCGACCAGGCCGAGGCGGTGGCCCGCCGCCTGAATACCCGCGCTTTCGCCGACCACCGCCCGCTTCTCGATCAGGTCGAGGCCGCCGTCATTGCCGTGCCGACCGCCTACCATCACGCGGTCGCCGCCGACTTCCTCCGCCACGGCATCCCCCTGCTGGTCGAGAAGCCGTTGGCCCCAACGCTGGAACAGGCCGACGAGTTGGTCGAGTTGGCCCGCCGGCACGGGGCGATCTTGCAGGTCGGCCACATCGAGCGCTTCAACCCTGCCTTCGAAGACTTGCAGCGCCGTCCGCTCCAGCCCAAATTCATCACCTGCCAGCGGCTCGGCCTTTTCTCGGGCCGCTCCCTCGACATCGGCGCCGTGCTTGACCTGATGATCCACGACCTCGACCTGGTGCTGACGCTGGTGCGGTCGCCGGTGCGGGACGTGGAGGCGGTGGGGGTATCAATCCTGGGGGGCCATGAGGACGTGGCCAACGCCCGGCTGATCTTCGCCAATGGCTGCGTCGCCAACCTGACGGCCAACCGACTGAGCAATGCACCGATCCGGCAGATGAGCGTCTGGGGGCCGGAGGGTTATGCCGGCCTGGACTTCGGCCGCCGCCGGCTGACGCTGATCCAGCCCAGCGAGCAGATGTACTGGCTGAGACAGAACCTTCATCGGCTGGAGCCCGCCATGCTGGCGTCGCTGAAGAACGAGCTGTTCGGCCGGCATTTGCAGGTGCTGCGGCTGCATCACAACGCCGGGGACCAGCTGACCAACGAGCTGCGCGATTTCATCCGCTGTGTGCAGACCGGGGCGAAGCCGCGGGTCGGCGGCGAGGCGGCCCGCGACGCCATCGCGCTGGCATTGCGCGTCCTGGAGCGCATCCAGGCCCACCCGTGGGAAGGCCAGGCTGACGGGCCGGCCGGTCCGCGTCAGCTGCCCGCACCGCGGGGCCTGCTATTCCGTCCCTTCCAGGGCGAGGCAGCCGCGTGACTACGCCGGCGGGCAACCTTTCAACGGATGCACCTGCTCGCCGTGGCCTGCAACTTTAGAAGCCTGCTCCGTTGGCGTCGATAAGCCGGCGCGGATCAGGCCGCACTGGCCGTCCCCTGTTTCTTGACTACAACAGTTTCGTACCGTTTACCACGGCTTGGCCTTCTCCTGGACGCCTACGTCTCCCCTGGCGAGGTAGCGCGGCAGATGGAGCTATTGACTCACGACATCCTCATCGTCGGCGGCGGCGGTGCCGGCCTGCGGGCCGCCATCGCCATCGGCGAGGAAGACCCTCGGCTGTCGGTCGGCGTTATCTCCAAGGTTTACCCGATGCGGAGCCACACCGTCTCGGCCGAGGGAGGAGCCGCCGCCGTCATCAAGCCCAACGACAGTCTCGATGATCACGCCAAGGACACCATCACGGGCTCCGACTGGCTTGCCGATCAGGACGCGGTTGAGGTTTTTGTCAAGGAAGCCGTCAGCGAGATGATTCAGCTGGAGCACTGGGGCTGCCCCTGGAGCCGCGATCCCGACGGGCATGTGGCGGTCCGGCCGTTCGGCGGCATGAAGATCGAGCGCACCTGGTTCGCCGCCGACAAGACCGGCTTCCACATGCTCCACACGCTATTCCAGACCGCGCTGAAATACAACAACGTCACCCGCTACGACGAGTGGTTCGCCGTCCGGCTGCTGGCGGACGACGGCCGGGTCCAGGGAGTGGCGGCCATCGAGTTACTGACGGGGCGAGTGCGGGCCCTGGCCGGCAAGGCGGTCATCCTGTGCACCGGCGGCGCCGGCCGGATCTACCCCTTCACCACCAACGCCGCCATCAAGACCGGCGACGGCATGGCCCTGGCCTACCGCGTCGGCGCCCCGCTCAAGGACATGGAGTTCGTTCAGTACCACCCGACCGGCCTGCCCGGCACCGGCATCCTGATCACCGAGGCGGCCCGCGGCGAGGGAGGTATCCTTCTCAACAAGGAAGGCCGCCGCTATTTGCAGGATTACAACCTCGGCCAGCCGCTCCCCGTGGACAGCCCCGAGCATCCCAAGAAGGCGACCATGGAATTGGGGCCGCGCGACCGGCTGTCGCAGGCCTTCTACAAGGAGAACGAGGCCGGCCGGACCTTCGAGGGACCGTATGGCACCTACGTCCACCTCGATGTCCGCCACCTGGGAGAGAAGAAGATCAATAAAAAGATCCCCTTCGTCCGGGAGTTGGCCAAGAACTATGCCGGCATCGATCCGGTCTATGAGCCGATCCCGGTTCGGCCGGTGGTCCATTACATGATGGGCGGAGTGAGCACCGACATCAACGGGGCGACGCCGGTGCCGGGGCTGTATGCGGCCGGCGAGTGCGCGTGCGTCAGCATCAATGGGGCCAACCGGCTCGGCTCGAACTCGCTGACCGAATTGCTCGTCTTCGGCGCCCGGGCCGCCCGCAGTGCCGCCCGCTTCGCTGCGACCGCTCCCCCGATCAACGGCCCCGCCCTCTTGGCGATGGCCGCGGACGAGCAGCGGCAGATCGTCCAGCGCTGGTTCCACGGCGGCGGCCGGGAAACGATCGCCGGCATCCGCACCGAGTTGAACAAGGCCATGGAGGCCGGCACCGGCATCTACCGCAGTGAGGAATCGCTGCGGCGGACCTGCGACACCATCCGTCAGCTCAAGCAGCGCTACGGGCAAGTCGGCATCTCGGACAAAAGCACCAGCTTCAACACCGAACTGGTGGCGGCCCTCGAATTGGGTTTCATGCTGGACACGGCCGAGGCGGTTGCCTTCAGCGCTCTGGCCCGGCGGGAGTCGCGCGGCAGCCATCAGCGCACCGACTTCCCCCGCCGCGATGACGAGAATTTCCTCAAACATTCCCTGGCCTATCGGACTGACGGCGATCCGCGGATCGACTACGCTCCCGTGACCATCACCCGCTGGCCCCCCGGAGAACGCGTTTATGGCACCACCAAGTAGCGACGGCCGGACGGTGACCCTGGAGGTCTTCCGTTACTCGCCGGAGCAGGACCAGGAACCGCGCTTTCAGACTTACACCATCCCTTTCCGTGAAGATTGGGTCGTCCTCGATGCGCTGAACTACATCAAGGACCAGGTGGATGGCTCGTTGACCTACCGCTGGTCATGCCGCATGGGGGTCTGCGGCAGCTGCGGCATGATGGTCAACGGCGAGCCGAAGCTGACCTGCGCCGCTTTCGTGAAGCATTACTACCCCGCCACCATCCGGGTCGAGCCGCTGAACAACTTCCCGGTGCTCCGCGATCTGGTGGTCAACATCGAGGACTTCCTGCACAAGTTGACCGAGGTCAAGGCCTGGCTGATCCCCAAACAGGAGAAGCCGGTCTCCGAGGGGGAGTATCTGCAAACGCCGGAACAGCTGGCCCGCTACAAGCAGTTCAGCATGTGCATCAACTGCATGCTTTGCTATGCCGCCTGCCCGGTGTATGGACTGGAGCCGAAGTTCCTCGGCCCGGCGGCCATCGCCCTGGCCCAGCGCTACAACCTCGACTCGCGCGACGGCGCCCGCGACCAGCGGGCCGAGGTCGTCGCCAGCAGCGAGGGGATCTGGGAGTGTACCTTCATCGGCGAGTGCAGCCGGGTCTGCCCCAAGAACGTGGACCCGGCCGGCGCCATTCAGCAGGCCAAGGTGAGCAACGCCCAGGAGTGGTGGCGGTCGGTGCTGATGCCGTGGGGAGGAAAGAAGTGATGGCGACCGAGACCAGGCCGCGGCCGTATGTCCGGCCGATGCCCGCGACATGGTGGCTGCACAACCGCTACCTCTTCCTGTTCATGGTCCGCGAATTGACCGCGGTGTTCGTCGGCGGCTACGCGCTTTTCCTGCTGCTGCTGCTCTACCGCTTCGCCCAGGGACCAGAGCGCTTCCACGCCTTCTTCGAGAACACCCTCCAGTCGCCGTGGGTCATCGGTCTGCAAGTGGTGGCCCTGCTCTTCGTCCTTTATCACACCGTGACGACGTGCAACGCTGCCCCCGTGCTGATGACCGTCTGGCGCGGCGAGGAGAAGGTAGACCCGCGGTTGATCATCGGCGCCAACTATGCAGTGTGGCTGATTCTGTCATTGCTGATCATCCTTGTCGCCATCTGAGGAGAGGGAATGGCCCGGTCGAATGAGCCGTTGTGGTGGGTGCCGTTCATGGCCGGCGCCGGCATCTCCGCCTTTCTGATGCCGGCCACCATCTTTGTCACCGCCATTGCTGTGGGGCTGGGCTGGATCGATGAGAGCGGCCTGCGTCGGCTGCTGAGCAACCCGCTGGTCCGCGTCTACCTGGTCGTTCTGATCTCGCTGTCGCTGTTCCACGCCGCCCACCGCCTGCGCTTCGTGTTGATCGATCTGCTGACGGCGCGGGGCGCCCTGTCGCTGATCTGCTACGGCACCGCCATCGTCGGCACACTGGCGGCGATCCTCATCGCGGTGATGGGGTAATTCCCCCAGGCTGTTCCAGCGCTCGGCGCTTCGACCATGCCGCAGGCCGGGCCGGCCGTTGTTGGAATGCCGCCGGTGTTAATCCAGCCCGCGCCCCGAGGGAAGATCGCGGATGCGGGTCAGCTCGATCCCCGCCAGCCGCCATGCGACCGGCGGGCCGGTTTCTACCGCCTTGGCGTCGCACTCCACCAGCAAGAACCCGTCCACAACGTGCTTCTGCGCCAGGGTGAACTGCACATCCTGGAGGAACCGGAGGCGATCGCCGTCCCGTCGATGCATCAAGACCCGAAGCGACTGGTCCACTTCGAGGAAATTGGCCAGGAGTTCGGGCTGCTGACACAGATTGCGCACTTCCGTCAGGGCCAGGCTCCGCTTCGACGGCTCCGGAGGCCAGAAGCGCTGCTCGTTCAATTGGACCAGGTCGGCGGCCGGGGCTGCGGCGCGGCCGGCCCGGAGATCGGCCTGCCACTGCCCCACGAATTCCTGGGCGCTTTTTTGCAGGGCCGATAGGTTCGCGCCGCGGGAGGTGAAGTTCAGCTGCGTGATCTGGACCTCGGGCGTCAGGTACCACTGCCGGCCCTGGAACTCCCGCTGCGTCCCCTTGATGCCATGGACCACCACCTGGAGGTCGAAGGTGGCGTCCGGCGTGGTAACCTGATAGGTCTGGCTGACCTTGTAGCCCCCCTCGACGTAATCCCAATTCTTGATTCCCAGCAGTTTGACCTCGGCCTGCGAGCCGGCCAGCAACAGCAGGCGGACCTCGGGGCGCTGCTCGAAGGCGCCATAAAGCCCTCTGCGGCTTACCTCGCTGAGGGTGTTGAAGCGATTCTCCAACTCGCTGTGCAGCCCGGGCCCTTCCGCCGGCCGGTTCTCCGGGCGGAGCGTCAGCCGGAAGGCGCCGTCCAGGTCCCCCTCGCGCAGCCGATCGAACCACTGCCGGGTGAACGACTCGGCCTGGCCCCGGAGGACAAGGTAGGTGGCCCCGGTGTGCGACAGGAAAATCAGACCGAAGAGCACGCTCAGGCTGATGGCCCAGTTGGCCAACGCGGTGCCGGCCAACGTTCC
This sequence comes from Gemmataceae bacterium, assembly GCA_035575035.1. Classification (GTDB taxonomy): domain Bacteria; phylum Planctomycetota; class Planctomycetia; order Gemmatales; family Gemmataceae; genus DATLYH01. Next base: position 15,976 of record DATLYH010000204.1, read on the forward strand.
CTCGGAACGCCGGATCTGCGACCGGGCAACCAGCGCCAACCCCATCGCCACCAAGGGGAAGACCAGCGTCCAGAGGGGCATCAGCCAGGGCGAGCCGAACAGGATGGAGGCGGCAAAGCCCACCAGAACGACCGTGCCGTACAGCGCGGCGAGGGCGCAACCGATGATGGCCAGCAGAGAGAGCGGCTGGTAGCCCGGCGATTCCGCCGGCGCCTCGCTGCCGGCAAAGCCCGGGCCGGGGATCGACTCCGCCATGGTGCCCCTCCGGAGAAGTAATCGAGTCTTTTGCCCATCCTCGCCCTTTGCGGGTAATGGCCGAGCGCCGGCCGTTCTAATCCTCGCCGCTGCCGCCGAGGCTGGCGGAGATGTCGCCCAGCAGGGCTCGACGGGCGGCGTCGCTGGGCGGCAGGTTGCGGGTCTGCACTTGCCCCGAGGTGTCCAGGTAAATCTTGTCCTCCATGATCTCCCGGATGACGATGGCCATCTTGTCCCGCTCGTTGCCGCGCACCTCAACCAGCGGCCGGGCCCCCGTGTTCAGCATGATCATCCGCTTCTGGATCAAGGTCGAGAGCTTGAACCGCCCTCCCACCTTGTTGACGATTTCTTCTTCTTTCAACTCGTCGTGCATGGTCCCCTCCGTTGACATAGTTCCTGGATGATTTGCCGCAGCGCGGCCACCGTCCGGTCCAGATCGTCGTTGACGACAACCTGTTGATACGCGCCGACGTGTTCCAGCTCGCGGCGGGCGGTGGCCAGACGCCGCTGAATGGCCTCTTCACTTTCGGTGCCCCGGGCGCGGAGGCGCTGTTCGAGCACCTCCAGCGATGGGGCTTGCAAAAAGATCCCATAGCTGTCCGGACAGCGGGAGCGGACCTGGGCCGCCCCCTGAACGTCGATGTCCAGGAGCACGCCGGTCCCGCGGGCCCGGTAGGGCTCCACCTCCCGCCGCAGGGTGCCGTAGTAGTTGCCGTGTACCTGGGCCCACTCCAAAAAGGCCCCCTCCCGGATCTCCTGCTCGAAGCGCTCGCGGGTCCAGAAGTGGTAATCCACACCGTCCCGCTCCCCCGGCCGCGGCGGGCGGGTCGTCGCCGAAACCGACAGCCGCACCGGCAGGTCGCCGGGCTCCAGCAACCGCCGCAGCACGGTCGATTTGCCGCTACCGCTCGGGCCGGAAAGGATGATCAATGGACCCATGTCCGTAGTCCGTAGTCCGTAGTCCGTAGTCAGCCTCTTCGTTGCTACTGACTACGGACTACGGACTTTATTCGATGTTTTGTACCAGCTCGCGGATTCGCTCGAGCGCGGCTTTGATCTCGACCACATGGCGGGAGATGTCCACGTCGCTGGCCTTTGAACCAATGGTGTTCGCCTCGCGGAACATTTCCTGAGTGAGGAACTCGAGCTTGCGGCCGGCGCTCTCCGGTTCGTTGATGATGTCCTGGAACTGGTCCAGGTGGCTGGCCAGGCGGACCACCTCCTCGGTGATGTCGCTCCGCTCGGCAAAGATGGACACTTCCTTGATAAGGTCACTACGGTCAATCTGGACATCCAGTTCAGCCAGCAGCCCGCGGACGCGCTCCAGGAGGCGGTCGCGGAACAGCTCGGCCACGCCCGGCGCCCGCTCTCGGACAGCCGCCAGGTGAACGGCGATCTGGTCGCGGAGTTGGAGCAACTCCTGGGCCATGGCCTTGCCTTCCTCCTGACGCATGGCCTGGAGGCGGCTCAGGGCCTCTTCCAGCACGCGTTCGATCACCGGCCACTCCCCCTCCAGTTTCAGCGGGGTGGTGCCGGCCTCGGCCACCACGCCGGGAAGGGCCAGCGCCTGTGCCAGCAATACATCGCCGCGGTCGCGCAGGCCCAGTTCATCGGCCAGGCCCCGCAGCTGGGCGACGTAGCTGCGCAGGGCGATGGCGTTGATCTGGAAGTCCTGCGGCGAGTACTGCCGTTGCAGGTGGAGGTGGACCTGGATGGTGCCGCGGCGGACGGTTCGGCGGATGACCTTTTCGAATTCCGGCTCCAGCAGGTTGTACGGCTCGGCGGCGCGGAGCGAAACTTTCAGGTACCGGTTGTTCAGCGCCCGCAGCTCGATGGCCAGCACCAAGGCGTCGCTGCGGTACGCGGCCTCCCCGTAACCTGTCATGCTCAGCAGCACGGCCACCCTCGTTTGTCACCCGGGCAGGGCCAGCGATTTCAACCCCCGTTGGGGCGTGGTCCCCCGTTGGGGCGTGGTCTCCAGACCACGCCCCAACACGGGATTTCAACTCTTGTCCGCCGTCCCCTTGGGGAAGCCGAGCTGGCTCTGATCGGGGCTCGGCGCCGGGGGAACCGACGGTTGTTTGACCTCGACCGGGGGCTGGACCACCTTCACCGTCAACATGATCAGCAGGATCCAGACGGCGGCCGCGATGATGGTGATGCGAGTGAACAGGTCGCCGGCACGCGAGCCGAAAGCGCTGGAGCCGCCGATACCGCCGAAGGCGCCGGCCAGGCCGCCCCCCTTACCGCGCTGGATCAGCACCAGCAGGATCAAAAACAGCCCCGCCAGGATCACCAGGGTGTTGAGCACGCCGGGGACCCAGGACCACACCGCCAGCAGGGACACATCGCCCAGCAACACGGCTTTTTCCTTTCTCTTTGCAGGGGCGGGTACTTCCACTCTTAAACTGTAATTCTATAAAAGCAGCCCTGCCAGGGGAAAGACGACTTGGCCTTCACCGCGACGGCGCGAGGATGCAGCGGCCCAAGAGGAATCCAGACCGGTTCATCCTTCCTCTTCTGGCCACCTGGTCAGCTCAATGCGGGGCTGACTTCATCGTGACGTTGGCGAAGCGCTGCGTTGCCAGAGCCTTCTTCACCGCGTCGGCGTTGAACTGGCTCTTGTCCTTGCGGTTGAAGCGGGCGGACCTCTTGCCTTTTGATGTCGGCCTGAACGCTGTCGTGCTCTACCCACGGTAGAGTGCCGAGTGCGGCCCGCACCCGGTCCGGTCAGCCGACGGGTCAGTTCATCCCCGGCACGTGGAGGGTGACGTCGGCCAGCGGCGGCGCTCCCTGCTGCCCCGAGCAGGGCCAAACCGGAGGTGAGAATTCATCACCACGGCAGCGAGGCGCCGACGGCGGCCCCCGCCAGCAAACTCCGCAGCATGTCCCTCATGGGGTTCTCCCTGGGGCGCTCCGCCCGGCGTTCTCACACCATCGGCAGGTCCCCCCTCGGGGGAGAGGGGAGTATTCTCCTCTCCCCTCGCCCCCGCTTCGGGGGAGAGGGGTGGGGGTGAGGGGGCCAGCGCTTCCACCAGTGCCACCAGCGGCGTTTCCACCTCGCCGCCGATGCAGTAGTCCCCGCCGTGGTTCAGCAGGTAGTCGGCATTCAGCGCCGCGTACAGACCGTAGAAGCAGATAACCGCGTCCGGGTTGATCTCGCGGACGCGCTGGGCGACCCGAACCCCCAACCGCAGGGCGGTGTGCATCGGCACCGAGATGCCGACGAACCGGGCCCGCGCGACCTTGGCCGGGTCGAAGCGCTCCACGGCAATGTCCAGAGCGTCAGGGGCGAACCCGGCCCGCCGGAGGAACCCGAAGGGCAAAGCGGTGCAGGGAGGTTGATGGCCCAGCTCGTAGCAGGAGATCAACAGGATGGCCCCAGGTGCTCGCAGGCTCATGGCGGAACTCCCCATTCCCGCGCTGCGACCCGCGCCGCTGCACATAGAGGACGTAGAAGGAGTGCCCCAGCAGTGCGATGGACAGGCCGATCAGGATCGGCGCCAGCCAACTTGCCACCGCTGCGGCCGCCGTGCTCCCTGCTAACCCGAGCAGGGCCAGGACGCCGGCCGTCGTTCAGGTGGGCACGGCGCCGGCCAGGCCGAGCAGAGCGCCGGTCAGGCTCAGGAGTTTCTCCTTCATGGGCCCGTCCCTCCCGCGGCGGGCTATTCCTTGACGAGCTGGAACTCCGTGACCAGCAGCCGTAGCGGCTTTCCGGCCGCGGCGTCAGCCGCCAGGGTGCGGAGCATCGCGGGGAACTTCCCCTCCCAGCCCGGGACATACCCCGTCACCATTACCGTTTGCTCCCCCTTCGCCAGCAGCTCCCGCAGCCGGCGGAAGGCTGTCCCATCTCCCTTGCCGGCAGCGTCCTCCAGGATGAGCGGCCGATCGGTGCCGGCCACCTTGAGCATGACCGCCGTCGCGCTCGCCGATGCCCGACCAACGGCCGTGACAAGCAGCGAGGTTACCTCCATGTTGGTGCTGCCGGAGAGCCGGGTGGCCCGGAGACTCTCCTGGATCTTGTCCAGGTCGATCACCTTTCCCTTCTTGGCGAAGAAGGTGATCGTGCCGGGGCGGTAGTTGCCGGTGCCGGGCTCGCAGACCAGCTGCACCCCGTTTTTGTCCACGTCATACTGACGTGCGATGGCGTCTCGCGCCATCCCCCCTCATCAGGACATCTCGGCCCCTTTGATGGCCAGGACCCCCTTGATCACCTGAGCGTCCGCCGGCCAGGCGGGCAACAGCACCAGGCCAAGGGCCAGCACCCACGGCTTCGCTCGCATAGTTGACTCCTCATGGGAACGTCGCCTTGCTCAGTTGAAAAGGTCATCTCCTGGTGTGGCCGGGGCTGAGCACAACGAAGCCCTGGCGCTTCAGGCCACTAAGCCGCAAGCGGCAAAACTTACACCGGTATGGCCTGGAGCCGCTGGCGGTGGTAACCCTCCAGCGCTTGGTTGGCCTGGACGATCGTGGCCAGTTTCGCGACGACAGCCTCCACCTGACGGCCGGGCAGGGCGAAGTAGAACTCGGCGTCGGGCATCCCCGTGTAAACGCGGTTGCCGATGCAGCCAAGGCTAGTGATGCTCCGCTGGGTGCGCATCACCTCGGCGAGGGCGGCGCACGTTGGCCGGCCCATCAGGGCGGACGGGACGCCGCCGGCCGCCTGGACGGCCTCCGTTAAGAGCATGATCTGCCGGCCGTTGCCGCACACCAAGACCACGTCCGGTTCAAAGGGGGGGCTTCCGCCAGAGGGGCGTAGGCCGCGACGCCGAACGGCTCGGTCCGCCGCGGGATGCCGGCCGCCTCTTCCATGCGGAGGTAGCCGAGGGAAACCATTGTCCCCGTCAGGCCCGCCAGCTCCTTGGCTCGTTCGGGCGGCAGATCGATGAGGAGTCCTCTCGGATTGGAAGGGCGTCGGCGCTCCTGTAATTGAGACGTACCAAAGCCGCCCCGCTCCTGCCTGGCGCCGTAGCCGACGGCGTCTGCCTTCGGGAGGCGATCCGGGGGATAACCCTTACTGCAGCTGATGGCGCCAGACTTCGAGAGCGATCTGGGGAAGGGCCCGAATCGGGCTACCCTTTTTGACCCGAAATGCTGGCGACGTCGGCTACGGTCTTGGGCTGCGGCAAGGGCGGAATGGTCATGCGAAAGTCTCTAACCAAGTCTAACAGAGGGCCCGGTGGTATGTCCAGAACCTAGCCCTCGAACCGTGCCGCTGCACCCATCCCCTTCGAACCCGAAGTTTTTGACTTGACAAAACCGTTGCCCCATCCTAGGGTTTTAGTGAACAAAAATACACTAAGACACCGGAAATCGGCCAGCGAGGGTTCCTTGGTTCGGTCGCCTCCGTCCCTCCAGCGCGACGGAGAGGTTTTGGTTTGCGGCGCGGTGAGGTGCCTGATGAGCAAAAGGCGGTTCAACCACCGGGGTGGTGTCGGCTGCGAGGAGAGTTTCCCGGGGAGCGATTACACCGATGAAGAGCGTGAGTTTTTGCAAGCCATCGAGCGCTACAAGCGCACCCGCCGTCGGCCTTACCCCACCTGGCGTGAAGTGCTCAACGTCCTTCGCGAAATCGGCTGGCGCAAGACCCAGCCTCCCGCCGGCGGCGCCGCGTCAGCCGCCCCGACGGCTGATGCTCCCTCCCCCTCTCCTCCTCGGGGAGAGGGGGAGGCTTGAGGGCGTCACCGGATCCATTGATCGTCCTGCCCTCCCTTCCGCCCCCGTCCCCATTGCCCTCGGGCGAGTCACCCGGGCTCATCCGGGCCTCACCCGATGGGGGCGGGGGCATCTTTATGTCCCCGACCGCGCTGGGCCAGGGGCAAGGCCCTCGCCCGACCGACCGCGAAAGGAGAACACCCGTGTTGCGCCTGTTCCTGCCGAGCGCGCTGATCCTGTCGGCCGCCTGGCCCTGTGCCGCTCCGGAGCAAAAGCCCGACCGGCCCCATTTCCTCTTCATCCTCAACGACGACTGCCGCTGGAACGCGCGGGGTTGCAGGGGCGGCCCGGTCATTCAGACGCCGCCCCTCGACCACCTCGTGCCTGGTCAAGCAACCTCGTGGTCGATGGTATTACAACCTGACTGGCCGGGGTTTCGAAGACGCCGTCCCGGCCCCCCGGGATGGCACAGCAGGCTACCGCTTCGCGGCCTGCACTCCCGGGGCGACTTGCAATCGGCCATCCGCTGTGCGGCAGATGGTCCCGGCGCGGAGGAGTTCATGGATAACGGTCTCGATCCGTTCCCGGATGCGCGGGCCGGTGCGTTCGAACCCGAGTTGGGCCCGGACCGCCTTGACCAGGTCCTCGTCGCCTGTGTTGCCGCAAGAACGCAGCACATCCAGCACCGCAGCGCGGAGGGCGTCGCCCGGCACATCATCGATGGAGCGATAGGATGGGACAGCGGCAGGCACAGCGGGTTCCTGAGGTTCCCCGGGCGCTTCGGCTCGGGGGCAGGGCGCTGGCGGGGCTGGGGCAGCCGGCGATGGATGGGCCGCTTCCTGCCGTGCCTTTGCCAGCGCCGCCAGGACCCGGCGGACCTGGCCCTCACGGTCGCGGAGCCAATCGGTGGACCAGATCCGACAGATCCGCCAGCCGAGCGACTCCAATACCTCTTGCCGCAGCCGATCCCGGTCGCGGGCGGTGGCCGAGGAGTGGTAGGCCGCCCCGTCGCACTCGACCCCCAGGAGGTAGCGTCCCGGGCAGTCGGCATCCACCAGCGCCAGGTCGATCCGGAAACCGCTGCACCCCACCTGCGAATGCACAGTCAGGCCGCGCCGCGTCAACTCCTCGCAAACCGCTTGCTCAAACGGAGAGTCGAATCCGCGAGCGCCCGCCTCGGTGATCGCGCCGGCCAGAGCACTCGGGCCGCGCTCAGCGTAGTCGAGATAGGCCCGCAGCAGGCGGACCCCGACGGCGTTGGTGCGGCTCAGGTCAATGTCCGGGGCGCGGAGGGAACTGATCAGCCGCACCTGCTGCCGGGCCCGCGTCACCGCTACGTTCAGCCGCCGCTCGCCCCCTTGCTGGTTGAGCGGTCCGAAGCGCATCGCCACCCGGCCCGTCTCATCGGGACCGTAGCCGACGCTCAGGAAGATCACGTCCCGTTCATCTCCCTGCACATTCTCCAGATTTTTGACAAAGAACGGCTCGTCGCGGTCCTCCTGGAAGAATTCCTCCCGTTCGGGATGGGCCCGGCGCAGCTGTTCCAGTTCGTCCTGGATGCGCATCTGCTGGTGCAGGTTGAAGGCGATGACGCCAAGGCTCTGTTCGGGATGGTCGCGAAAATGCTCCAGCACCCGCTCGGCGGTACGGCGGGCCTCGACCGCGTTGAAGCCGCCGCCGCGGCCAACCTTCCACCGGCCGTCGGGGACATACTCAAAGAGGATTGCCGGGTTGGCCGGCAGGTCGTGGGCGCTGGGGAAGGTCACCAACTCATTGTCGTAGAAATGTCGGTTGGAGAAAGCGATCAGCGATTCGCGGCGGCTGCGGTAGTGCCAGCGCAGCCGGCGGCGAAGCAGGCCGAGCGAATAACACACATCAAGGATACTCTCGAAGTCGCCCAGGTCGGCCCCCTCCTCGGCGTCGGCCCCCTCCTCGTCATCGAACAAGCGCTCGAAGAAGGTGGTGGGAGGCAGCTGCTTGGGGTCGCCGGCCACGACCAGCTGCCGCCCGCGGTAAATGGCACAGATAGCGTCGCAAGGGCGGACCTGGGACGCCTCATCGAAGATGACCAGGTCAAACGTCATGTCCGGGGGCAGGTAGGTGCTCACCGCCAGCGGACTCATCATCAGACAGGGCTTGAGGCGCGGCAGCCGGGTTGGGACGGCGGCAAACAGCTTGCGCAGCGGCAGGTGCCCCCGCGTCTTGTTCACCTCACGCAGCAAGACACCCAGCTCGGACGAGCCGGGCACGTTCGCCGCCACGAAGCGCGGCCGGTCGGGATCGGTCAGCAGCCGCTGCCGGATGCGGGCGGAGGCCGACTCGACCGAGCGCCGGTCCAACTTGCGGAAGCGCTCGAGAAGCCGTTCGTGGCGCTCTCCCTGGAACTGCCGCAGCTCGGCGGACTGCTGGTAGACCGCATCCAGCCAGAGCCGCAGGAAGCGGGCATGGAAGGCATCGGCGGCCTCGTCGAGCTTCACCTGCCCCTGGAGCACTTCCTCCAGAATGGCCGACACGCCGGCGGCCGCCAGTTCCTGCTGGATCTCGCGGAACCGGACCCATTCCAGCAGACAGTGCACATCGGCGATCCGTTCGGCCAACCAGGTGCGAAGGTCGTCCAAAGAGGTACGGCCGAGGATGATGCCGGTCGAAACCTCCGCGGCGGGGTCAAAGAGCTGGGTCAGGAACTTCCAGGACGCGTTCAGGCCCTCGGCAAGGGCCGCGTCGCTCTGCCGCACCGCCTCTTCCAGCCGGCTGCGCACCGGCTCACCGGCCCGCTCCAACTGTTCGATTTGCCGCAGGCAGGCCAGAGTCCCCGGCCAGTCGGGCTTCTCCTCGATATCGTGAAGCAAATCGGCGGTGAATTCCTCCTCCACCTGACGACAGCAACTGAGGCACTGGTGATAAAGGGCGAGCATTTGGAGGTCGGCCACGAGGCCGAGGGTATCCGGCGGCCGGCCGGTGTACCAGGTCTTCAGCCGGGCTTTGAGGAACCACCAACTTGGGAGCAAGCGCTTCCATCGCGAGCGGAACCAGCTGGCCCGGTAGACCAGCGCGGCGTTGGCCGCCGCGAAAGCCGGTGGCGCCAGGCGGGTCCGAAGCTCTTCCCCCACGCTCTCGACCGTGCGACGGCAGTCTACCCATTCGGTGATGATGTCTTGCAACCGCTGCCGGGAGGCCGGCTCCCACCAGAAGGGAGAACGCAGGGCCCTGCGGGCGTTCGCCAGCGCGGTTTGCCACTCGCCCCAGGTCGGCCGATCCGGCGCGAGGCCGAGCCGGTGCAGGAACGCCGTGGCCTCCTTCACCCGAGGCAGGCCCTGGGCGAGCCGTTGAAAGTGATACGCCACGTCGTCTGGCAAAGTCACCGCGGGCGCATCCGCCCGGCAGCCGCGCCAGGGATGGCGGCCGCGGCACTCGATCACGCCGCGGCAATCGCGCAGCTCGACCAGCCGCTCCATGATCCGCTGGACATAAGCAGCATCCCGCTCAAGCACCCAAGGAATCGGGCAGTGGGACCGGCTCGTCAGCCGGGCGAGCTGGGCCAGCACGCCATGCACCTGGAAGACACTTTGGCCGAGCGGCCGCCGGACTGCATGAAGCTGGCGGACGTACTGATTGAGCTGACGGCGGACCTCGTCGAGCTGCCGCAGCTCCTCGTCGGGGTCGCGGATGTGTTCCGGGACCAGGTCGAGACAACGTTTCAGCTCGGCGAGGACAGCCCGCTTGCTCGCCTTGTGACTGTGCAGGTCCAAACAGAAGTCGCCCAGCCCTCGCGCGTCGAGGCGCTTCTTGACCACCTCCAGGGCAGCGGCCTTTTCACTGACAAACAGCACGGTCTTGCCGGCCGCCAGGAACTCGGCGATGAGATTGGCAATGGTCTGGCTCTTGCCGGTCCCTGGGGGACCGTCCAGCACCAGGTTAGCGCCGCGAACGGCCGCGATGATGGCCGCGTGCTGGCTGCTGTCGGAATCGAGGATGTGATACGTCTCGGCGGGGCGGACCTTGTAGTCGAGTTCTTCCGGCTGCGGCAGGTCCGACGGAACACAAAGCGCTACGGTCCGGTCCCCGGCCAGGGCCCGGCACAGGCTGTGGCGTTCGATCCGTGCCTGGTTGCGGCCCAGGTCGTCCCACATGGCCAGCTTCTGGAAGTTGAACGTCCCCAGGGCGGCTTCGTCCAGCACCTCCCAGCGCGGCTCCGAGCGGATGGCCTGCTCCACCTCCGCGAAATAGCTCGTGCGCCAGGCGGGATCTTCCCAATCCACCGCCTCGTCGTCCACCCTGAGACGCCGTCCAAAATCCCGGCTCAGGAGTTGGGCCAGCGAATGGTTCGGCAGGACCTCCTCATCATCGGCCTGAAGCTGCCAGGAGGCGTTGACGCTCTCCCGCTTCAGCGACACGGGCACCAGGAGAAGAGGAGAGCGAATCTCTTCTTTGCTGTCGGGCGATTCGAACCAGCGCAGGAAACCAAAGGCCACGTAGAGGGTGACAACACCCTGCTCGGTCTGCGACTCCCGGGCCCGGAGGGCCAACCGGGTCAGCCGCGCCGCCAACAGTTGGTCATCCAGATCGGTCAGCAGGTGATGAGAGCGAAGGCGGGGCGAGCACCGGCAGCGCTCGAGGATTTCCTGGGCCGAGAGAGGCGGGGCCGCGCCTGGGGAGGGATCAATCGTGGAGTTCGCCTCGCCGGGCTCTTCGGAGAGGTCGATCAGGTCGCGCTTCCAGGGGAAGCTGAGGGCTTTGGAACGGATGACGAGGTGGTCCCAGAGTTCCCCCGGGTCCGGATGAACGAGAAGGATGCCGCCAGTGCGGCCCGTCTTGAAATTGATCAGGCGGTTCCGCTTCGACAGGTCCAGCAGCTCGGTCCGCCACCGCTCAATCAGCGCAGCGATATTGCAAGACGTCGAGTCGGGCATGGCAGGCTCCCGCCGCCTCAGCCGGTGAGCACCTTCTCGAAGATCACCAGGTTGTCGCCGCGGTCGGGATCCCAGCGGATGCCGACGATGTCGTACTCCTGAGCGATGGCCAGGTGGAGCATCGGCCGATGCTGGTTATGGCACTCGAAGCGGACCGACTCGTAATCATTCTGCCGGGCCCAGCTGTGGACGGCATCCATCAGTTGCGAGGCGATCCCTTGCCGCCGGTACTCCGGCAGGACGCCGTAGAACCAGGCGAAGTAGACGGTCGGCTTCAGCTCGAAGCCGAGGAAGAAGCCGACCGGCCGGTCCTTGATCCGGGCCACCAACTGCAAGACGTTGTAACGGCCCCGGAAGCGGCGGCGGAACGACTCCAGGTTGCGCGGCGGCCGGAAGATCTGGTTGTACAAGTCCACGATGACGGGCAAATCTTCCGGTCCGACCCGTTCGATGATTGCGTCGGCCATGAGACCTGAACCTCTCTACGCTCCCGTGCTCCCTCACTCCCGCCCTCTCCTCAACGGTCCGGGCGGTAAAGCGAGGCGATCAACTCTTGCCAGGAGGGGACGTTCCAGTTCGACAGGTCTTCCTCCTCCTCGGGCTCCGCCTCGCGGGCGCTTGACTCGGCAGCCGGCTCCGGTTCCTCCTCGGCCTCCAGCTCTTCGGCCTCGGTTTCTTCGGCTTCCTGTTCTTCCTCGTCCTCCGCGGCCGGCTCGGGGACCGGCTCCCGGGCGGCCCGCTCCTTCTTGCGGCGTCGGCGGCGGCGCCGCCCGCGTGTGGGCGGGGCCTCCGGTGCTCCTCCCTCGGCAGGTGCTTCGGAACCGACCGCCTCGGCGACCGGGGCCGATTCCTCGGTCGTGGTCTCCGCTCGGGCCGCCGGCTCGGCAACCGTCCGTCGGCCGCGGCGCCGGCGTCGTCGGCCGGACCGGGCAGACCGCTCTTCCGTCGGGCCCTCGTCTTCCGGCGTCTCGGCCGACTCGCGGGCGGCCGGCTCGGCAGGCGCGGGCCCTTCCTCGGCCGGCGGATACCGTCGGCTGCGGGGCGATTCGGTCGCCGTTGCTTCCGCCGCGGCCGGACCGGTTTCCGCCGCCACGGCAGGTTCCTCCGACTCGACAGGGGCTTCCACCTCTGCGGCGGTCGGCGCGGGGGATGGCTCCGGCTCCGGCTCCAGACCAAGCTGGACGGCGGTTTCGCGCCAGCGCCGCCGTAATTCTTCCTGGTACTTTTGCTGCTCGGGATCAGTCATGGGTGCGGATCTCACTGCGGGTTCAAAGACGATGCTTCAGAGCCATTTTAGCATAACCGGGCGGCCGTCGCGCAGGCCGGGACGACTCCACCGCCCCCGTGGACCGTGACCCGTGGATCGATGGTACGGCACGGTCCACGGATCGCGCTCCCTTAAGGGGCCGGCTTGCCCAGTTTGCTCAGCAAGGAAACAATCAGGTCTTCCTGGCGGAGCACATGCTGGCGATAGGAGGGGGTACGGGTCCGATGCTCTTCGATGCGTGTTTCTTTCAACGTCAGCTCCAGCAGTTCCACCAGGTAGTCGCGCTCCTCAGCGGTAAGCGACAATTGGAACTCGGCCATGATGTGCTCCTTCTACACTCCACGGACGCCCGGGGCGGGCTCTCTCTTCTGATTCTCAGGAGGGCAAAAGCGAGGCGTCAAGCGGAAAAGCGGCGGCCGGCCGTGCTCCCCAGCGGTGCGGATCTGCGAGCCGGCCTCGTGCCGCACCGAGCGGGGCGCAGGAAAATGCTACACTCTGGACAGCAGCGCCTGGCCCGAGGCACGAGTCAGGCACTACTGTCGTCCCGCCGAATTCGTGCGAATTCGGCCGCGAGGAAAGATTCGGCTACGAGGAAAGATTCGGCTACGAGGAAGCGAGGACCCGTGATCCAATCCTTATCCTTCGGGACCACCAGCTTCGCCGAGAACCCCGAACCCCGGCTCCCCTGTGTCCTCCTGCTGGACGTGTCCGGCTCCATGGAGGGCCAGCCGATCGCCGAATTGAACGCGGGGCTGCTCACCTATGTCGATGCCCTGGCTGCCGACAGCCTGGCGTCAAAGCGGGTTGAGGTAGCGCTGGTGACTTTCGGCGGCGAGGTCCGGACCGTCTGCGACTTCACCACGGCCGATGCCTTCTTGCCGCCCCGGCTCAGCGCCGGCGGCGACACGCCGATGGGGGCCGCCATCCATCAGGCTATTGCGTTGCTGAACCGGCGCAAGGAGGTCTACCGCGCCAACGGCATTTCCTTTTTCCGGCCGTGGATCTTCCTGATCACCGACGGCGGCCCCACCGACGAATGGCACTCGGCCGCCGACAAGGTGGGCGTGGGCGAGGCGAACCGGTCGTTCGCCTTTTTCGTGGTCGGCGTCGAGGGGGCCAACTTCGACGTCCTCCAGCGGATCTGCGCTGCCCGCCCGCCGCTGAAGCTGAAGGGCCTGCGTTTCCAGGACCTCTTCCTGTGGCTGTCCAGCTCCCAGGCCTCCCAGTCGCGCTCCCGCCCCGGCGAATGGGTTCCCCTCCAGGACCCGACCGGGCCGCAGGGCTGGGGCGCCATTCCGAGTATCTGACCGGCGGCGATGTGGAAACTGCTTTACGGGTCGGCTCCCGGCACGGCGCACGCCCAACGGGGCGAGCCCTGCCAGGACTACGCCCTCGGCGAAATCATTCAAGTGGGCGGAGAAACTATCCTCATCGCCGCCTGCGCCGATGGGGCCGGCAGCGCCGCCCACGCGGCGCGGGGAGCGGAGCTGGCGTGCCATACCCTTGTGGGGCTGATCCGGGCGGAAGGCGGGGAAGTCGGCCGCATCGACCGGGACCAGGTCATGGCCTGGCATGCCCGGGTCCGGGAGCGGCTGGCGGCGGAGGCCGGCGCGCGGGACGCCGACGTGCGGGAGCTGGCCTGCACGCTGCTGACCGCGGTGGTGGGGGAGCGCGGGGCCGTGTTTACCCAGATCGGCGATGGGGCGATTGTCACCCGCCTGGGAGAGAGTTATCAGCCGGTGTTCTGGCCGCAGGCAGGCGAGTATGTCAACACAACCCATTTCCTGACCGACCCTGATTACGAAGGCCGGCTCGACTTCCGCCGGATCGAAGGCCGGGTGGACGAGCTGGCCCTGTTCACCGATGGCTTGCAGATGCTCGCCCTCAATTACGGGGATCGGAGCGTGCACGCCCCGTTTTTCGTGCCGCTGTTCCGGGTGCTGCGCCGGGTGAAGGCGGCGGACGAGCTACGCGGGCCGCTGAGGGACTTCCTGACCTCCCCGGCCGTCAATGGCCGAACGGACGACGACAAGACCCTGGTGCTGGCGAGCCGACGGTGGCCCGATGACAGCGACTAGCCTGTACGACAACACGGACCAGCCGATCGTCCTGGGGCCGATGCTGGGCCAGGGGGGCGAGGGGAGCGTCTTCGAGATACCGGCGGCGCCGACGCGGGCGGCCAAGGTGTATCACCGGATTCCGGACCCCCGCAAGGCGGCGAAGCTGCGGGCGATGGCCGGCCTGGCCTCGCCTGACCTGCTCGCGGCGGCCGCCTGGCCCATCGCCACGCTGCACCAGCGGCCGGGCGGTCCCGTGGTCGGCCTGGTAATGCCGAAGGTCGTCGGCGCGCGCGAGATCCACGCGCTTTACAGTCCCGCCCACCGCAAGAAGGACTTCCCGCAGGCCGACTGGGCTTTCCTCATCCGGGCGGCAGCGAGCTGCGCGACGGCCTTTGAGGCGGTCCATCGGGCCGGCCATGTCATCGGGGATGTCAACCAGTCCAACGTGTTGGTTTCGCCCGAAGCAAAGGCGACCCTGATCGACTGCGACTCCTACCAGGTCTGTGCCGCCGGCCGGCGCTTCCCGTGCAACGTCGGCGTCCCGCTGTACACGCCCCCCGAACTCCAGGGGCAGGACCTCCGCGGGCTGGTGCGCACGCCCGACCACGACCGGTTCGGACTGGCCGTCCTGATCTTTCATCTGCTCTTCATGGGGCGTCATCCCTTCGCGGGGCGATACCTCGGCCAGGGGGAAATGACCCTGGAGCGGGCGATCCGCGAATACCATTTTGCCTTCGCCCCGACCGGCGCCCATGTCATGCAGCCGCCGCCGCTCTCGCTCCCTCTCAGCGCGGTCCCACCCGAGCTGGCCATCCTCTTTGAGCGGGCCTTCGGCAAGTCGTCATCGGAGCCGGGCGCCCGGCCCACTGCCGCCGAGTGGGCCGCGGCATTGGAGGACCTCGGCGGCCGGCTGCAAACCTGCCCGCTCGACCTGGGGCACCGCTTTGCCCCGCACCTGGACCGCTGCCCGTGGTGCGACCTGACCCGGCAGGGGGCGCCTCATTTCTTCCTCGCCGTGGCGGCCCACCCGACCGGCGGGTTTGTGCTGGCCGCGGTCTGGGAGGAGATCGAGCGCGTCCCGGCCCCGCGGACCGATTACCGCAGGCCGCCGCCGGAGAAGTTCATCGTACCGAGTCCCTTGCCGGTGGACGTGCCGCCGCCTCCGGGCGAAGCGGCGCCGCCCGACCTCTATCAACGGGTCGTGGGATGGATCGCTGTCGGTGCCGGCCTCCTGATAGCCGCCGTTGTCGTCTCGTTCTTCCTGGCGACCGTTGCCTTCGTCACCGGCGTGGTCTTCGGGGTGTACTGGGTCGTGCTGGAGGTCGGCCGCCGGCGGGCCTGGTGGAAGGAGCAGGCCGCGTGGGAGTCGGCCCGGCAAATCGTGCACAGGGAGAAGGGGCGGCGCGAGGAGGCCTACCGGCGGGCATGCCAGCTGCTGCGGTCGGCGGAGGAGCAGTGGCACCAGCTGGCGGCCCAGCGGGCGGCCGACTTCGTTGCCAAAAAGAAAGACCTGGAGACGCTACGGGAGCAGTACCTCCAGCTCCAGGCGGCCGAGGAGGCCGAGTACCAGGAGTTGGAGCAGAACGCCCGGTCGGCGCAGCGGGCCGAGTTCCTCCAACGGCAGTTCATCAGCGCGCACGCCATCCCGGGCATCGGCCCCGCGCGGGAGGCCATGCTCCGCTCCTATGGAATCGAGACGGCATACGACATCGTCGGCGAGCGGGTCATCGAGGTGCCCGGCTTCGGGGAGAAGCTGACCGCGAAACTGCTGGCCTGGCGCCGGCAGGTGGAGCAGACATTTAACTTTGATCCGGCCGCCGGCATCCCCCAGGCGGAGATAGGCGCCTTGAAGGTGAAGTATGACCAGCGACGGCGGGGGCTGGAGCAGCAGTTGCGGAGGGGGCCGGCCGAGTTGCAAGCGGTGACGACACGGGCGGAGCAGGAGCTGTCCCGGTTGATGGACCGGGTCCGGGCCGGCGTGACGGAGTTGGCCCAGGCCGAGGCGGACCTGTTGGTCGTGCCACGGTAGCCGCCCCCGCTGGTGGCCGCTTGCGGCTTGGCGCCAAGCTGCAAGCGGCGAAGAAGGCCGCTTCACTTGCCCTCCTGGTGCCGCTCCCAGACCGCCTGCTCCACGTCGCCCAGGGTCAGGTTGGCGTTCTCCAATAACTCGTTGGGGAGTACCACGCCCAACTGGTCCTCCACCTCCATGCTTAGCTCGGCCACATCCAGACTGTCGGCCCCCAGATCCTGCACCAGCCGGCTCTCCGGACGCAACTCCTGAACATCCTTATCAAACTGCTTGGCAGCCATGTCCCATAAGCGCTTATGAATCTGTTCACGGGTCAAAGGTCGCTCACGTGCGGGAGTCATGGGCTCCTCCTTTCTACTTCCTCGGCCATCACGGCCGACCGGGTGTCACGCCCCGCCGTCGGCGGCGGGTTTCGGCGGCCGGGGGACGAGGTGGGTGCCGATCCTGATCTACTCCCTTGCAAACTGCTTGCCGACGGCCGGCCGTCCCCTTCCCATCCGGGCGGGAAGTCGTTACCCTGACCATGAGTTTTCGTCTCGCTCACCCCCGCCGACACCGACCATGCGCTGGTTGCAGACGGAATACCTTCTGAAGGGGATCTACCTGGGGCTGTTGGTGTTCGCCGCCTTGGCCGAGGCGACCGCCCCGGAGCCGGACTGGACCGCCCCGCTGCGCGTTACGCTTGACACCGTCGGCGGGCTGACGATCTGCCTGGTCATCGCCGCCTGGATCAAGCTGCGCCAGGGCTACCGGGCCCGGGGCCAATGGCCGGCGTTCATCCTTTTCCTGCTCCTGGAAAGTCCCACTCTGGTCTATACCGGCATCCTTTTGGGGATGGCCGTGGGGGCGTTCACCGTCAGGGGATCGGCCCGCGAGGGGGATGAGTGGCTGCTCAGCTACCTCGTCGGCGGGGGAGCCGTCCTGGGGGTCCTCTTCGGTGTTTTGCAAGCGGTGCGCCGCCGATGGGTCCGTGCGGGACTAAGTCTGGCCCTTGCCGTCGGGCTGGTGGCCGCCCTGCTGTACGGTTTCGGCTACCGCGGCCAAGTGCTCGGCTTCACCCTCGACATCAGACCGCAGGTCTCCCTGGAGAACCCCGCCCTTTTCGGGACGCAGCTGCTGCTCGGGATGCCGATCTTTTACCTGCTGACCTTCGCCGGCCGGCGGGAAGAATCCGAGGTTGAGATCGGCGTCATCTGCGCCGGCCTCGGCTTCGCCACCCTGATGCTCATTCAGGAATGGGAACACCGCCAGGCCGTCCAGTCGCTGCCGTTCCTGGTGCCGGTGATCCTTTATTTTTTCTACACGATGCGTGTCCTGCCGGGGCTGCGCGTCTTCAAGCATGTGCTCCGCGGCCTCAGTTACCTGCGCGTGGGGCGCTGGCGGCTGGCGCTGCTGTCGTTCCGCCGTGCCTTGCAGCTGGACCCGAACAACCGGCTGGCGCGCGAGAGCTTCTGGAATTTTCACCTCCAGCTCGATTTTGATCAGCTCAGCAAGGACCCCGAAATGTTGGCCCTGGTCGATTTCAATCTTTGCCTGGAGCGGGCCGGCTCGCTTCTGCTGGAAGCGCCGACGCCGGCGAAGCTGCACGAGGCCCATCGCCTGCTCGACCTGGTCGCCAGCCAGAAGCCGGCGTTGCAGCCGGCCGTCGATTACTGGCGGGCCGTGGCCGCCACTCACGCCCGGCAGTACGAGCAGGCGGCCGGCCATCTGGTGCGCCTGCTTGACCCGTCCTGTTACGGCGCCGCCGACGAGCAGCGCCGGGCCATGCTGTTGCCGGCCTGGCAATTGGCCCTGACACTGCATCCTGAGCTGCGGCGGCTCGTCGGCGTCCCGCAACTCGGCCTGCCCGGCCGGCGCATGGAAGCCATCGCCGCTGTCGAGCGCCGGCTGCGTGAGGACCCCGGCGATGCCGGCGCCTGGAATCTCAAGCGGCTGCTCTATCAGGACCTGACCGAGGCCGACTTTGACGCCGCGGCTGCCGGCGCCCGGCCGGCGCCCGGCGAGCCCCCGGTGGCCGACTTCGATTACGAGTACACAGCGCAGCTGGGCCAGGCCCTGATCGGTGATGCCGTCCGCTGGCAGCGCGGGGCCGAGTACCTGCGCATCGCCGCCCGCGGCCTGCCGGCCCAGGGGCCCTCTTTGTTCGTGCAGATTGCCCAGGCCTGTCAGCGAGCGGGCGACGGCGTGGGCGCCTGGCGCCATTACGAGCTGGCCAAGCAGGCCGGCCGGGCGATTGGACCGGCCAACCTCAGCCCCGAGGAACGCCAGGCATACTTCGGCGCCGTCAAGCTGCTGGCCGAGGCCGCCCACCGGCACGGCGAGCTGGACACCGCTATCGAGAACTACCACCTCTACACCGAGTACGAGCGGGCCGGCGTCGAGACGCTGCGGGCCCTGGCCGACCTGTACGAGCGCAAGGGCGATCCGCTGTCGGCCCTGCGCGTCACCGATCGGGCCCTGGTCTACAATCCCTCCGATAAAGACCTCCTGGAGCGGAAGGACCGTTACTACTACAGCGTTCAGCCGCAAGACTTGCAGGCCCGATTGGAGACGTTCCAGGCCGGCTTCGATGTCGATTACTGTCTGAAGAAGGCAAAGGCGTTACTCGACATGAGAAATGCCGACCTGGACCTGATCGACTGGGCACAGCACCTGGTCGAGCTGGCCCGCGTCATCCAGCCGGACCGTCTGGCGCCCCGGCTGCTGCTGGCCCGCGCTCATCTGCGCCGCGGCGAGAAGGAGGAGGCGATAGCGCTGCTGGAATCGATCCGCACGCCGAAGCCGGAGAAATTCGCCAGCGCCGAGGATGAGGAGGCCTGGTTCACGAGCTGCCGGCTGCTGGGCGAGCTCTACCTGGAGCAGGGCCGGCCCGACCTGGCGGTGCCGTGCTTCAACGAGTACCGCAAGAGTCCCAAGAGCGGCGCCGACACGATGTACAAGCTCGGCCAGGCCTACGAACAGCTCGGCGACTTTGTCCGGGCGCGGAAGTGCTACGAACATGTCACTGCCTACGATGGCCATCCCCTGGCCCCCGAGGCCCGCGACGCCTTGTACCGGTTGCAGTCGAGTTAGTCCGTTGCAAAACCTTCTGCTTCAATGCAGTCACAGCGTGCTAGTGGTGGCCAACGCCGGGGCGTGGCACCGGCTGTCAGCCGGTGCCACGCGGGACTTCAAAGACTCAGCCCCGGCCACCCAACCGGATGGTCGAGGCTGGTATGAAGGCGAAGTCGTGTTCGCTTGATCCTGCGGTGATATGAGGGCGTCGTTCCCGGCGGACATCCCAAGGCAACCGGGAGCAACCGACGGGACCGAGGCTCAGCGGCCGCGTCCGCCCCACGGGCCGCGCTGCTCCGAGCCGCCGCCCGACGGTCCATTGCCGCCGTTGCTCCGGGGACCGCCAAAACCACCCATGCCGCCCCGGAAACTTCCAGGACCGCCGCCGGAGCCATTGAAGCTTCCCGGGCCGCCGAAGCCCCGCGGGCCGCCGCCGGAGCCATTGAAGCTTCCCGGGCCGCCGAAGCCCCGCGGGCCGCCGCCGCCCGGACCGCCGAAGCCACCCGACGGTGGGCCTCCATTGCCGGAGCCGCCGCGGTCGAAGCCGCCGAAGCCACCCCGTGGTCCACCGAAACTGGTCATCCCGCCGCGGTCGAAGCCGCCCCGCGGGCCTCCATTGCCGGAGCCGCCGCGGTCGAAACTCCCCTCGCCCCGCGACCGGTCGCCGTTCCGGTTGGCCAACATTGTCGAGGAACCGTTTCCATTCCCCTGCTGCCCGTTCAGATAACGAAGGGTCTCCTCGATGGTGAGGAAGCCGTCGCCATTGCGGTCGATGCCGGCGAACTGCTCGATGGGCCAACCGCTCCGCTTCCACTCGTACAATCCCACCTGGCCGTCCAGGTCGGTGTCCAGGTCCTTGAACCAGCTGCCCGGCCCTTGCTGAAGCTCCCGGGGCAGCCTGCCGGCCCGGTAGACGATCGGTTTGCGGTCCTCGTCCTCCGGGGTGAACACGGGGATTGGAATCCCGTCGAGGGTGGGCGGCCCGCTGCTGCCGCCGCGCGGCCCCGAATCCCCGCCGCCGCGCTGCTGCTGCCACTGCTGCGACCGTGCCTGCATGTAGCTCTTGTATTCGTTCAGGTCGATGACGCCGTCGCGGTTGGCGTCCCACTTCTCGCGCTCGGCCCGCAGGGTGTCGGACATCTCGTCATAGTTAAGCACCCCGTCGCCGTTCCGGTCCCGCTCTCGGAAGCGCCGCTCGTTCGCCTCGTCGGAGTTGCCGCCCCACGGTCCCCCCGACGAACCCGGGCCGCCGCCTCGCATCGTCAGGAACTGCTGCACTACCTCAGTGAACTGCCGGCGGGTGATCTCGCCGTTGGTGATGTTCAGCTGCGACGCGATGCGGTCAAACATGAACTGCATGCGCGGGTCGGTGATGTCGGAACGGCGCACGACGTCCCGACCGCCCGAGAGGCGGTTGAAGAACTCGTTCGGGTCGCCCATCATCCCGCCGCCGGAAAAGCCGCCCCCCGATCCGGAGGACGGCCCGCTCGACGGAGCGGCTGCGGTCCCGCCCCAGGGGCCGGACGGGCTCCCGGAATAACTGGACGGGCCGCGCTCGAAGCTGGG
Organism: Gemmataceae bacterium; assembly: GCA_035575035.1. Lineage (GTDB taxonomy): Bacteria > Planctomycetota > Planctomycetia > Gemmatales > Gemmataceae > DATLYH01. The sequence continues at coordinate 36,772 of DATLYH010000204.1, forward strand.
AGGAGTGTTGGAGGGACTGAGGGAGGTCGGGCTGCCGCCCGGGCCGCCGGACGGACCACGGAAACCGCCCATGAACTGCTGCGAATAGGCCAGGTACTGGTCGCGCGTTATTTTGCCGTCGCGGATGCCGTTTTGCTCGGCCCACTGTGCCAGCCGCTGTGCCCGCCAGGGGTCCAGTTCCTGAATGTAAAAGAAGCCCCGGCCCTTGGCGTATTCCTCAAACCGCTGCGCGGGGTCCCATCCACCCTTGCCGAAGCCGCCGGGCGACCCTGGGAAGCCACCCCCCTTGCCGTACTGGCTCCGACCCTGGTTCGGCTCCAACAACAAGGCGGTCGCACCAATCACCAGGAGCAGGACCATGAACTTGGCTCGCATGGTGGATAGTCCCCCGCATCTTTCAATCGGTCCGGGGCCGACGATGCCGGCCCCTCAAACCACCTAATCTTAACCCCAGGGGACTGAGAGCGTCACGACCGTTTTGCAAACTCTCATCGTTCTCTAATGAGAGAGCGGTCCCCGGCTGCGGGCGGTTTATTCCGGGCGCGGCTGCTCCCGGCCCGGCTCCGCCATCGGCTGCCCGAAGTAAGCCCGGTCGCGCTCCTCATAACCGGAGTAACCGAGCAGGTCGTACAGCTCGGCCC
>DATLYH010000205.1:0-3036 GCA_035575035.1 Gemmataceae bacterium
CCCACGCACTGAAGGATTGTCTCTTGCATCGGGCACCTCGTCCTTCCGGTTGGCCGCCGGGCGTTGCCCCCTTGGCGGGTCCAACCAATCCTAGTTCATTTTCCCCCGGCGCGGCCAGCGAGAGCAAGGCGAGTCTCCGGCCGGGGCTGGCGAACGGGGGGCTGATGCCGCGCCGCTCGCCGTCCGCCCCCGGTTAGCCGAACTCGCCGGCGTTCGGGTCATCCGTGATCCGGTGCACCTTTGGAGGATGGCCCGAACGTGGGCGAGTTCGGCTACAATTGCTATTTGCCGTCCGCCGGGTCGCTCGTTACGATGGGGAGGGGGATCGGAATCCACTCGCAAACTTCTAAACCACCGACGAGCACGGGTCGCCGGTAAGGGGTGACATGGGCCTGCCACGTCAGACGGTGACGCTGTTGAAAGTTGCCCGGCAGACGGTGCAGGAGCTGCCGGCCGACGCGGTGCTGCTGCTCACCGAGACCAAACTCGACTGGGATGCCGTCCTGGAATACCTGTCCGGCTGCCGGCTGTTGGTGGCGGCTCAGGACGAGGCCTTCGCCAAGGAGTTGAAGGAGCACCCCGGCTTGATCGTGCTCGACATCGAGGCCGGCCCCACCCCCATCCAGGAGCGCATGAGCCTGGCTCTGCTTGAAGCCATCCGCAGCGAGCACCTCCACACCGGTGCCGACGTTGTCGTCCTGTACAACGGCATCGACATCGGCACCGACCGGCCAGAGCACATCGACAGCATGAGCGTGATCCACCTGGGTGAGCACCTGGAACGGCTCAGCGCCCAGGACCTGCGCCGGCTGGACACGCAGGTGCCGCTGGAGACGCTGCGGGCGGTGGTGGACCTGGCCACCGAGATCGGCCGGGAGGGGCGCGAGGGCCAGCCGGTCGGCGCCCTGTTCGTGGTCGGCGACACCCGCAAGGTGCTGAGTCTGTCGCGGCCGCTGAACTTCAACCCATTCCGCGGCTACAGCCCCAAGGAGCGCGATGTCCGCGATCCGCGGGTGCGCGAGCAGATCAAGGAAATCGCCCAGCTCGACGGAGCAATCCTTATCCGCCGGAACGGGGTGGCGGAAGCCGCCTGCATGTACATCGATGCCCCCGCCGAGGGGATTCCGCTGACGTTGACTCAGGGGCTGGGCGCCCGCCACACGGCCGCCGCCGCCATCAGCAAGGTGACCAAGGCCGTCGCCGTGGTTGTCAGCCAGTCGTCCGGGACGGTGCGGATCTTCCTCAACGGCGAGGTGGTGCTGCGCATCGAACCCCTGGCCCGCCCGATGATCTTCGGCCACTTCCGCATGGAGGTGCAGGAGATCGACGGCCCCGGCACCCCGGTGCTGGCGGGAAGGGGCACGGTTGTGGCCGAACGGGCCAACCCCTGACGGGAGGGACCTGGCATGCGTCGGACCTCACGGATCGTGCTTGGGACGCTGGCGCTGGCCCTGCTCGGGCCGGCTGGGTGCGGATCGCGGCTGAACGACGACCGCACCGCCACGGTCAAGCCGGGCGTTGTCCACACCATCATCTACGACCCGCCCAAGAAGGAACAGAAAGTTACCCTTGAGCTGAGTTCCCCCGGCGTCCCGGTGAGCGCTTACCTGGTGCTGGCGAAGGACCGGGAAGCGGCGGAAGAGGCGGCCGCGGCCAACAGGTCCCCGGCGAACGCTCTCGCCGGCCAGCAGAAGGTCGAGACGGCAACCCTGGAGGCGACCATACCCGCCGGTGCGGGATTCGTGCTGGTGCTCACCAGCACCGCGAACAAGGATGCCTCGGTCCGAGTCAAGGCGACCGGCCGGTAAGCGACGGCGGCCCCCGCTGCCCGCCGGGGCGCCGGGCTTGTCTTCGTATAGTGGCGACAGTTCCCGAGCCACGGGGTTCAGGAATTGCCTGCTCTCGCTCGCTGGGGAGGTGCCATGGCGCGTCATGGCCGGTGCCGCTGCGGAACACTCCTCCAATTCCGGCTCGGCCCCTGGGGCTACAAGCGGCGCTGCCCCCAGTGCGGTTCAATCGTGCGGCTGCGCCTCTGGCGCCGAGCTGCTCGCCCCAGGATCGTGCTGCCCGACACGGAGCCGGACATTGACGTGGACCTCTGGCCGGCGGAATCGTATGCCCCGGCGCCTCACCTGTACTGGCCCTGGGTGGCCGTGGGGATGACGGTGGTGTTCTGCTTAGTGGCGATCCTGGCCCTGATCTGGTTCCTGAAAAGTTAAGGCGACCGACATGAGCCGACTGGCAATGAAGCGGGCCCTGGTGACCGGCGGCGGCAGCGGCATCGGGCTGGCGGTGGCCCGGTTGTTCCTGCAAGAAGGGGCAAGCGTGGCCATCACCGGCCGCGATGAGGCCAAGCTCCGCCGCGCAGCCGATGAGCTGGCCGGCGGCGACCGGCTCCTCTACCACCCCGCCGACGTGGCCGACCCTCGGCAAGTGAACGACCTGATCCGTCGGATCACCGAGCGGTTCGGCGGCGTCGATATTCTGGTTAACAACGCCGGTATCAACATCAAGGAGCGGAGCGTCCGGCAGCTAACGCCCGAAAGCTGGGACCGGATTATACGGGCCAACCTGGACGGCGCCTTCTACTGCATCCATGCCGTGCTGCCACAGATGCTTCAGCGCCGTGACGGGCTGATCATCAACATCAGCTCGGTGGCCGGCAAGCGGGCCAATCCGCTGGGCGGGGCGGCCTATGTGGCCTCCAAGTTCGGCATGAGCGCCTTGGGACTGTGCCTGGCCGCCGAGGAAAAGGACAGCGGCCTCCGGGTCTGCAACATCTATCCCGGCGAGGTCGATACGCCGATCCTGGAGGTGCGTCCCCAGCCGGTCACCGCCGAGCAGCGCCAGCGCATCTTGCAACCGGAGGACGTGGCCGCCGCGGTGTTGTTCGTGGCCACGTTGCCGCCGCGCGTCTCGGTGCCGGAGTTGGTCATCAAGCCGACGTCGCAGGTGTACATATGACGAAAAAGCCCCAGAGTTCGCGAGCGGCCTGTGTGAGCGAGCCGGTGGACCTCGCAGCGCCTCGACCGGCCG
>DATLYH010000206.1:0-14806 GCA_035575035.1 Gemmataceae bacterium
AGCGCGGACCAGACACTGCGGCTGTGGGAGGTGGCCACGGGGAAGGAAGTCCGCCGCTTCACCGGGCACACCCATTGGGTCAGGAGCGTGGCGTTTTCTCCTGACGGCCGCTATGCCCTGTCGGGAAGCGATGACAAGACGCTGCGGCTGTGGGCCTTGCCGAAGGAAGTGGTACCGAGTGCCCCGCCTGCTGCGGCGCCGCCGTAGGGACTGGGCATGGTCTATTATGTGGACGGCTCGGCGGTAAACTATGACGGCGACGGCGACCTCGACTTCTTTGCCGGGATCTGGCCCGACGAAGGGTCCCGCTTCTTCCGGAATGAGACGAAGGGCGGCAACTGGCTACAGGTGCGCATCGAGGGCCGGAAGATGAACCGCCAGAGGGCCGGCGCCCGGGTGCGGGTCTACGCCGCCGGCAAGGCGGGCGACAGGTCGGCGCTGCTGGGATTTCAGGAGATCACTCTCAACGGCGGCTACAGCTCGGTCCGGCCGGCTTTCGAGGCGCCCACAGGGGGACGACGTGTCGGGTCTTGACATCACCCCGCCGACCGGTCAAAACACCAGGTGCAAGCATCGTCCCCGTCTCATCTGGAGGTTCCGCCATGCCGACCAGCCGGCGTACTTTCCTTGCCCAAGCCGTGGCCGCCGCCGGCCTGACGACTGCTGCGACCGCCCCGGCCGAGGAGCCCAAGCCGGGCAGCCTGTCCCGCGGCAATCGCATCGCCGTCGCCACCTATTCCTTCTGGCAGTTCCGCCGCGCCGAGCTGCGCGACCTGGAGAAGTGCATCGACCTGGCCGCCGATATGGGCTTCGACGGCGTCGAAATCCTGCACCGCCAGATGACCAATGAGGACAACGACTACCTCCAGCGGCTCAAGCGCCGCGCCTTCCTGCTTGGCCTCGACCTGTGCGGCTTCTCGACCCACCAGGGCTTCCTGTCGCCGAAGGCGGAAGTCCGCCAGAAGAATGTCGAGCACACGCTCCGCTGCATCGAGCTGGCCTACGCCCTGGGCATCCCGACCATCCGCGTCAACACCGGCACCTGGGGGACGAGCAAGAACTTCAACGAGCTGATGAAGAACCGCGGCGTCGAGCCGCTGCCGCCGGGCGTCACCGAGGAAGACGGCTACCAGTGGGTCATCGACGGGCTGGGCCAATGCCTCAAGACGGCGGAGAAGTGCGGTGTGATTCTGGGCCTGGAGAATCACTGGGGATTGGGCCGGACTCCCGAGGGGATTCGGCGGATTGTCAAGGCGCTCGACTCGCCCTGGCTTCAGGTGACACTCGACACCGGCAACTTCCTCGAGGATCCCTACGACAAACTGGAGATGCTGGCGGACCGGGCCTGCCTGGTACAGGCAAAGACGTACTACGGCGGCGGTCTGTGGTACACGCTTGACCTGGACTACGACCGCATCGCCGCTCTGCTGCGTCGGCACAACTACCGCGGCTACATTTCGCTGGAGTTCGAGGGGAAGGAAGACCCCCGCACGGCGATCCCCAAGAGCTTGGCCCTGCTGCGCAAGGCCTTTGCGCGGGGCTGAGGCGGTCATCCCGGCGCGGGAGCTTACTGGTAAGCGTTGCCGGCTGGCGAAGAGATGCCGCCAGGGGCGCCTGGCACGCATGCGGTCGAAGGCGACGCGCGTCAGCAGCTGCCGCGGAGTTAGCCCTTTGATTGGAACGGCAGCTCCAGCCGGAAGCAGGCGCCGGCGCTCCCCGGCAGGAGCGTCAGCCGGCCGCCGAGCAGCGCGGCCCAGCGCTGAGCCAGGGCCAGGCCGAGGCCGACGCCGCCGGCCGTCACGTCGGCGTCGCGGCCGCGGCGGAACGGGCGGAAGATCGAACGCCGCTCGCGCGGGGCGACGCCAGGGCCGCGGTCCTCCACCTCCACCACCCACCGCCGCGAACCGTTGGCGCGGGCCCGCAACCAGACGCGCCGGTCAGCAGCCGACCGACTGTACTTGCAAGCGTTATCGATCAGGTTGGCCAGGATCTGCTGCACCAGGCCAACGTCCGTGGCGATCACCGCCTCGCCCAGCGCGTTCTCAACGATTAGCTCCTTGCCCGCATCCTGGCAGCGGCCCTGCCAGGTGGAGCGCACCTGTTCCAGCAAGTCGGCCACCGCCACCGGCCCGATCGTCAGCTGCGGCGTCTGGTTCTCCAGGCGCGAGAAGTCAAGGACGTTGCCGACCAGCCGGTTGAGCCGCTCCGCCTCGGCATTCAGCGTGTGCAGGTACTCTTCTTTCTGCTTCTCGTCCCGGACCAGACCGCCGGTCAACATGTCGAGGTAGAGGCGAAGAGTGGTCAGCGGCGTGCGCAGCTCGTGTGTCACCGCCGAGACGAAGCGGATGCGCCGTTCCGACAGGTCGATCAGCGACCAGCCGCCCAGCCCGACGGCCGCCAGCGCCACCAGGGCCGCCGCCCACGCCAGGGCCAGGCCGATCCGCAATGGTGTCCAGCCCGGCTCGGGGATCTCGCATACGAGCGGCCCCGGGTCCAGCTGCAGCGGCAGGGCGGTCATGGTCCGTTCGGGGTGCGGCGGCGTTGGCTCGCGCATCGGCTCGATACGCGCCGCGGGGAACAGGGAGTTGACCTCCGCGGTCAGGAGCTTCTGCAACCGGGGCCAGTCGAGGAGAATTCCCTGGCAGACCTGCTTCTCGTCGATGCGCACCCGGCGAGCGACCACCAGCAGCTCCCGGCCATCGGCCGCCGTCAGCCACAGCGGGAGCATGGGACTAAGAGTAATCGATGACTGAGCGCTGCACCAGTTGCGGAGTTGGGCGCGGGAGAACCAGCCCTCGCCGTTGTGGAAGGTGTTGCCGAAGGCCAGCCGCAGGTCGTCGATCTGCTCCTGGACCGGGTTATCCTTGAAGCCACGGCGGTAATTATAGCCCGCCCGGTTGGCCAGGTCTTGCAGCATCAGCTGCTGCTGCGCCGCGGGCTCCCCGGGACCCGGGTTGAGGATTGCTTCGTTCTTCTCCAGGGCCTTGCTGGCCCAGACCATGATGTTGTCGCGGAAGGTCGGCTGGGCGCCGGCCAGTTGAGGGTGGGACAGCAGTCGGGCCGGCGGCAGCTGACGTGCCAACTCGGCCAGGGTCTGTTCGCGCTGGGCCGTGGCGTTGACGAGAGGGGTCCGGGCCGCGACGTTCGCCAGGCGCTGGCGCAGCGTCCGGGAAAGAACCTGGGGCGATCCCCAGCCGGATTCCTGGTCCACCTGGAAATGCAACAACATCCAGTCGGGCAGTTCCGTGCTCAGCAGGGGCGATAGCTCCAGCACGGAGCCGGGCGGGTAGAGGTTGCCGTCGTTTTGCAGCGCCAGCGAGAGAGCATAAACGGCGCTGTAATGGTTGTAAGGCCGGCTCTCCTCCCGGCCAAGCACATGGTACATCCAACTGTCGAGGCTCCACAGCGCCAGCCGGAGCTTGTCGTAGTGCTGAGCCTCGGCTTGGGCCCGGGCGCGGGCCTCGATTCGTTCTGCCTCCAGGCGCAGGGCGGCTGCGGTGACCCAACCCAGGCCGCCGGCCACCAACGCTGCAATCGCCAGGAACGCGGCTAGTCCGCCGCGCTGGCCGCGCAGCCAGTGTCTCATGACGCCCTCCCGGCAGCCGAGCCGTTGCCGATCGGCTCCAGGTCCGGCCCCGCCATGTAACCGTACGCCCGGACGGTGATGATGGCCTCGGGCGTCCGCCGGCCCGAAGGATCGCGGAGCTTGGTCCGCAGCCGGGCGATATGCATATCAATGGTGCGTGTCTCCACGCCGCGGGGCTCGATGCCCCAGATGCGGGCCAGCAGTTCGTCGCGCGAGACGGCCCGCTGGCGATTGGCGACCAGGAAGCTGAGCAAGGCGGCCTCGGTCTCGGATAGCTCGACATGCTCGCGCTCCGACCAGCGCACCTCGCGGCGGTCGAAGTCAATCCGCGCCCTCCCCAGCCGGGCGCCGCGGACCTCGGTCGGTCGGCCCACGGAGCGGCGAAGCACGGCCTCGACCCGGGCCAAGAGTTCGCGGGCGGAGAACGGCTTGACCATGTAATCGTCGGCCCCCATCTTCAGGCCGCGGACGCGGTCGTCCTCGCTGCCACGGGCGGTCAGGATGATGACTGGCAAGACCGGCCGGAGCTTGCGCAGCTCGGCCAGCACCTCCAGTCCGTCGCGCTTGGGGAGGAGCAGGTCCAGCAAGACCAGGTCCACCCCGAGCCGGACGGCGGCCTCCAGCCCCTGGAGGCCGTCGGCCGCCTCATCCACGTCGTAGCCGGAGACGCGCAGCGCATCGGCAACACCGCGCCGAATGGCCGGCTCGTCCTCGATCACCACGATCCGAGCGATAGCCATGACTGCCCCTCCGTCGTCATTTGTCATTGGTCATTCGTCATTTGTCATTGGTCACCAGCCGGTAGCAAACAACTGATAGGTGCGTGCTACGGAGTGCGAACCAATGACCAATGACCAATGACCAATGACCAATGACTAATCCGGTATCTTGATCCCCTTGGCGGCGGCCTGCTCGCGGAGGGTGCTGCGGACCGCCTCGTCAAACGCCTTGTCCGCCGCCGACGGGTTCTTCTTCATCTGTTCGGCGATGTACGCCTGCCGGCGGGCGTTCAACTCGACGATCTGCTTCTGGATCGCCTCGCGTTCGGCCGCCATTTTCTTGACGTGGGCGACGCGCTGCTCCGGCGTCATCTGGCGCATCTCCTCGGACAGCTCCGACTCTGGAAGTTTGGTGATGTCGAAGGTGGGATCGTTTTTCATCCGGTCCACCAGGTCCCAGTCGTCGTTGCGGTACAGGGCGGTGGCCTTGGTGACACTGCGGGCAGCGGCTACCCCCGGGGCGGCCTGGGCGGCGTTGAGATCTTGCTTCAACTGGTTGGCTGCCTTCTCCTCCGCCCGTTTGCCGTAGCGGACATAGGTGGTGTTCAGCCGGGCGCCCAGCTCAGTCAACTCCTTGTCCATCGGGGTGTTGATGGCGACGGTGCCGCGGTTCTGGTCGATGATCATGAACTTGCCGCCGGCCAGGACGGCGAACTCCTCCCAATCCCTGAAGTTCGGGAACTGCGGACTCTTGCAGTAGATGGTGTTGATAATGATCCCCTTGGCCTTCGCCTTGGCCGCCACCTCATTCAGCGTTACCTCTTTGTCCTGTGTGGCCGGCTCGTTGCCCGCCACGAAGATGATCTTCAGGGCGTCCTTGTCCTCGGACCATTTCTGGTCCTCGACGGCATCACGGCAAACGCGGGCTACGTATTCGGTGCCGCCGTTGATGGTCAGGGCAAAGAGCTTCTGATAGATGACGTCCAGGTCGGTGATCAGGTCCGACTCCTTGCGCACCCAGCCGGCCTTCGGGTCATAGGAGGTATGGCCGTAGCTGTACAGGCCGACGCGGAGCTGCGGCGTCGGCTTGGCCTTGGCCAGGTCGTTGATGATGTCCCAGAGTTTGGTCTTGGCCGAGTCGATCAGCCCGTTCATGCTGCCGGAAACGTCGAGGCAGATGACGACGTCGATCGGCTTGCCGGCCGCCGGCGCGGGCGCATCCGGGACGGGGGCGGCGGGAACAGGGACGGCGCCGACCGCCCCAGCCAGCAGGCCGAGCAGGGTACTAAACCCGATGGAAAGCAGCCGATTCATAACGATCCTCCTCGCAGCGCAGGGGGCAAGCGGCCGGCTTGCCCAGGGAAGTGAGCGGCTCATTGCTCCACCTTATCCATGTGAGGTTAGCGAGGAGATCCTCTCCCCGCTGACCAAATGTACCGGCCGGACCGGATGCCTCGACCGGCGCTCTCTCTTCTTATAACGGGCGGGGCCGAGGTTCCGTTTGGTGAAAGACCTACGCAACCGCTTTCACGATTCATCCGCGCCCATTCTAACCCTTCCCCCTCCGCGCCACTGTAACAGGATCGTAACGACCGGACGAGTCCATCCCCCAGCGCACCGGACAGGAGGCCACCAGGCCGCTTGATTAAGGGGGTGCCCAGGGAGTACGAGGCCTGGAACTATTTGCAGCCGTGAAACAGCTCCCAGCTAGCTGGACCTTCCCTCCACGTCATTTGCGCTGACGGCGAAGCGCCGCTCGGGGAAGATGTCTTCGGACTTCCTTGCGAACTCGCCTCGCGATCGCTACGGCCTTGCGGGCTTCAGCCAACGGGATGTCCGGCCCCGCACCGGGATACCGCATCACGGTGGCATATTGCGTCAGGCGATCCTGGACTTTGCTGTCCAACACTTGGGGCGGAGCTTCGGCGGCCGCAGTGCACGCAAGAGATGAATGTCGTGCGTCTTGGGGAAAGGTTTCGCCCGGAAAACGAGCAGTGCCTTGATGTGCTTCTCGACACACTGCTGAGCGTGAAAGCAAACCGTGTCGGTCGGACAATTCTCACCTAGGGTGAGCGTATAAGCCGCATTCGTCAGGTCATTGTCCGCCTTGGCGAGCCACTCGCGAATTACGGTAAGGACGGCCCTTGGGGTGGACATATAGCACCTTTCCTTCCCGCGCCGCCGGCCACTCGATGGTGCCGACGACATCCTTCCGCCAGGCAAAATCTTCCGGCCTGGTGACGATGACATCCTTGGGAATGAGAATATCGCGAAGCGCTTGTCGGATCTCCAGTTCCTTGTCGCGTGCCGCCCCTTCAAAGCCCATGACGATCAGCAGGTCCACATCACTGTCCGGGCCGGCTTCTCCTCGCGCATGAGAGCCAAACAGGATCACGCACTCCGGGTGGAACTTCTTCACGATCCGTTTGACCATGCGGTCGATGTGCGCTTGTGCGGCCGTTCTTTTCGCATTTCTGGGCATGATCGCTCTCTGGCATCGGATCGGTTCCCCCCTCCCTATCCTAACCCCTCCGCGCCACTGTAACAGGATCGTAACGACCGGACGAGTCCATCCCCCAGCGCACCGGACAGGAGGCCACCAACGGTTTGCCGCCCGGTCGGCGGCCCGCTACGATATCCGCCGGTCGTCCCATGTTGAGCCGCTCGCCCGTCTCCCAAGGAGAAGAAGTGGCTCCCTTCTCCCCACTGTGGGAGAGAGGACAACCCGTTGGGGCGCGGTCTCCAGACCACGCCCCAACGGACTGTTTCTCCCCTCGCCCCCGGGAGGGGGAGAGGGGGAGGGGTGAGGGGGCGAGCGCGAACCATCGAGAGGGAATCCCATGCCATTCACCAGGGCAGAACCCGGCAAAACTCGGATCGGCTGGATCGGTACCGGCGTCATGGGCCGGTGGATGTGTCAGCACTGCATGGCGAAGGGGTACGCGGCGACAGTCTACAACCGCACCAAGGAGAAGGCCAAGCCCCTGCTCGATGCCGGGGCCGCCTGGGCTGACACCCCCAAGGCAGTGGCCGAGCGCTCCGACGTGGTCTTTGCCATTGTCGGCTTTCCCCCCGATGTCCGCGAGGTCTTCCTGGGGCCACAGGGGGCCCTGGCGGGGAGCCGGCCGGGAAACATCCTGGTGGACATGACGACCAGCGAGCCGTCGCTGGCCCGGGAGATCTACGAGGCGGCCAAGGCGAAGGGGGTTGGCAGCGTGGATGCCCCAGTCTCCGGCGGCGATGTCGGCGCGCGGGAAGCCCGGCTGTCGATCATGGTCGGCGGCGATGCCGATGCCGTCGAGGCGGTGCGGCCGCTCTTCGAGTGCATGGGAAAGACCATCGTGCACCAGGGCCCGGCCGGCGCCGGGCAGCACACCAAGATGGTTAACCAGGTGCTGATCGCCACCAACATGATCGGCGTCTGCGAGGCCCTGCTATACGGCTACAAGGCGGGGCTGGACCTGAAGACGGTGCTGCAATCGGTCGGCGGCGGTGCGGCAGCGAGTTGGTCGCTGAACAACCTCGGCCCGCGTATCATCGACCGCAACTTCGAGCCGGGCTTCTTCGTGGAACACTTCATCAAGGACATGGGGATTGCCCTGGAGGAGGCCAAGCGCATGGGGATCGCGCTGCCCGGCCTGGCGCTGGCCCATCAGCTTTACCTCGCCGTCAAGGCCCAGGGCTACGGCCGGAAGGGCACCCACGCCCTGATGCTGGCCCTGGAGCAGCTGTCGAACATCAAACGGGAAGGATAGCCGTCATGCGATCCGCCTTCCTCACCGTCACGTGCCTCCTGGTGCTCGGTCTGGGTGCTTTCCTCGGCACCGGCAGGCAGGACGAGAGCGTCCCGGTGCGTCTGCGGCTGGTCGATGCCGAGACGGGCAAGAACGTCGGTGGCATCGTCCGCGTCTTCCGGGGGGCGGACCGGGAGCCGCTGGCCCTGGCCGGCCTCTATGACCGTCTCCGCGGGCTGAAACGGCCCAGCACCGTGTCGGGTTGGTACGTGCTGCCGGCGGCGGGCGCCGAGGTCCGGCTGCCGCGCGGCGAGCTGCGGCTCGAGGCGCTCTCGGGACTGGAGACGGCGCTAACACGGCAGCCGCTCGACCTGACCGGCAAGGCGCCTGTCGAGGCGGCCGTGAAGGTCCGGTTTCTCTTTCGGCCCGATCAGGAGGGACTGGCGGCCGGCAACACCCACCTGCACCTCCGCAACCTGACCCGCGCGGACTGCGACGAGTACCTGCGGCAGATCCCGGCGGCCGACGGCCTCAAGGTGATGTTCATCTCCTACCTCGAACGCCACAAGGACGACGAGACCTACATCACCAATCGCTACCCGGTCGGCGACCTGAAGCAGTTCGCCGCCACCGGCGTGCTCTTCAACAACGGCGAGGAGCACCGCCACAACTTCCAGGCGTTCGGCCAGGGCTACGGACACGTGATGTTTCTCAACATCAAGGAGCTGGTCCAGCCGGTCAGCCTCGGCCCCGGGATTACCTCTGCCGGCAACGACGACCGCCCGCTACGCCCCGGCATCGAAGACGCTCGCCGGCAGGGCGGCACCGTCATCTGGTGCCACAACACCAACGGCTACGAAGACGTGCCCAGTGCCCTGGCCGGCAAGCTCGACGCGCTGAACGTCTTCGATGGCAGCCGCACCGGCACCTTCGAGGATAACTATTATCGCTATCTGAATATTGGTCTGCGGATGCCGATCAGCACTGGCACCGACTGGTTCCTTTACGACTTCTCCCGTGTCTACGCCCGGGTGCAGGGGCCGCTGACCGTCAAGAGCTGGCTGGAGGCGGTCAGGGCGGGCCGCTGTGTCGCCACCAATGGCCCGCTTCTCAGTCTGACCGTGGACGGCAAGGGGCTTGGCGAGGTGATCAACCTCGATCGGCCAAGAACGGTTCGCATCGAGGCCCGGGCCGTTGGCCGCCACGACTTCCAGAAGCTCCAGTTGATCCAGAACGGCCGGGTGATTCACACCGAGAAGGCCGAGGGGAAGGGCGGCGGTTTCTCGGCCCGGCTACGGCGGGAGGTGAGGGTCGATGGGCCGTGTTGGTTCGCGGTGCGGATCGACTCGCAGCACCAGAACGAATTCGACGCCGCGCTTTACGCCCATAGCTCGCCGGTCTACGTGGACTTCGCCGGCAAGCGCGTCTTCGATGTGGAAGCGGCCCGCGGTCTGTTGCAGCAGGTGGAAGAGGGCATGGCGGACATCCGCGCCCGCGGCACATTCAGCAACGATGCGGCGCGGGATCGGGTGCTCGCACTGTATGAGGAGGCGGCGAAGGACCTGATCGCGCGGATCAATCAGCGTTCGCCCTAGGCTCGACGGATGATCGCCGCTTCCTCAACCCATACCGCGCCTGCCTCCCTACAGCATCGAACTTTTGTGTTTGACGGAACGCGACCGCGTAGCCGTTCCGGCCTGGAGGAGGGCCTTGCGCACCAGGAAATAGTTCTCCGGTTTGAAGAACTGCATCAGGGCCCGTTGCAGCTGGCGGTCGCGCAGCCCCTTGGCAACATACACCGCCTGCTTGGTGAACGGATCAAAGCCGGTGTCGTACATGCAAGTGGCGATGTCAGGAGTCATCTGCATGTAGAGGTCAGTAAGGCCGCGGTGGATGCATACAGAAACCGCCGAAAGGTTCATCTACCTTGGTCGGGCTTGGCCGGCTGTCCACCGGTTCCGAAACGTTCTGCCAGCTCACAGAGTCCAGCACAGTGTCAGGGAGGGTCTGGAGTTGCTGAGAGCCAGGTTTGTACCGGCAGATCACCGAGCTCTCCCGAACCCGTCCCGGCCTTTCATGCAAAGTCCTCTTCGGGAGTTTGCTGACCACCCACGCAGCCTTCCTTGCAGCATTTGCACTGTACGCCCTTTTGATTTACCCACTCGCACACGAGGCGGTTACAAGTCTTGCACACAGGGTTCTTGCCGATAATCAGGGGGTAGTGTGAGCATTCGTAGCAGTGCGCGAGGAGGGTCGCTTTGTCCCTGACTAAGCCACACCGGCTACACGCGAGCGCGCCGTAGATGGTACCGCCCGACGTCATCACCATGGCGCTCAACTTGATGCCACCAGGCTGGCTGCCTCGGGCCCCACAGTTCGGACATTTGATCTTGTCCCAATGTTTATTCAGTGGTCGCAGGACTTGCTCGATCCAGGAGCATAGGAGGGGTGTGCCATCGCCCCTCGGCAGCCGGACCGGCAGTGCCCGGTTCTCCAGCAGCTGGGCGGTCAGCCCAAGGTAGGAATCGACCGAGTCGCGGTCCCACCGGGAGCAGGCGTCGAACGTCGTCTTAGTCAGGGCCTCCCAAAGGGCCACTTCCAGGCACGTACCCCGGCCTTCCATGTCTCGCAGGCAGTTGTCAATAAGTTGGTCGAACAACAATTCACGGACGGTGCGCGGTCCTTGGGGTAGCGTCGCTTTCTGGCGGCAGGCAAGCTGCCACCCCATGGGGAGCCACGGCCCTTGCAGCAGCCGCATGCCCAGTTCGAAACCTGTTTTGTCGATCGAGGGAGCGTATCGCATGCTGTCCGGTAGCCGGAACCAGAATGGCAGAATCCGGTCCCCTACTTGTTCGATGCCCGGGGCCGGCTCGTACTCCCCGACATAGACCCACGAGCAGGAATCGTCATCGGTGTCGGTGAAGACAAAACCGGGGAACGACTGAGCGGAGACCTTCGATCGGTTGATTAGGAGCCCGCGCAATCCTACTCTCTTCCGCTCGGAGCGAAGGAAGAGGTTACACTTTACGTCGTACTGCCGTTTGTCCTGGGATTCCCAGTCGGCTGGCGGCAGCGCCGGCCGTGCGTCCAGCCTCCAGGGTGGGGCGAGTTGCCTTACTTTTTCGAGGTTCAGGTCTCGCAGCCCCGAGCTAGCGTCAGCGCCATGTAACTGAGTGAAGATTTGGTGGAAGGCAAGTTCTGCTATTCTGGGCTGTAGGCCGTAGACCTTAAAGCTGTTCAGTTGGTGCGTCTCCTCGCCGCCGGCACGCAGGAGACTCGCTTCGAGCAATCGATAGTCCCACTCCCGTTGATCGCGCAAGGTCGCGGACGCGGGCCCACGCTTTCCGGCGTAGAAGGCCTCGTAGTAGCAGGCGCCCAAGAACACGTCTTCAGCAGAGAGTGAACTGTAGCATGTCACGCCGGCAAGGTCGGGCGGGTCGCTTACCACGTAGTGGAGATAAGCCACGACGGCGGCCTCAGGAGACCCTTCGGCAACGACAAGGTGGTCCAGAAGTTCGCTCGCCCGCTTGTACTGCTCCCTGGTGATAAGGCGGCCGATATAGGCGATGAGCACAGGCGCGGTGATGCAGGCGCGCCGCGCCAGCCGGTCTTCAGCTTGTTCAAGGAGGAGATGTACCTCGTCGTCGAGGATGAGGGGGTCGTTGGCGGGCAGCGCAAGGAGGAGGTCGAGGACTTTTTCGAGGTACTCATCACGTACGTCGGCCTTGAGGCACGACTCCCTTACGCTCCTGGCCAGGGCAGCCACGAGGCCGAGTTCGGCTTCTGCCTCCGAACGGATCTTGTCGGCATGGGCAGCCTCAAGCCTGACCCGTTCCTTTTCCAACCGTTGCAGGTAATCGCGGAACAAGGTTAGGGCCTGTCCCCAGTGCGGGTCCTTCTTAATTGCATCGCGGTAGAACTTCTCCCACATCGGCGTGTTACGGTAAGCCTGGCAGTTGGCGCAACGCTTGGCATTCTTGCGTGACCTACGACACCTTTGGATTAGCTCCCTGTGGGACGACTCCAACCGATGATCATTCAGCTGCACCTTAAGCCGAATGAACCTGTCATCATAGGCCTCCAGGGCTTGTAGCAGTTGGCGGTAGAAGGCGATCTTCTCGTCAAGAGCAGGGTCCATGAAGGGACGAGCCTCGGTCTTTTCGCGAATTCGCTCGTCTAGGGCCTGACGGTATTCGCTCTCGACAAGTGCAAGCTGTGACCGTCGGGTAAGGCGGTCCTCGAGGAGGCGATCAAGGCGTGCCAGGTGCTCGTCCTTGGAGAGCCAGCCCGCGCGCCTCACGATGCCCTGGGCTCGCTCAGACAGCGCCTCGAGGTCGGACTGCAGGTCCGATTGCTGGGTCTTGTCCGCAGCCGGAAGACTAGACGTAGGGCGTGTAGTGTCCATGACTTTTGATTCGAGGCCAGTAACCCAGGTCAGCAGTTTTCCAGGTCAGACTGACCCATGATCCGGGCGGCCCAAACCGAAGCGTCGATCACACCAACCGCGTCTGTGAGAGCCTGCCAAGTGGAGGACTCATCATTCGGGACGGAATTGAGGCTTTTGATAAGGTAGTCATCTTTTACGGTCGGGGGCCTGAACCGCCCTCGTTCCGTTTGCGCTTCCTGTCCTGACGGCGCGCTGTCTTCCGACCCGGGCGGTATCCCCGGTTCAGGCCGCGCTCGCCGGCGGGCTCGCCCTTCGCTGGGTTGGCAACTGCATGGTAATGGTCGTGTCCGCCCCGGTTGGCTGCTCGGCGCCGCGCCTCGAGGGCCTCCTTCGGTGGGTGGGCGGGGATCAGGCAGTCGCAGCCGTTGCCGATCAGGTCCGGCCGGCCGGCCTGGAGGAGGGCCTTGCGCACCAGGAAATAGTTCTCCGGCTTGAAGAACTGCATCAGGGCCCGTTGCAGCTGGCGGTCGCGCAGCCCCTTGGCCACGTACACTGCCTGCTTGGTGAACGGATCAAGGCCGGTGTAGTACATGCAGGTGGCGATGTCGAACGGCGCCGGAATGAAGTCCTGCACCTGATCGGGCCGGTAACCGTTCCGTTTCAGGAACAGGGCCAGGTCAATCATGGCGTGCAGGTCGCTGCCGGGATGGCTGGCGATGAAATAGGGGACCAGGTACTGCTTCGGCTTGCCCGCGGCCTGCGACGCTCTCTTGAATTGCTTCGCGAAGCGCTCGAAGTCCTCCTTCGGCGGCTTCTTCATCAGGCCGAGCACGCCGGGGTCGGTGTGCTCGGGCGCGACCTTGAGGTGGCCGCCGACGTGGTGGGCGGTCAGCTCGCGCAGGTACGCCGGCGACAGCTGGGCCAGGTCCATGCGGATGCCGCTGGCCACCAGCACCTTGCGGATCCCCGGCTCACTCCGAGCCCGCTTCATCAGCTCGATCAGCGGGCCGTGGTCGGTCCCCAGGAGTTTGCAGATTGTCGGGTGGACGCATGACAGCCGCTTGCACTTCGCCTCGACCTCCGGCCGGGTGCAGCGCATCTGGTACATGTTGGCCGTCGGGCCGCCGATGTCGCTGATGATCCCCTTGAATTCGGGGTCGGCCGCCATCTTGCGCACTTCCTTCAGCACGGACTCCGGCGACCGCGACTGGATGATCCGCCCCTGATGAGCCGTGATCGAGCAGAAGGTACAACCGCCGAAGCAGCCGCGCATGATGGTCACCGAGTCTTTGATCATCTCGTAGGCGGGGATCGGCTCGGTGTAGGAGGGATGCGGCCGACGGGTGTAGGGCAGGTCGTAAATGCGGTCCATTTCCTCCTGAGTGAGCGGCAGCGCGGGCGGGTTGACCACCACGGCCTGGCGGTCGTGGTACTGCACCAGGGTGCGGGCGTTGAAGGGATTGGTGTTGACGTGGATCAGCCGCGTCGCCTCGGCAAAGGCCAGCTTGTCGGCCTTCACTTCCTCGTAACTGGGGAGGATGACGGCGTCGGAAGGCCACGGTTTGCAAACTGTGGGCTTGTCGGCCTCCTCGCGCGGCGGCGTTTCCCGTGCCCCGAGCAGGTACGCCACGCCGCGGAGATCGCGCAGGTCGCGCACCGTCTGGCCGGCGGCGAGGCGGCGGGCGATCTCGACGATGCTCTTCTCGCCCATGCCGTAGACGACCAGGTCCGCCTTGCAGTCGAGCAGGATGGACCGGCGGACGGTGTCGCTCCAGTAGTCATAGTGGGCCAGCCGGCGCAGCGACGCCTCGACGCCGCCGGCAATCACCGGCACTCCGGCGAAGGCCTCGCGTGCCCGGTGGCAGTAGGGGAGGGTGGCTCGGTCGGGCCGCAAGCCGATCCGGCCGCCCGGCGAGTAGGCATCGTCGTTGCGGACCTTCTTGTTGGCGGTGTAGTGGTTGATGAGCGAGTCCATGTTGCCGGCCGAGACCGCGAAGAACAACCGCGGCCGGCCGAACTGCCGCCACGGCTCGCAGGAGCGCCAGTCGGGTTGACTGAGGATGGCGACACGGAAGCCGGCCGCCTCCAGCACCCGCCCCAGGATGGCCATAGCAAAACTGGGGTGATCGACGTAGGCATCGCCGGTCACAAAGACGACATCCACATAGTCCCAGCCGCGCGCGGCCATCTCGGCCCGGCTCATCGGCAGCGGCAGGGCGGCGGGCGTCTCGTGCCACAGCGGTAGGGATAATCGTCCGGCCATGCGTCATCCTTTGGGTTGGCAGTTCCCGATGGTTCCTGTCATTATATCGCACCGGGCGGCCCCCCTCACCCCCACCCCTCTCCCCCCGCGGGGGGAGAGGGGTGGGGGTGAGGGGGG
>DATLYH010000207.1:0-6858 GCA_035575035.1 Gemmataceae bacterium
GGTTGCGGTCCAGCCGGCGAGCGGGCCGGACAGCCGCCGCAGCCAGCCGTCGCGGGTCAACGGCCGCAGCGCCAGCCGGGCCAGCCGCAGGGCCAGTCGGTACAACCAAGGGCGCTTCAAGACTTCCTTCCACACCGTGTAGGCCAGCTCCTCCCATCGGCGCGGCTGCTCGCGGTGCTGCAGCTCCCGCAGGCCGATCAGCATGTGCGGAATGTTGATCTTCACCGGGCAGGCGGCCTGGCAAGCACCGCACAGCGACGAGGCATGCGGCAGGTGCGCGTTCTCGCTGACGCTGTCGTACAGCGGCGTCAAGATGCTGCCGATCGGCCCCGAGTAGACGCCGCCGTAGGCGTGGCCGCCGATCCGTCGGTAGACCGGGCAGGCGTTCAGGCAAGCGCCGCAGCGGATGCATTGCAGGCTCTCGCGGAACGGCGTCGCCAGCACGCGCGACCGGCCATTGTCCAGGATCACCAGGTGGAACTCATCGGGGCCGTCCAGCTCGCCCCCCCTCACCCCGCCCTCTCTCCCTTCGAGGGGGGAGCGGGTAGGGTGAGGGAGACGCCGCGGGCCGGTGATCAGGGTGGTGTAGACCGACAGCGCCTGCCCCGTGGCGGCCCGGGCCAGGAGTTTCAAGAAAACCGGCAGGTCGGCCCAGCGCGGGATGACCTTTTCCATGCCCATGAGGACGACATGAACCCGCGGGCAGGTAGTGGTCAGCCGGCCGTTCCCCTCGTTAGTGATCAGGACGACAGTGCCAGTCTCAGCGACGGCAAAGTTGGCCCCGGTGATGCCGAGGTCGGCGTGGTAGAACTTCTCGCGGAGCACGCGCCGGCCGGTCAGCGCCAGGGTGCGGGCGTCGTCGGGGAGCTGCTTCCCCAGGGCGCGGGATAGGATGCGGGCTATGCTCTCGCGGGTGTGGTGGACCGCTGGCGCGACCAGGTGGGACGGCCGTTCACCGGCCAGCTGGATGATGAACTCGCCGAAGTCGGTCTCGGTCACCTCGATGCCGGCCGCCTCCAGCGCCGGGTTCAGGTGGATTTCTTCCGTGGTCATCGACTTGGATTTGACCGCGCGCTTGCAGCCGGCCCCGTGGGCGATGTCGAGCACAATTCGGCGGGCGTCGGCGGCAGTGGCGGCCCAGTGGACATGGCCGCCGGCCCGATGCACCGACGCTTCCAGCTGCTCCAGGTAGGCGTCGAGGTTGGCGAGGGTGTGCTCCTTGATGCGCTTGGCGTGGTCGCGGAGGCGGTCGCTGTCGGCCAGGGCGGCATAGCCGCGGCGGTTGCCGGCCATCAGGGTGCCGGTCAGCCGGACCAGCGCCTGCTGCAACGGCGCGTCGGCTAGGGCCCGGGCGACAGCGCCGGGGAAATCGTGGTGTTCGTGGCGCGCATAGTCGGTCATGAAACCATCTTACCACAAGCGCTTCGGAGCCACAGGATCGCGTTCCCACCGTGGCGCCGGCCGCCGGGCCGGCGACCCCATGGGCGGCTGCCGGGCTGGCGGCCCCACGACCCGCTTGTGCTGCCGCTCCATCGGGGCTGAGTGCAGCCTCGGCCTCCTTCCATCTCCAGGCTTTGTGCTGTTGGTGCGACGGGTGTTCTTTTTTGGCATCTCCCCTGCCGGCGTGAGGTTGCAGAGCAGTAGGCCGCGCCGGCACGAAGGGATTGATCGGCATCAGCGGCGGCCGCCTCATTACCCCCCAAAAAGTTCCATTCTTCTCTCCTCGGAAAAGTGATGTCTGCTTCAGAAGTGCTAAACCCCGCGGAAGCGAGTACCGAGAAAAAATCCAAAGAATCGCCCTGGATCATTGGTCAGGATGTGGGATTTGAGGTCGCCTTCAAACCAAGCGATTCGCCAATCCCTGACCCTTACGAATCGTCGTCCAAGGAGAGGAACCGTGAAAAGGCTTCTGCAAAGCTCACTTGGTCTTGTCAAGGCCCGGGCCCTATCTGCTGCGAGCGGCTTGCTGGGCGTCGTGCTCTTGACCCCATTCGCCTGGGCCAGCGACGCCCCCCTGATTTGCAGCGAGGCAGGATTCCCGGAGATCATCTGCCCCGTCAATCCCAATCGCGGTCTGTATGGGGGCTTCCTGGTCGGTGGAGCGGTGTCTTCCAACGACCCGATTGTGCAAAGCGGCACCGCCTTCATCATACCGCCGTTGGCGGTTCGGGCGGCCGGGGATGCGGAGAGCCGGGCCGGAGTGATGGCCGGCATCCACTTCGGTTACGAGTGGATGGGGCGGACGATCGGTTGCGATCCCTGCTGGGCCATTCTGCCGGCCATCGAATTCGAAGGCTATTACCTCGGCACCCGGCAAGCGGGGTTGCTCAATAATCCCACGCCGCGCCTGCCGGCGCATCTCTTCGATTACCGTGCCCCGCTGGATATCGGTGTCCTCATGCCCAACCTCCTGTTGACGCTCCACACGCCATACCGCATCCATCCTTATGTCGGCGGCGGCGTGGGGGCGGCGGTGGTTTCCAACCACGGGGCGGATTCGCTCCAGCTGGCACCGCCGGAGCCGGGGATCAATCACTTTAACTCTGATCCCGACGCCTCCGACTGGGCCGTGGCGGCCACTTGCCGGGCCGGGCTGCGCTGCGATCTTGGACATTCCTGCTATCTCTTTGCCGAGTACAAGTTCCTGGTGATCGGCGCTACCGATTACACCTTCGGTTCCACGGTCTACCCCACCCACCCGCGGACCTCACCCTGGTCGGTCCATTACGGCACCATGTTTGAACACATGGGCGTACTGGGGCTGGGCTGCCGCTTCTGAGCCGTAGGCCCGATGAAAGCCCGAAGCGCCAGCGACGGGACGCATTTGCCCGAGCCCGAAGCGCCGGCGACGGGGAACGCCGTCACAGGGCGAGCCTGGGAATTCGCCCCCCGACGAAAGCATCCTTTCGTCTTGGGACGTTGACCCCCGGGTTGTCTTCGGATAAACTTTCCCTGGCGATGGGGTTCGCCGTTAACCGCCACGGTTCCCCTGCGGAGCCGTGGCTGATGACCCCTACCTTGAAGGGTTCTCCCTTTGGTGGGGGTGTATCATTGAACATCAAGGCCCCACCGGGAGAGCCGCCTTCTCGGTGGGGCCCTCTTTTTGCGCCCTTTCTCCCCCAAGGGGAAGGGGCGGGGGCGTCGCAGATGGAGGTTCGTTGTAAGTAACGGAAGGAGGACGGGTTGGGGGAGCCAATCAACCGGGTACGGGAACGATTGTCTGGGTTAGGGAGGAACAAGATGCTGTTGCTGATGTTGGGAGGGGCACTGGGAACGTATCTCCGCTATGCGGTGGGGAAGTGGTTCAACTCTCAGCCGTGGGCGCAGGGGTTCCCTTACGGGACGCTGTTCATCAACGTCACAGGGTCTTTCATCCTGGCCGCTGCTGCCATGATCCTCCTGGAGCGCTTGCCGCCCAAGCATCAGGACTGGTACTTGTTGATCGGCACCGGGTTTTGCGGGGGCTACACGACCTTTTCGACGTTCGAATGGGAGACCTTCAAGCTGGTCCGGGACGGGAGCTGGTGGTACGCCTTCGGCAACGTGCTGGGGAGCGTCCTTGCCGGGTTCGTCGGCGTGCTCCTCGGTGTGATGGTGGTCAGCCTCGTATTGCCGCGAAAGCTGGGGTGAGGGGATGAAAGTCGAAACGGATGCCAAGCTCGTCACGATCTACGTGAACAGCACCGACCAGTGGCACGGGCGGCCGCTGTACACGGCCATCGTGCAGTTGTGCCAGCAGATGGGGATTGCCGGGGCCAGCGTGACGCGCTGTGTCGAGGGTTACGGGGCCGGTCATCGGCTGCACACAGCGCGGCTGCTGGAGCTGAGTGAGAACCTGCCGGTGCGCATCGAGATTGTGGACCTGCCCGAGCGGATTGAGCCGTTCTTGCATTCGCTGGCAACGATGATCCGGGAAGGACTCGTCACGGTGAGCGATGTCCACATTCTGCGATTTCTCTCTGACCCCAAGTCGTGAAGTGACGCCCCGGTTCGTAGCACCGGGGCCGAGTCTTCAAAGTCCCGGCCACCCACCTGCTCACATCGTGCGATGGCCGCACGGGCTAGCCTGCGCGGCCTAGACTGCCCGGTCGAATCGGGCCAGAATCCCTTCGATGGACCGAGCGTGCGCCTCCCAGGACAGCGGCCCGTAACCGCCCGAGAGGACCATCGCCAGCGGGATGCTCCGCGCTCGCACCTCGGTGATAATGTACAGGTCGCGCTCTGCCAGGTCCGCAGGCGCCAGCCGCAACCGAGCCAGCGGGTCCGTTCCCAGCACATCGGAACCGGCGTTATAGACGACGAAATCCGGGCGGTAGCGGTCCAAGGCGGCGGGGAGGTGTTCCCGCATCAGCTCCAGGTACTCGGCCCCGGCCAGCCCCGGCGGCAGCGGCACCGCCATATCCTCTTTTGCCTTGGGCCAGGGGAAGATGTCCTCTTCAAAGAAGTCCAGGATGTGCGCCCACGGCCAGGGGCGGATAGCGTCGGCGGTGCCGTCTCCTTGGTGGACATCCGTGTCCACGACCAAGGCCGACTGCAGCCGTCCCTCTTCCCGAAGGGTCAGCAGGGCCAGGGGCACATCCGCGTAGACGCAGAAGCCGCCGCCGCGGCTACCGCTGGCGTGGTGGTAGCCGCCCCCCAGGTTGATCGCCAAGCCCCGCTCCAAGGCCAGATGGCAGGCAAGGAGGGTGCCGCCGGTCGCCCAGCGCATCGGCCGGAGCACTCGCCAGTTGATCAGCCACGCTGGCAAAAGCCGCACGACAGGAACTTCCAGGATGCGGGCCAGCACACGCCGGTCGCCCAGGGTGCGGAGGTACTCCGGCGTGTGGATGCGAAGCAACCCGGCCTGGGAACAGGGCCGAGGCAAGACAAAGTCGCTGGGCTTGCGGAGGCCTTGGCGGATCAGCCAGTCGCAGATGCGCCGATACTTGCGGCCGTCGAAGGGGTGCAGCCGCTCCAGCCCAAAGGCGGTGATGTTGTAGACCGGGCTGTAGACCAGGGGGACCATGATTCCCAGCTTCCGAGGAGGCCATCGAACCTTTCCACCATTCTAGTAGTCAATTCCTGCAGGTGGGGCGCATGCCTCCTCCAGGCAGCCCCAACGCTTCCTGCCGGTGGGATGAGGAGGGGAGGCACCTGGGAGGGAGAACGGGTGTATGGACCCGGCCGCCAAGAATATCCTGCTGACCGGTCCTCCGGGTTGCGGAAAGACGACCGTCATTCTGCGTCTGGTCGATCTGCTCCGTGACCTGCGGCTGGCCGGTTTCTATACCCAGGAGCGGCGCGAACGCGGCCAGCGCGTCGGCTTCGAGGCGGTCGGGTTGGCGTCGGACCTGCGGGCGGTGCTGGCGCACATCAAATCGCGGTCGCACGTCCGGGTCGGCCGTTACGGCGTGGAGCCGACACGGCTGGAGCCGCTGGTCCGTGCCGAACTGGAGAGGCCGTCCGACGAAGTCGATGCCTTTATCATTGACGAGATCGGCAAGATGGAGTTGCACTGCGCGCCGTTCGTCCGGACCGTTCGGGGCCTGCTCGACGGCCCCACGCCGGTCATCGCCACGGTCGCTTTGAAAGGAGGCGGATTCATCGCCGAGGCGAAAGCCCGCCCCGATGTGCTGGTGGTCCCTGTCGGCGTGGAGAACCGGGACAGCTTGCCTGCCTTGCTTGTGGACTGGTTGCGCGCCCTCAAGCCGTGACTTATCCGTTCTGCTCTTCACGTCCAGCGGCCAGGGGAATCGAGCGGTCGATCACGAAGGGACCATTCGGGTCGCGCCGGATGAGGGTGATGGCGGTCACTTCAAAGCGGATCGGCTGCCAGCGCGCCTGCCAGTGATCTCGGAGCCGTTGGGCCTCGGCGGCGGACCTCGCCTGGCCGACACTCAGGTGCGGCGTGAACCCCGTTGGAAAGCGAGACTGGTCGTCACAGGCGGGGCAGGCGGCTTGCAAGGCCGCTTGCAGCCTGACCAAAGGCTCCGTGGGTTCCGGCCTCAGCCAGAGCGTGGCCCGGCCCGAGGGGTGTCGAAAGAACCGGAACTCGGCCAGCGTCACGGCGAAGGGAGCAAACGCCGCACAGACAGCGGCAAGGCGCGAGGCTGCCTCGGCGAATCGCTCCTGTTGATAAAAGGGATAGAGCAAGTTGACATGCGGCATCCACCGGCGGAACTGTCGATCATGCTGCTGCCGGATGACCTGGATAGGCCCCCAGACTTCCGGGGGCGGGATGAGAACGACCGCTGTGCGATGGCTCTTGACCGACATGCCGCTGGCGACTCCCATTGGGGGCACGTCTGCCCAACCGCCTTCTGGAGAACTTTCAACTCCTTAAGGGCCGCCGTGCCGTCGCCGCCCACACCGGCGACGGTCGAGCCGATCACCCCGGCACACCACAGCGAGGCCGCTTCGGCATCGCCGCAGGTGTCGGGCCGCCGCGCGGGTAAGGAATCGGCGTGGAGTTGTTGGCCTTGCTCCCGGATGGCCGTCTGGCAGGCATTGTGATAGTGATCGGGGCTTTCATGGCGTCTCTTGATTCGAGAGGAAGGCTGCCTCTCTTGCCCCAAACCCGCCATCACCACCAGGAGAAGTCGGCTCCTCTCCTTGCCATCCGGTTCGAACGTGCCCTTGACACCCCTTGTCCCCTTTCTATAATCCGCCGCTCGCACGTTCAGCCTTCTCTCTGGAAGATCCGTGCGCCTGGTTTCGTCCTGGTCCCGGCCGGACCCTCGCCTGGGCAACGGCCCTCGTCGGACCGGGGCGCACGACGACAGGCGGCGACATTTCGCGGGAGGCGCCGTGGTCGGGCAATCCAAGGCACGCCGGCTGGTCTACACCCTCCTGGCTCTCACGGCCGCGGGCGGCGCCTGC
>DATLYH010000208.1:0-38463 GCA_035575035.1 Gemmataceae bacterium
CGGTGCCACCTACCGTATCGTCTTGCCCCGCCATGAGAACCCCAATCCGATTGCTGCTAGGCGCCCTCGCCCTGGTTGCGCCTGCCTGGTTGATTGTCGCGGCCGACAGCGGTCCTACCCCGCCGGAGCGGGGCCGCGTGCTGCTCCTGCAAAACGAGCGGACCCTGGAAGGAGACATCGAGAAGGTGGGTGACCAGTATCGCGTCCGCCGGACGGTGGGCGAGACCTGGGTGCCGGCCGACAAGGTGGCCTGCCTGTGCCGCTCCTATGAGGAGGCCTATGCCTTCCTGCGCGACCGGGCCAACCTGCGTGATCCGGACGAGCGCCTGCGGCTGGCCCGGTGGTGCTACTTGCACGACCTGCGTGAGCAGGCCCTGGCCGAGGTGGCCGCGGCTGCCCGGCTCCGGCCCGATCACGAGGCCACCCAACGCCTGCTCGCCGGCTTGCAGCGCTCGGCCGCGCTGGGTGGCCGAGGCGGAGCGCAGCGACACTCCGATACTTCAGGCCGGGGTTTCCCTGCGCTTAACCCCAGCCACCCCGAACCCCCCGAGCCGCTCCCCTTGCCGCCGGTGGATGTGACCCAGGAAGTGCTGGGCCAGTTCGTCTCGCGGGTGCAACCGATCTTGCTCAACGCTTGCGCCAGCTGCCATGCCTCGGGTCGAGGCGGCTCCTTCAAGCTGGTTCGGCCGCTAGACAGCGAGGTAGTCGGCCCCAAGACGCTGCAACAGAACCTGGCCTCGGTCCTGGCCCAGGTCAACCTGGAGCAGCCCCAGGCCAGTCCGCTCCTGAGCAGGGCAGTAAGCATCCACGGAGAAATGAAGGAGCCGCCGCTACGGGGCCGGCAGATGGCCGCCTACCGGGCCCTGGAAGAGTGGGTGCGGCTGACGGCGGCAAACAACCCGCACCTGCGCCCGTCGGCCGGCCCGGCGGCAACGGACCCGGCGCAGCCGTCTCGGCCGCCGGCCGCAGAGGGTACCGCGCCGCCCCCGCCTCAGCCACCGCCGCCCCCGGCCGAGCGCGGACCGGAGCAGCCGACAACACCGGCCGACCCGTTCGATCCGGCCCTCTTCAACCGGCAGGCGGGTCCCGGTCGGTAGATCAAGGAGTCCAATCCATCTGCGGCGTGATGCTTAAGCAGAACTCGGCCAGCAGCCGGGCGGCCCGCTCCAGGTCGTCGAGGCAGACGACCTCCACCGGGCTGTGCATGTACCGGTTCGGGATGCCAACCAGCCCCGTGGCCACGCCGTCGCGGCTGAGCTGCATCACGTTGGCATCGGTGCCGGTCGCCCGCGGCGAGCCGCGCACCTGCACCGGGATTTCGTGCGCCTTGGCCGTCTCATGCAGCCGCTCGAAAACACGCGGGTTGATGTTTGCCCCGCGGAACAGCGTCGGCCCGGCTCCAAGCCGGACATCGCCGAGCTGCTTCTTGTCGTTGCCCGGTGTGTCGGTGGCGTGACAGACATCCACCGCGATCCCGACGGTCGGGTGGATGCCGTAGGTGCTCGTCGTCGCTCCGCGCAGGCCGATCTCCTCCTGCACGGTTGAGACGCAATAAACCGACACTTGCAGCGGCCGGCCGCGCAGCAGCCGCAGCGTCTCCATCACCACCCAGACCCCTACCTTGTCGTCCATGGCTGGCGAAACCGCTAGGTTGTTGCGCAGCTCGCGGTAGCCCAGGGCGAACGTCACCGGGTCGCCGGGCGTCACCAGGGCCTCGGCCTCCTTGCGGTCCTTGGCGCCAATATCCACCCAGATATCGGCGAACTGCGGCACCTTGTTGCGCTCCTCATTGGTGAGCAGGTGCGGGGCGCGGCGGGAGACGACACCGGCCACCGGTCCCTGATTGGTCCAGACGGTCAGGTTCTGGCCCAATAGGATCTGCATGTCCCAGCCGCCGATCGGCTGCACGTAGAGGAAGCCATTGTCGTCGATGTGCTGGACCATCAGCGCGATCTGGTCGCAGTGGCCGGCCAACATGACGCGCGGATGGCCCTTCACCCCTTCCCCTCTCTCCTGGGGAGGGGATGAGGGGTGCAACACCGCAATGACGTTGCCGTGCCGATCGGTGCGGACCTCATCGGCATGGGAGCGGGCCCAAGACCGGACCACGTCCTGGATGGCGTGCTCGAAGCCGGAAGCGCTAGGGGTAGTGAGGAGTTTTTTGAGGAAGGCGAGAGACGATTCGTGCATGAAGGTTCCCGGGATGACTCAACCAGGCCCCGGCCAGGCTCGCCCATGACGCCCGCGGGGCCCCACACGATTCCAGATGATCTATTCTAACGCGGCGGCGCAGCGAAGGAAGTGAGTTCCGGAATCGAGGGAATCCGAGCCGGGAGTGGTCGCTTCCGCTGCGGCTTCTCGCACGAGACAGCGCGACGTGCCTTGCAAGCCAACCTGCCCGGACCTGGCAGCGCTGGCCGAGGATCTGGTCGATCTCCTGCACGGGTACTTGCCCCGCTGCTTCCACTGCGACGCCGGGGACATCGCGCTGGACCTACATGACGGGCCGTTCTACGGGCCGGCCCGCACCCCTGGGGACCTGGGGCTGGTCGCCGTTTGGGATGTGGCGCGCCGGCGTCCCTTAACCCGCGGGCAGCCCTTGCCTTGGTAGGCCGGGGCGGGTCGGACCGGTGGGCGGCGGGGTGGAACTTGCTGCCCAAGATGAGGCGGAGGCGCTGGCGGTAGACGAAGCGAGCGACCTCGTGCGAGCCAGCGCCCGCATCGCTGACCCAGACGAAGGAGCGCTCAGGGAACCACCCCGGCATCCGGCGCAGCAACCGGCCCATCAGTTGGGCCGGGGTACGGTGCGGCCGCCGGTGCGGACGATTCGGTTCGGGGGACAGGTAGCGGGCCACGCGAACCGGCAAGGCCCCAGGTCGGGTAGCGAAGGGGAAGGGGACCTGTACGCAGAGGACGGCCGCGTGGCTCCAGGCCGCGGCCGCGGTGGGGAGTTTTGGTGTTCAGCTTCACGGGCCCCTGGGGTTCGGGTGCCGGCCGTGGGTGGTCACACCAGGCTCTCGAGCAGATACTTGAGCTTGCGCACCTCGGGCTCCATGGCAAAGGGGGCGTCGGGGATATCCTGGATGTCCACGGTCAGCAGCCGATCGTACTGGTAGCGGGCCAGCTGCGAGACGATCCGGCCATACTCCACCTCCCCCTGGCCGACGCGCACCTGGAACTGGTTGGGACCACGGCCGGTGTCGCGCAGGCGGACATGGCGGACATAGGGGTAGACCTGGTCGAAGTTGGCCCCCTGGTGCGGGCCAGCGATGTAGTGGCTGGGATCAAGCGCCAGCCCCAGGCCATTGACGCGCTGGCAGAGCTCGACCGCCGTGTCGGGATCCTCGGTCAGGGTGCCGATGTGTGTGCTGACGGCCAGGAGAATGCCCTCCCCCTCGGTGAGTCGGACCAACCGGCTCAGGCGCCGAACCTCAGCGTCCAGGCCGCTGCCGGCAGGGGCCGCCTTCAGCGTCAGTAATGGCACCGTCACCAGCCGGGCCAGCCGACAGATAGCCCGCAGCTGCCGCTGGAACTCCTCCTCACTGTCGGCCTGAATATCGACGGAAAACACGGCCGGGGCCAGGCCGGGGCCGTAACGGAGGCGCTGGGCGGCCTGCCCCACGTCGGCCGCCACCTCGGACGGCCGGAGATGCGGCCCCTGTTCATGGATGGCCACGTCCACCTTGTTGAACTCCAGCTCGGCGATGATCGCCAGCGCCTGCGGCAGGGGATATTTGCCAAAGCAGAGCGTGGAACACGCGACGTACACGGCGGTTCCCTCCGTTGCATCGAAGTGCGGGGCGAGCCTCCCGCCCTGCCCCGGGCCGGCGAATATACTGTTTCTCCGAGGGCGGCGAAAGGCCAGAGTGACCACCCGAGCGACGGCAAAACCAACCCCGCGCCCTAGCGGAAGCTCTTCTCCCTTACGACGGCTACCCAGCTTACCGGCCCGGCGACCCACCGGCCTGTAACCTGGCAGTGCAAATTCCCCCGCTTCTGCTATACCTCCGTCGTCAAGCTGACCTTCCTCAACCGATCGGAGGAACCGTCATGTCCTCTCCCTCACCCCGGCCGTCGGTACTGCCCGCATCCTGGGCAGATGTTCTGGAGCAGATCCGGCACGGCCTGGAGCAGGCCATCGTGCAGACAGTCGAGCGCGAGCAGGCGCTGCCCTCCTGTGGTGCCGGCTGTCAGTCGGTGCCACGCACGCTTGAAGAACGGCGTCAGACTTACCAGGACAACCTGGAAGCATTTGTCCGGCGGGCGGAGCAAAACGCCGCCCTGGCGGGGGAGATTATCGAGGCCGGCGCCGAAGCAGCCCGGCGCTGGCAGGAAGCGGCGGCCGACTTGCGGCGAAGACTGGCGGAATGGGCCAGGCGTCCGGTATGATAAGAGACGCGCTGTCATCCGAGGGGGTGTCTCATGGCCAAGTTCGCTGTCATCCTCCCCGCCGCCGGCCAGTCGTCGCGCTTCCGCGACAAGGAGAAGAAGCCCTTCGTTAACCTGGACGGCCGAGCCGTCTGGCTGCGCGCGGCCGAGTTGTTCGTCGCCCGCAACGACGTTTGCCAATGCATCCTCGTCGTGGCCAAGGCCGACCAGGAGCTGCTTCGCCGCCGCTATGGCCCCAATCTCGCCTTCATGAATATCCAGATCGCCGAAGGGGGCGCCGAGCGCTTCGACTCGGTTGCCAATGCCCTGGCCCTGGTCCGCGAGGAGGCCGACTTCGTGGCCGTCCACGACGCCGTTCGCCCCTGCCTGACCGAGGCCCTGGTGGATGCCGTCTTCGCCCGGGCTGCTCAGACCGGCGCCGCCCTGCTGGCCGTGCCGGTCAGCGACACGGTCAAGCAGGTCGATGCCCAGCAGCGCGTCCAGGCGACGTTGGCGCGGCAAGGGTTGTGGCTGGCCCAGACGCCGCAGGTCTTCCGGCGCGAGTGGCTGGTGGAGGCATACGCCCGCCGCGACAAGGTTCCCCAGCCGATCACCGATGACGCCCAGCTGGTCGAAGCAGCGGGCCACCCTGTGCACATCGTGGAAGGCTCGCCGACCAACATCAAGATCACGACCAAGGCCGACCTGATCCTGGCCGAAGCGATCCTCAAGGCGCAGCCTAAACCTAAGCCAAGCGGCCCGCTTCACCCATTCGCCGAAGAAGAGATGTGGGGCGGGCGGAAATAGTCATTGGTCATCTGTCATTCGTCATCCGTCATTGGTAGTTAACAACTGCGGCCACGTACACACTTACCAGCCACGTACACACGTACCAATGACGAATGACGAATGACAAATGACCAATGACGAATGACAAATGTCGAAATTCATCCTGACGCCGATGGCCGCATCCGTCCATCTGACCCGCCACCCGTTAGTGCTGCACAAGCTGACCATGCTGCGCAACCGGACGACCGACGCCAAGGTCTTCCGGGAGTTGGTGCGCGAGATTGCCCGGCTGCTGTTCTATGAGGCGACCCAGGACTTGCAGTTGATGTCCGTGCGGGTGCAAACGCCGCTGGCCGAGTGCGCCGGCTACCGCATCGGCGAGCGCATCGGGCTGATGCCGATCCTGCGGGCCGGGCTAGGCATGGCCGAGGCGATCCTTGACTTGGTCCCTGATGCCCGCGTCTGGCACCTGGGACTGTATCGCGACCACGAGACGCTCAAGCCGGTGACTTACTACAGCAAGCTGCCGCCGGTACCCAATATTGATCTGTCGATCATCGTCGATCCGATGCTGGCAACGGGGGGCTCGGCGGTGATGGCTGTGGACATCCTGAAGCGCTGGGGCGCCCGGCGGATCAAGTTCCTCGGCCTGCTGGCGGCCCCCGAAGGGGTCGAGGCGCTGCAACGTGCCCACCCCGACGTACCGATCCACCTGGCTGCCATCGATAGCCACCTTGATGAGCGCTGCTACATCGTGCCTGGCCTGGGCGACGCCGGCGACCGCCAGTTCGGCACCGGATGAGGGGCGTTCAGTGGCCGGGGGGGAGCCGGGATTGTTCACGCCGTTGCTATTGCTCGCCCCGTTTCAGGGGTCTAACGGCCTGGATCGCTTTAGTGTTCTCCACCGCCCCGCGCGATTGCAATTCATTGGCAGACGAAATACCAAGGCAGGAAGTAAGGCTTTGCCCGCTAATAACTCAAACTGAGTGTTTCTTCATGCGGCTTGGGCGAACGCTTGTAACAACCTCTTCAACCAGCGGCGCGAACTCTTATGACATATCCTCTTGAACACCCATTCGATCTGCTCGCGGCGGACTGCCTCACGCAGGGCTTCCAGAGGCTGGCGCAACGACGGCAGGGGCACGTCGGAGTGGCAGAGGAAATCGCCGCGGGCGGTGCAGTGGCGACCGGTGAGCCGGGCGGCCCGGTGCGTCCGCTTGGCCTTACACAGGTTCAGAGTCCAGGCGGTGAGCAAGGCCTAGAGGTTGCCGAACGGGGGCCTGGACAGCAGTCGGCGCAGGGGTTGGAAGAAGGGTTGCAGGCATGGGGGGAGTCGGTCACTAATCAGGGCCGGCCTCGCAGGCTGGATGCCGGAACCACGCGCATCCGGATCAGTCGGTCGAGGCCTTGGCGTTACGCCAAGGGCAATCCGCCCGCCAAGAAACACTCCGTTTGAGTTAGTAAGGGTGATCACGCCGAGCGAGGCTTGGCGTCTGACCGGCGCGGCCTGCGCGCTGGTCCGCCTCGCAATGTCAAAGTGGAACAAGGTGCTATAGCGAATCAGGTCGGCATACGGCTTTCGCGCGGGATTACGCCGAACCGCCAGCCCCGCCGTTGAGCCGCAGCGTTCGGCCCCCGTGGGTCGAAAGTGGGGTGTCGCATGAGAATCTCTCCGATCAAGGCAGAGGAACTTCTTACTCTTATCCCGCTCGTGTCCTTTGTCGGCGTAGTGATTGGTTTGCTGATTAGCAGTCTCCTTAATGCCGTCTGGCTGCGACTTGCCAGTTCTTGGCTCCGCATCGGGGAGTTCGGGTTCAACAAAGCCTTCAAGACGGCGTTCATGTCCACGTTCGTCTTCGCTGCCCTTGGGTATGCGATGGTGCTGGCGGTCTGGTTCGGGATTCGCTTGGGGGACTCCCGTTCGCCTCAAGTCAGCTGGTTGTTCCTTTTCTCTCCAGCGAACTTCTTTTACTTTGCTGCCGGTTCTGTCCTTGGACATGCGCTGATTTTTTCGCATCGGTTGCCCGATAAAGACGGCACTCCGCTCTCGTTCAGCAAGGCATCCGCGCTCGCCTTGGTCTACTTGGGCATCTGCAGCGCCTTTTTTGTCACGGTCTGGTTTATCACCATGATCATGTTGATTCTCGCTTCGGGGCGGGTCGGACCATTGGCCTTTCAGGGTTAAGCGTCGTTACCGATGGCCCTATTGCAGAATCAAGCGGCCTTCGGTGTAAGCGGTTGGGTGGCCGGGGCTTCGCTGCACTCAGCCTCAGCCCCCCCAGATGGCACACAGATTCTTGGAGCTGGCACTAGGTCGTGTCTGGTGAATCGGAAGGGATTATGGTAGAAGGGGTCACAGGAATCCAAAGGTCTTTGCCAAGGAGCGGCACATGCCCGTCACCTCCCCCACTTACCAACTCACCGACGACCCGTACGCCCAGATCGAGGACCTGCTGTCCCCCAACGGGCGGCGGGGCGGCCAGGGGAAGGACCACCGCACCCTGATGGACGGCATTCTCTGGGTCTTGTCCGACAGCGGCCGCTGGCGCAACCTGCCGGAGCGCTTCGGCCCCTGGCCGAGCGTCTACGACCGCTTCCGCAGCTGGACCCGCCGGGGGCTCTGGCACAAGATCCGGCGGCGGCTGCAGGCACGCAAGATGCGTGCCGGCGACATGGACGGGGAATGGTTCGGCATCGATGGCAGCGTCGTGCGCGCACACCCGTCGGCGGCCGGCGCCTCGAAAAAAAACTCCCGGCCGGGAAGCCGGAGGACCATGCCCTCGGCCGCAGCCAAGGGGCTTCGGGACCAAGCTGCACCTGATCTGCGACGGCGAAGGGACGCCGAGGGCGGTGGCCGTCGGGCCGGGGCAGCAGCACGAGACGCAGCAAGCGCTTCCGCTGCTGGAGGAGGCCACGGCCGGGCCGGAGCAGCCGGCGAAGGTGGCCGGGGACAAGGGGTACTCGGCCGGCTGGCTGCGGGAAGGGCTCAAGGAGCGGGGCTTGACGCCGATCATCGCCCACAAGAAGAACGAGACGGCCCGCCCCAAGCGGTTCGACAAGCAGACGTATCGTCGGCGGAATATCGTCGAGCGGTGCATCGGCAATCTCCAGTGGTTCCGGCGCGTGGCCACGCGGTACGAGAAGCTGGCAACGCATTACCTGGCGATGGTCACGTTGGCCATCATATTTCGGCTCCTATAAGCCGGATTCACCAGACACGACCTAGGACCCGCCTGTAACCTGTTCCGTTTGCCTAACGTTCTGTCCACCTCTGCAATTGGAAAATCATGAGAGCTACCTATTGAACGGGTTGCCCGCGCTTCCTAAAATCAACCACAGACTCCTGGCGTCCCTCCCTTTTTCCAGCCCGCCGTGCTGGAATCGGGACTGGAGAAGTGGCCTTCGCCCGATCTTCTTGCCGACGGAAACCGTTTCATGCAGCCGTTGTTGCCTTGCCGACCCCTCACCGGAATCGTGGCGCTGGCTTTGCTCCCTCTTGCCGCTTGCGGCCCGAACCGTCCGCCGGTCTACCCGGTTAGCGGCCAAGTTTTCTACGGAGGCAAACCGACCCCGGGCGCTCTTGTCGTGTTCCACCCGGCCGGCACGGAAGACCCACTCGCCCCCCGGCCGTCCGGCCAGGTTCAGGAAGACGGCTCCTTCACCCTCACCACCTATGAGCCCGGCGACGGCGCCCCCGAAGGGGAGTACGACGTGGCCATCGTCTGGATTCCGGAGAACGCCCAGCCCAACCCAAAAACCGCTGAGGTTCCCAACCGTCTGCCGCCGCGTTATGCGGCGCCGCAGACCTCCGGCCTGCGGGTGAAGGTCGAGAAGCAAACCAACCATCTGCCGCCCTTCCAGCTGACCCGGTAGCCGGATGCCGCGGCCTGTATTCTTCACCATCCCTTTGTAAGGAGGTAATCATGGTGGTGCGAGCAACCTCACGCCGCGCGAACGGCTTCACGCTGATCGAGTTGTTGGTGGTCATTGCCATCATCGCCATCTTGATCGCGCTGCTCTTGCCGGCGGTGCAGAAGGTCCGCGAGGCCGCCGCCAAGACGCAGTGCACCAACAACCTGCGGCAACTCGGCCTGGCCCTGCACAATTATCACGGCACGGCCGGCGGCTTCCCCCCCGGGCGGTACGCCCCGCAGACCGGCATTGTCCATTCCTGGACGCCGCTCATTCTCCCCTACATTGAGCAGGACAACCTGGCCCGGCTCTACCGTCTCGACCGGACCTGGAATGATGCCGCCACCAACGACGCCAACCCGGGCGGGGTCAACCAGCACGATATCAAGACGTTCCTCTGCCCGTCGGCCCCGCCCGCCCGCAAAGGTTCGCGCAACCGCGGCGTCATGGACTATTCGCCGCCTAACCAGATCACCCGGCCGAACCCCTTCGTCACCAACATGCCCCGTTCGGACCCGACCTACATCGGCATCTTGGGGAACAACATCGCCCGCCGGGTGGTGGAGATCACTGACGGCTCGTCGAGCACCATCCTGCTGGCCGAGGATGGCGGCCGTAACCAGACCTGGCAGATGGGGAAATTCATCAGCACCGGGGGCGGCACGGGCGCCTGGGCCAACCCGGACACCCAGATCACGGTGACCGGTTTTAACCCCACGACCATGACCACCCCGGGAGGGTGCGCGGTCAACTGCAATAACCGGGACGAGGTCTACAGCTTCCACCCCGGCGGGGCCAATGTGCTGATGGGCGACGGCTCGGTCCAGTTCCTCCGCGAAGGGACCGATGTCAATGTGCTCATCATGCTGGTCACGCGCGCCCAGGGAGAGGTGATCCCGCCGAACGCCTTCTAACCGCTTCACCGAACCGGGACCGGCGGCGCCAGCCGCCCCTTGTTTGCCCGTCACGGCTGGCTCTCCAGTCGGGATTGGTCCGGACGGGTGGCCCGGTTCAACGGCAGCCGGCAGCCCTTCAGCGCCGGTCTGGCATGCGGAACCGGAGGTGCTCTTCCAGCACCCGGCGAAACTCATGCACGTCCACGTCGCGCTCGCAGCAGACGAGCATCAGCGCCCCGTCCGAACGGAAGTTGCCGTCCCATTCCATCACCTGCTCGTCGGTCCAGGATGGGTCGTAGCGGGCCAGGTGCTCGTCGGGCAACCGGGCCAGGTACGCCCTCAGGCTGACGTCCGTCTCGTCCATCGGCACGCCGGCCGGCAGATGTTCGTAATCGGGCTCGCAGTCGGTATTCATCGCTGATCCTCCGCAGCAACTCGCTGAGTCGTGGAGCACAGGCGCCCCGCTCCATGCAGTACCTTACTCTTCCGCCCGGACCCAGCCGTAGGCCGCGTTCGTGCGCCGCCCTCCCTGGTCAAGGTAGGCCTGCTTCAGCTTCTCGAAGGTGTCCCGCGGCAGCCCCTTGCGCGGGGCGTTCACGTCCACGCCGTAGATCTTCGCCGCGTTCAGGCCGAAGATCTTCGCCTTGTCCTCCTTGGTCAACTTGGTATAGCCGAACTTCTCGCACAGCTCGTCGGAAATCTGGAAGCGCTTGAAGGCGTCGATCACCCACTGCGGCGAGCCCCACCACAAGCAGTCGGTCCCCCAGATGACATGATCGACTCCATAGTACTTGATGTTCTTGCCGATCAGGTGCTGGCACATCACCGGGTGCTGGATCGCCAGGCTGCCGAAGGCCGAGCCGATCTCCGGATAAACGTTGGTCAGCTGCGGGTTGCGCTGCTTGATCTTCATAAGGACATCGTGCCAGGCGAAATCGCCGGTCGTCGGGTCGAAGAATCCTTCCTTCTTGAACTCCGGCTCGGCCGGGTCGTGCTTCAGGGCCGAGTGGTAGATGATGAAGGTCAGGTCAGGGTGGTCGAGGGCGGCCTTCTCCACGTCGGCCGGATTGGCCAGGTGGCCCAGGGTTCGCGACTGCGAGGCGTAGCCCTTGTGCACTGAGAAAATTTTCAGCCCCAGCTTCTTGGAGCGCTCGTAGAACGGGTAGGTCAGCTTCTCGTCGTCGAGCCGGAAGCCGTTGCCGGAGCGGCCGGGGTCGGTGTGGCAGTACCACTTCCACGAGTCGATGCCGTAGGTCTTGACCTCGCGCTCCATCTGTTCGAACAGGGCGGTCCAGTCGGGGGCATTGGTCTTGGTGTCCCAGTAGTGGTTGGGGGCGCAGTTCCCCTGGCACAGCGCCCGCTGGCAGCCGGCCAGGTCGTTGATCTCCTTCTTGCGCTGAGCCATCAGCCAACTCGGCAGGATCTGACCGGCGTAGCCCGGGGTCCGCGCCTTGCCCTCCAGAATCTTACCGTCCGGCCCGCGGTTGATCTCCTTGCCCGGCACGCCGGAGATCACGATCATGTTCGTTTCGCTGTCAAAGAAGATTTCCTTGACAAAATTGGGGAAGCTGTAGGCGTCCGCGTCAT
Source organism: Gemmataceae bacterium (assembly GCA_035575035.1). Classification (GTDB taxonomy): domain Bacteria; phylum Planctomycetota; class Planctomycetia; order Gemmatales; family Gemmataceae; genus DATLYH01. The sequence continues at coordinate 11,553 of DATLYH010000208.1, forward strand.
TCTTGAGCTTGAAGCCCATGTTGCGGATGAACTCCATGTCGCGGAAGCCCAGGGCCAGGCCGTTGGTGAAGTGGGTCTGGACATCAAAGATGAAGTACTCTCCCTTGGGCCATTTCTCCTCGGTAGCGGCCGGCTCCAGCGTCTCGATCTCTTCGACCTCCCAGTGCTTGCCGTAGACCAAGTTGCTGGCGAGGAAGCAGGTGGCTAGGCCCATTGAGCTGGCCATGAAGCTCCGGCGGTCCATGCCGAGCTTCTTCGCCTTCTCCTCAGCCAGAACGCCGATCAGGTACTCGACCTTTTTTTGTGACTCGTTCTGCGGCCGAGGAATGAACTCCTCGTTGGAGACAACCTGCGTCGGCACAGGGGAATCGACCCCCTTTTTCCGGTCGCGCTGCCACTTGGGGACCCACATGGGACGGCTCCTTGCGAAGGGGACGGGCGACGTGAGATGCGTGTACTATCGGGGCGCGGCCGGCCGTTGTCAACCGCCGGTAGTGAATCCGTTGGAGTGGCACGTCCGGGAGTCTACGACGGGCAGGCCACCTGGGGCAAAGGGAATCCCGGCGAAACAGCCGGTTTCCTTTACAACCGCCGCACCCGCCGGTATGCTGCTGCCAAAGGCCTCGCTCGTGACTGGAGGTGCGCCATGAAAGGAAAGGTGTTGTTGGTCTTGATCGTCGGGCTGGTGCTGGCCGCCGCCCAGCCCAAGGAAGAGGTCAAGAGGGACCTGGAAAAGTTGCAAGGGACCTGGATCGTAGCGTCGCTGATCGCTGACGGCAAGGAAGTGCCCGCGGAGGACCTCAAGGACCTGCGGGTGGTGATCAAGGACAACACTTACACCCTGTATGTCAAGGACAAGGTCTTCGAGGAGGGGACGTTCACCATCGACCCGACCAAGAAGCCCAAGACGATTGACTCGACGCCGACGAGCGGCCCGAACAAGGGGAAAAAATCACTCGGTATCTATGAGATCGAAGGTGACACGTTGAAGATGGCCTCGGGCCCCGCGGGCAAGGACCAGCGCCCCAAGGAGTTCGCCAGCAAGCCGGGGACCGAGGACGAGCTGGCCGTCTACAAGCGCGAGAAGAAGTGAATCCGGTCCATCGCGAGGCTATGAATCCGGTCCATCGCGCGGCTACCGGTGAGGCGAATTCGGCTACGGGTGAGTCCATCCTTGCAGCTGGGCGAAGAGTGCAAGGGACTTTTCTGCCTGGCGTTTCCGCCGGACGGCCGGACGTTGGCGACGAGCGGCAGCGGCGTCATGGCCTTGTGGGACGTCCCTTCGGGTCAACTGCGGGGGACACTCCAGCTCCCCTGTCCGACGGCCCGGTGAAGTGGGGAACGGCGATCGCACGCCAAACATCTCGGCGCGGGGCTGACATTGATCATCGGTCATTCCTTTGCCCCAGTCGCCTGCGCCGCCGGACGACCGAATTCAGCCGCCGGGTCGGCTAGAGCACCCAATATCCGCTCCCAGGCTCGGTGATGTCATTCCGGGGTGGCCGGGGTGAAACGCAGCACTGCTTCTGCGGGTCGCTCCGGCCTGGGCGAAGAGGACGCTGTTGCCAGCCACTGGCCCGCAGGCAAGGCATGCGACAAGGACAATGAGAAAGAGTGACCTGGGAAGTTCCATAAGGGGATACTCCTTGAGGCCGAACGACAGCGCGGAGCGGCGGCCGCCGCTGTCGCTTGGCGCGGGGACTGCCGGCTTCAAGGCCGCAAACCATAACCGATCGGTTGACCGGATACTCCCTAGCGGTTGTCTTTCTTGTTCCGTGGCGGCGGTGGGGTTGATTCGCCGGTCACCAGGACCATCGTGGCATACGGGAGATCCTCGCCGGGATCGTTGGCGCCCGGCGGGGCCGGCTTTTTGCCCAGGGTGATCTTGACGATGTGGCCCGGCTTAAGCTGGTCAAAGTCGCCCTTGTAGCCCGGCAACCGAGGGTCCCTCATCTGCTGGAGTTCAGCAGAGGTGTATTTCTTGGGGTTGCCCTTGTCGTCGAATATCAGGGGTGGCTGGAGGAAGCGGATCTTGGTGTTGTCGTCTGTCTGGATTTCGTAGTCGTCGCGTTTGGTGATCGTCTTGAAGACCTGCCGGTTGCTCACGCCGAGGCGGGTCAACTCGCGTTGGAGTCGTTGCATGTCGAGGGCCAGCTCCTGCATCCGGCGCATCCGCTCCCGTGGATTACGGCTCTGCATCACCCGGGCCTGCTCCCGCTGGACCTCCATCATCTGCCGGATGACCTTCTCCTGGGCATCGCCGGCTCGGACTCCCGCCAGCGGGTCGGCACTGGGCTCGTAGACCTGGTACTCCACCGCCAGAGTCAAGATCTTGGAGCTGCCACCGACCATCGCCAACTTGCCGGTGATCTCGCCGGTCTGGGGGGCGGACTTCTTGTTGGCCGGCTGCTTGGACGCCGGGTTCTGGCCGGCCGCGAACGCGGTCAGTAGCACCACCAGCGCCGCCATCATACCGCCACATCGGAGTAGCTGTCGCATTGCTCGAACCTCCACCTGCCAGGGATGTTCGACTCGTGGAAACGGCGGCCCATTAAGCCGGGAATACAATATAGCCGTTTCCTTGCACGAGTCGAGAAAAATGCGGGCTCGTTATTCCCCGGCACCGATGCTCCGAGTTTGGAGCAACGTCACCCGCAACCACGGCCCGGATGATTAATCGATCAGCCGCCGGGTGATGTCGCCGTAGGCGTCGATGCGGCGGTCCCGCAGGAAGGGCCAGTGGCGGCGCACTTCCTCCATCCGACGGCGGTCACAGGTGACGATCAGCAACTCCTCCCGGTCGTGCGACGCCCGCCGGATCACTTCGCCGAACGGGTCGCAGACGAACGAGGCGCCCCAAAATTCCAGCCCTCCCTCGGCAGGTCCCTCGTGGCCGACCCGGTTGACCGCCGCCACGTAGACGCCATTGGCCACGGCATGGCTGCGCTGGATCAGTTCCCAGGCCTGGTGCTGGGCGGCCCCGTAGCGTGCCTTCTCCGCTGGGTGCCAGCCGATCGCCGTCGGGTAGAACAGGACCTCTGCCCCCCGCAGAGCTGTCAGCCGGGCCCCCTCCGGATACCACTGGTCCCAGCAGACCTGCACCCCGGCCCGGCCGAAGCGGGTGTCGAATGCCCGAAAACCCAGATCGCCGGGGGTGAAGTAATACTTTTCGTAGTAAAGCGGATCATCGGGGATGTGCATCTTGCGGTACAGGCCGCGCAGCGCGCCATCGGCGTCGAGGACGACAGCGGTGTTGTGGTAGACGCCCGGAGCGCGGCGCTCGAACAGGCTGGCCACCACCGCCGTGCCGGTCTCACGGGCCACCTGCCCCAGCCGCTCCGTTGAAGGGCCGGGAATCGGCTCAGCCAACTCGAAGTTAGCCGGGTCCTCGCGCTGGCAAAAGTACAGCGAGCGGAACAGTTCGGGCAGGCAGATGATCTGTGCCCCGGCGGCCGCCGCCTGGCGGATGCGGGCGACGGCCTTGTCGAGATTGGCTTCCGGCTCTGCCGCGCAGCGCATCTGCACCAGGCCGATGGTGAAGGTGTCCGGTTGTGTCGGCATGGCCGTACCTCCTCCAGTTCATCCCGCGACATCCGCCCGAACCGACCTGGAAGCGACCGGGGCGGCTCTGGTAAATCTTCATTATATGTCATTGGTCATTCGTCATTAGGGGAGAGAAGGCTCAGGAGTTCTGACCACTTACCAATGACGAATGACGAATGACCAATGACCAATGACGAATGACGAATGGGAGAACCTCATGACTGATTCGTCCCGTCCGACACCGGAAGAATGGGCCCGGCAGGTTCGCCAGCATCTGGACAGTCTGCGGGCCGCGGGGGTGGAGTGGCTGCCGGATGCCCCCGCAGCGTCGCCAACGGCTGAGTCATCTACCCCTGCCCCCCCGGCCTCCGGCGAGACACGGTCGCTGTTCGCCGAGTTGGAAAAGGCGCCCGACCCGCCGGCGGCGAGGGACGGGTTGACGCCGGAAGAGCGCCGGCACGCCCTGACCGTGCTGGCCGGGGAGGTCGCCCGCTGCATGCGCTGTGCCGAGCTGGCTTCGACGCGGACGCAGACCGTTTTCGGTGTCGGCCCGGTGGACGCGGAACTCTGCTTCGTCGGCGAGGCGCCCGGCGCCGACGAGGACGCCCAGGGCGAGCCGTTCGTCGGCGCCGCCGGCCAACTGCTTAACCGCATCATCGCCGCTTGTGGGATGAAGCGTGAGGAGGTTTATATCTGCAATATCCTGAAATGCCGGCCGCCGGGCAACCGTACACCGTTGCCGAATGAGGCGGCCAACTGCCGACCGTTTCTTGAACGGCAGCTGGAGCTGGTGCGGCCGAAGTTCATCTGCGCCCTGGGGGCCTGTGCTGCCCAGAACCTGCTCGGCACCACACTTCCGATCGGCCGGCTGCGCGGCCGATTCCATAGTTACCGCGGCATTCCGGTGCTGTGTACCTATCACCCCGCCTACCTGCTCCGCAGCCCGGAAAAGAAGCGCGACGTGTGGGAGGATATGAAGCGGCTGCTGGAACGGATGGGCCGGCCCATTCCGGGGCGGTGAGAACGCGAATATCCTCGCCGCGCTCGGCGAGACCTCTACGATACCCTTCGTGTCCGTCGCCGCTTACGGTTTGCGGTCCTCGGCCGCCTGGTCCCGATTGTCGTTCGTCTCCGAGGAAGGGGGGGGCACCATCTCGCGGAGCTTGCGATACACCTGCTTAAAGGTGACCGGCTGGACCATCACCGCCACCATCGGTTGTGGCGGCAGGCGCTGGGCCCAGTCGGCCTGGTCCTTTCCCAGGATAAGGATGCCGGCGCAGTTGAGCTGGCGCCGCCGCGCCTCTGACATGATTCGGTCGAAGGTCTGGAACCCCTCCTCGCCGGTGGTACTGGCGTCCAGCACCAGGGCGTCGAACGGCTGCTGGCGGAAGCGGTCCTGGGCCCGGGCCGGATCGGCCGCCAGGAACACCCGATAGCCGAGTTGCTTGAAGCGATCGCGGAGGGCATTCTGCAAGCGCTCGTCGCTCTCAACCACGAACAACGATGTCACCGGGGGAGCAGCAGGGGCCGGCCCCTTCCCCTCGACCTCACGGCGGACGGTCCGGATCGCCTCCAATACCTGGGTCATCGTCTGGTAGCGGTGCTGCGGATTGAACGCCATCATGGTCTCGACCAGCCGGATGACCGACGGCGGCCCGGCGATCTCGTGCGGGGCGATCGGCGGGATGTTGTCAAAGCGCTGCATTTGCATCCGGGTGGTCCGCTGCTTGCCGGTGATCAGCGGCGAGCGGCCGGTGAGCATCTCGTAGAAGACACAGCCCAGAAAGAAGATGTCGCTGCGGACATCGCCCGGCCGAACGCCGGTTGCCTTCTCCAGGGCCGCGTAATCGATCGTCCGATCGACCTTGACGTCGTCGTCCTTGCCCAAGGCATAGATCTTGGCCAGGCCGAAATCGACCAGCAAGGCCCGGCCATCGACGCTGATCAGGATGTTGGTCAGCTTGATATCGCGGTGCGTGACGCCGTGGGCATGGGCGTAGGCCAACCCCTGGGCTGCATCCTCCAACAGGCGGAGGGCCTCGGCCGGCTCCAGCTTCTTGCGAATGGCCAGGAAGTCGCGGAGGTTGCCCCCCTCGATGAAGTCCATCACCAGGTAGTACTGCCCGGTGAGCGGGTCGTAGTCCACCGCCAAGGTTCGCACGATGTTGGGGTGGACCAGCGACAGGCCAACCTTCCCCTCGCGCATGAACAGCTCAACCCGCGGCAGCTCGTTGCACCAGCGGCGGCGCAGCACCTTGATCGCCACCCCTTGGCCGCTGTGCGGATCCACGGCGCGGTAGACCCGGCCGAAGCTGCCGGAGGCCACCTGGTAAAGCACCCGGTAGCCGCCGTAAAAGAAGCCGGCAGTCTCGCCCTTGAGCAGCTTCTGGGTCTGCCAGGAGGTCAAGTAGCTCTTGCGCTCCAACGCGCGTAGCAGCGCCGCCGGGTCGTCGGTCTGCTGGCCCAGCTCCTCCTGCACCTCCTGCAACTGCGCTTCGGTCACCAACCCCAGCTTCTGAAGCTGCTCCGCCAAGGTGCTAGCGTCGGGCATCTCCATAAATGTTCCGTGTCTGTACAGGACTACCTCGGGCGAGGCCCCGGCTCCGGTCAAGAGTCGCTCCTCGTTATTATGCCGTTCGGTCCTCGCTCTGCCAAGCACAACGGTCCGCGACCCGGCATCGGGCCGAGAAAACCCTTGCGACGGGACGGTGGCGGCAGTAGCATTGAAGTCGTTCTCCCCGAGTTTCTTGCCGGCCATTCAACAGGTCTCCCGAGGGGAGCACATGGGCATCCGCAAACTTTACCTGATCGTTGCGAGCGGCAAGCACCAGGGCATGCCGATCCCGATCAAGATCGACCTGTTCTTGATCGGGTCCGATCCCATGTGCCAGCTGCGCTCCCGGCTGCCCGGCATCGGCGGCCAGCACTGCGCTATAGTCACACGCGACAACAAGGTCTTCGTCCGGGATTTGAACAGCGGCCAGCCGACGCTGGTCAACGGCGAGTTGGTGCCGCCGGGCGAGGAATGGCCGCTGCATGCCAAGGACCGGCTGGTAGTCGGGCCGTTGGAGTTCATCGTCCAGTTCCGGGAAAAGCCGCTGTCGCAGCGCGACCTGGAGGAGTGGGCGCTGAAGTGCCTAGACACCGCCGATGTCCAGAAGCCGGTGGAAACCCTCAATGAGGAATTCGAACAGTTCTCGGAGAAAGCCAGCAGCGCTGCCCAGGCGGCCGAGGCGATCCTCGACCGGCTGATGATCAAGCGCGGCGTGGTCAAGGGTCGGCTGCGCATCGCCCTGGACAGCGGCATCACCGTCTGCCGTTTCAATGACATCTACCTGGTTGACGAGGCGGAGATCGCCTTGGTCAGGAAGGAGCTCACCGACAACCTGGCCCGTCCCAACCTGCGCGTCCTCCTCGATTTCAAGAACGTCAAGCGCATGTCAACCGCGGCCGTAGAGATGATCAGAGAGCTGTACAGCTGGCTGCGGCCGTGGGGCAGCACCATGGCCCTGTGCCGCCTCCGCCCCGAGTTGCAGGGCATCCTGCACACCATGGGCATCCCGGTGAAGCACTTCGCCGACAAGAAGACCGCCCTCACCACCAAATGGTAGTCGCCCGGCCGTCACCGTTGCCGTTTATAGCATATCCTTAATTGCATGAGGACCAAGAGCGCCCTGCTCGCTTTCGGACTCTTGACCGCAGCTATCCTGCGCAGCGGCGCTGCCTTCGACCTGCCCAGCCTGGTGCTTGTCCTGGCGGCGCTGCTGGCGGCCCTGACCGGCTGCACCCGGCGCCAGCCGGAGACGGTCGAAAGTTTTACCCTGCTGCCGTGGCTGCTGGGCAGTCTGGTGGCGGTGGAGCTCGTCTGGTTGGGACTGCGGCCGGAGAGTGCTTTTTTGCCAAGGGACCGCCTATCGCTGCCTCCCTTCCTGGCCGCCCTGCTGATCGGGCTGCTGGCATTGAGCTACACCTGGAAGGACTGCCCCTGGCCGCGCGGGCGCTTCGCCGCCGTCCTGGTCGTCTACTTCGCGCTGGGGGCTTGGCTGCTGACCGAGGCCGCCCCGGAGCCGGCCATCGACGTCTGGCACTTCCAGCAGCGGGCCAGTGCGTGCTTACTCCGGGGGGATAACCCTTACACCGCCGAGTACCCCAACCCCTATTCCCACACGCGCTTCTTCGGCGAGGAGATGGTCAAGGACGGCAAGATTCAGACGTTCCCCTACCCGCCGCTCAGCTTGCTACTGGTGCTGCCCGGTTACCTGGCAGGCGACGTTCGCTGGAGTCTGCTGCTGGCGATGGTCGGCACGGCCGGGGTCCTGGTGGCCGTTGGTCGGCAGCTGGGGCTGCCGGCGGGGCACCCGGCGGAGCTGGCCGCGATTGCCTTCCTCTGCAATCCCTGGGGGGTGGCGGTGGTGGAGTTGGCCTGGACCGAGCCGCTGCTGGCCTTGGCGGCAAGCCTGGGAGTGTGGGCCCTCGCCAGCGGCCAGCGGCGGGTCGTGGTGCTGGCCCTGACCGGGGTGATTTCGCTGAAGCAGTATGGCTTTCTGCTGCTGCCAGCGTTCATGGCCTCGCGCCGGGTCGGATGGAAGGATGTCGCCCGGGCGGCGACCCTGGCCGGGCTGATCGCCCTGCCGTTTCTGGTGTGGGACCCGCGCGGATTCTGGCACGGGATCGTAGAGTTTCACTTCTACACTCCGCTACGTGAGGATTCGCTGTCGGTCTTGGCAGCGGTAGCGGTCGCGACCGGTCAGCAGTTCCCCGGCTGGCTCGGGCTGGGGGCGGCTGCGGCGGTCGCAGGCTGGCTCTGGCGGCGCGGCGCGCCGGCGCTGGCGGGAGTGGCCCTGGGGAGCGCGGCCACGATCCTGGCCTTCTTCGTCTTCAATCGGGCGGCCCACCTGAACTACTACTGGCTGGCGCTGATGTTTCTGGCGCTGGCGGTCATCACCGCGGCGGCAGAGGATCACGGTCGGACAGTTCCAGATCCTCAAGGAGACTTTGGCGGACATCATCGCTGAGCGGTGGGCTCTCGTGGCGGTAGGAAGGAGTGGCTGCCTCGATGTGGGCCGGCTGGCGGAAGTCGGCCAGCAGCCGGCGGCCGACAGGGTCGAGGGTGAATTGCACCCAGTGGGCCGCCCCGATGCAGCGGTCTTCCGGCCGGCAGGTCATCAACTCGGCCGGGTAGCTGCGGCCGCCGATGTGCAGCCGTAGCTCGTCGCCGCGCAGGTCTCGCCAGGAGGCTAGTTCCTCCATCAGCCGGCTCTCGTCGCTCACTTCGATCAACAGGGCGGCCTGGAGGCGGCCCCGGCCAGGGAGCAGGCGGTTGTACAGGTCGAGTTCCTGTTGCACGCGCTGCGGCTCGGCCAGACGGGCGACGCGCAGCACCTCCTGCACGCGGAACCAGAGCGTCTGGCGGTTCTCGAACACCAAGGTCAGGCGCGGGCCGATGCGGACCCGGCGGTGGCGATCGACGTAGCGGAGCAGCGACTCAAAGAACTCGCGCCGCCGGCCGGCGTATTCGTCCAGGGGCAAAAGGTCATCCAGGGTTAAGGGGCGCATAAGTGCGGTCCGCCGGGCCGGCCGGGAGATCACTTCTTCGGAACAGGCCGGCCCTCTCCCTCGGGGGGCAGGATCAGCGCCGTGTAGAGGCCGCCGGCCAGCAGGGCGCCGAGAGTGGGGCCGATCCAGTAGACGGCGTGGTCGTGGAAGGCGCCCTCGCTCCGCACGGTCGCCTCCCAGACGACCGGGCCGAGCCAGCGGGCCGGGTTGGCGGCGGCGCCGGTCAGGTCAAAGCCGACCAGGACGCAAGCCGTCAGCGCCAGCCCGACCCCCAGGCCGCCCAGCCGCGGCGCCCGTGGGTCGATGACCGTGCCGAAGATGGCGAAGGTTAGGATAAAGGTCAAGACGAGCTCGATGCCGATGCCGCTGAGGACCATCGCCAACCGCGGCGGCTCGTTCGGCTGGCCGCCGAAGACCGGCAAGAACAGGTGCGGCGTCCCCAGCCGGGCCTCCTGAAGCACGTCCTCGCGGAAAGTGATCCGCAGCAGCAGTCCCGCCAGCAGGGCTCCCAGGACCTGCGCGACGACCAGTCCGAAGGCCCGGCCGCCAGCGAGACGCTTGTAGACCCACAACGTCAGGGTGACGGCTGGGTTGAGGTAACCGCCCGAGACGTTCAGCGTGGCGGTCAAGGCCGCCGCCAGGATGGCCCCCTGGGTCAGGGCGATGCCGACCAGGTAAGGTTGGTACTGGCCGGACAGCTCGGCCAGCTTGCTGGTACAGACGACGCCGGCGCCCAGAAAGACCAGGGTGAAGGTGCCGATCAACTCAGCCAGGTAAGTCCTCGGGCTGGTGTCCATGATGGTCCCCCGGACGGCCTGGGCGGCGAAGGAAGTCGGCGGTATCTAAACGGGAAGCGGCAGGCGTGTCAAGGCAGTTGGGAGGACGCCCCAATGCCTCGCTACGTGATTCTGGAACACGACCACCCGTCGCTGCACTGGGACTTCATGCTGGAGGTCGGCGACGTACTCCGGACCTGGCGGCTGGAGGCGCCGCCGGAGCCCGGCCGCGCAGTGCCGGCAGCGGCATCGTTCGATCATCGACTCGTCTATCTGGACTACGAGGGGCCGGTCCGCGGCGGCCGCGGCCGCGTGCAGCGCTGGGATGGGGGCACGTTCGACCAACTCGACAGCGGCCCGGGGCGACTGGTGGTGCAGCTGGACGGCAGCCGCCTGCGGGGGACGGCCCGGTTAGAGGAAGACCCGGCTGGTGGCTGGACCCTGACGTTTAAGCCGGCGTGAGGGGGCCGCTACTCCGAGGCGGCGGACAGGGCGCCGCGCGCGGCGGCCGGGTCAATGGAGCGGCCCTGGATGACCAGCCGGCCGGGATGCAGCTCCAGCTGCTGCAACTGCACCGTGGCCCGCGAACGCTTCCCCTGGAAACGGAGCAGTGCGGCGGGATTCCCCTGATGCCGATACCACGTTACCTCGATGTTCTGGCGGCGGGCGGCTTCAGAGACGTGCTCCAGCAACGACTGGGCGCTGATCGGCAGGGCGCCCGCTTGCATCCCCTGTAGCTCCACGACCACCACGTTGGGTTCCTTCTTCGCCACCCAGACGCGCAGGTCGATACCAACGACCGCTCCCCACAGGCCGCCGTAACGGAAGCCCAGCCGGATGCGGTCGGCCTCGATCCGAACGCGCGGGTCACTGATGTCGTCGGGGAGCATCTGCTCTTCCAGGCCGGAAGTGCGGAATCCTTCCTCCAGATAGCCGTTGATCTGCTCCTCGGTGAACTGGGCCGACCACTCCCGGGCATCGTTCATGGCCGAGATAAGTTGGGTTAGCTGTTGCAGGAAGTCGTTGGAGTGTTTCTTCCGACTCATTCCCGGCGGCAGGGCAGCAGTACGATAGAAAGTCGGCTCATGACGGATCAACAAAAGCAGGGTGGCCACGACGCCGACGATCAGCAGCACCAGGATGCCGGTGGCCAACAGGACGGATTTACGGCTCATGGACACGGCCCCTCTCCTGGTTGACGACAGACTCTGCCTCGACAGGATTTTGACCGGTTGAGCAGCCGGACGCGCGAGGCAACCATAGCCGGCCGCAGCGGACGGGTCAACGCGGACTCCGACCGGGATTCCTACTGACAGGGCAAGGCAGGCAATTGGGGCAATCGGCGGCTTCAGGACCGGGGAATTCTGGCCCCATGCTTGCGGAATTGAACGATTGGCAGAGATACCACGTACTCGGGGCGGTTGGAGGGCCCGCCCGACAACCGGGGCGCATCGTCCTCCTTGCGGCGGCCGCTCCGGATGACGGCTGACAAAGATGCCGCCTTGGACCGGCACCCGGGTTACTGACCAGCCTGAGTGCGGACCACGTTAACGCGGTTGATCAACTCGCGCCGACCCAGGACCGGCATGACCGTTTCCTGGGCCAACTGCTTAAGGTAGTAACTGGAGACCTGGCCCGCGATCACCACGGTCGTATCGGTCTCCTCGACGCAGAGGTTGCGTAACGACGGGATGGGACTTTGCCGCAGGGCAGAAGCCGCCCGCGAGAGTACCACCGGAGAGGAGGTCGTCACTGTGCTGCTCCTTTGAACCGAGCTTCAACCCACCCCGCCCCCTCACCCCCACCCCTCTCCCCCTCGGAGGGGGAGAGGGGTGGGGGTGAGGGAGCGAGAAATCACATCACACCGCTGCCCGGATCTTCCTCGTTCCCAGCAGCCGTGCGCAGGGGCCTCGGCCAACGGCTGACCTCAAACAGAACCGGCCGCGGCCAGGAAGACAGGCCCTGACCGCCCTAGTCCTTTTCGCGGCGCCGTTGCCTCGGGATGGGGTACTGCATCCGTGCCGACCCTTATGACTTGAAGACGTCTCCGGAGACGTTGGTAAAGGAGTCACCATCGACGGGGGTGACAACTCAATCATGATAAAGCATTTCGATGGCCGGGGCAATGAAAATCCGGCTGCGTTTTTGGGATTTTTCCAATCTCACGCAGGGTTTTATGGTCCGGCAGAAAGATTCAGGCCCCGCCACACCGGCCGGCCAGCACCAGGACGGGGCAGGAAACCAACCTGGTGATGATCGCCAGGCATTCCTCCACGTCGTAGAGCGATTCCGCCACGTCGCCCGCCAGGACGAGGGCATGGGGGGAGAAGACGTCGCTCGGGCGAGCCATCACGGTGATCCGGGCGACCGGGGTGATCGGGAAATGCAGGTCGGAGGTAACGGCGAGTTTCACGGCGGCTTTCCCGGAGGCGGTTCCTCATGCGCATTCGTCGCACAACTTCGATAGAATCTCCTGCGGACAGGTTCGGGTTCTTTTTGGCATAATACCGGTTAGGCCCTAGGAGGCAACCACATGGGCGTTAGTCTGTACTACACCTCGCTACAACCGGTCCCGAAGAAGGTTGAGGAGGCTATCCGCGCGGAGCTTCGACAATACCAAAGGAAGCAGCCGTGGCTCTTGTGCGAACCACCCGGGCTCTACGACACTGAGGAAGACAGCAGGCTGCGGGGTGGCAGCAAGTTGAATCTCCATCCTTGGGCCGACGAAATGGAAGCGGCAGCTGCAAGTCACCCCAAGCGAAACGACATCCAAGAGTTAGTACGGTTGCTTTGCGAGTGGTCGGAACGCTACGGGATCACCTGGCTGTTGGACATCGACGGAGATCGCCTCGGAAGGATTGAGGACGGGGTCTGTCAGGGTGATTTGCTCGGACGGTTGGAGGCAATCGCTGATCTAGCAATGTTTCTTGGCCAAGAATATCCTAGACATTATCCCGATCGCCGGGGAACCGATGATTCGGGCCCGCCAACAAGTCACGGCTTGCGTATCTGGCCTGGCCCTAAGTGATGGCGAGCGAGGCCTAAGCCGGTGCTGCAGCCGACCGGGGGCCGTGTCACGGTTTCTCAATGTTCGACGTTTCAGCGCGCGGCACCCAGCGACTGGGCTTTGGCGTTAGGCGATGAAGATGGCCCTGAGGCAAGCGATCCCAGTTGGGATGCTCGTGGCGATGCTGCTCGCCTGGATATCGCTCGTCTACGGGCCACCTTGGTTTTGGGGTAGCTTCGTGGGCTGGACCGAAGAGCAAGTCATCCGGCGGCTCGGACAACCTTGGTATGATGAACGCCAGGAGCCATCGTACATCCCTGGAAATGATTACACTCTCGGATGGTATCATGGAGTTGGTTGCCAGCTGGGGCTCAAGTTCAAGAATGGCGTCGTGCAGCGACAGTGGCGCGGTTCCAAGTAGGACGACGCTTGACCAGGCCTTGCAGTCAACTACGGCCTATTCTGGGACGCCGGTCGTTTGGAGTAGTTCAATCCCCTTGTGCTGGCAGCAGATGTCGCCGTCGGCACTGCCGTAGTAGTATCAGGAGCGGGGCTCTGTGCCTGGTCCCGCCGTTCGTTTCGGGAGCGGTTGCCATGATCAACACGTCGCTGAAGGAAGCCGTCGCGCGGCTGCTGCCGCGTGTTCAGATGCCTGCCCAGTACATCGGCGGCGAGCTGAACAGCGTCGTCAAGGACCATCGCCAGGTCCGCGGCAAGCTCTGCCTCGCCTTCCCCGACCTCTACACCCTCGGCATGAGCCACCACGGTTTGCAGGTGCTCTACAGCATCATGAACGGCGACCCGCAGTGGGCCTGCGAACGCGCTTTCACTCCCGCGCTTGACTTCGAGCAGGAGCTGCGCCGCCACGGCTTGCCGCTGTACAGCCTGGAGACCTTCACGCCGCTGCGAGACTTCGATCTGGTCGGCTTCAGTTTGCAGTACGAGGTTTGCTACACCAACATCCTGACGATGCTCGACCTGGGCGGCATCCCGCTGCACAGCAAGGACCGCACCCTGGACCACCCCCTGGTCATCGCCGGCGGCCCTGGTGCTCAGAACCCTGAGGTCCTCGCCCCCTTCATCGATATCTTCGTCATCGGCGACGGCGAGGAAAGCCTCCCCTGGGTCATGGACCGGTGGATGACGCTCAAGGAACGGGCGGCTACGAGCCCGGAGCGTAAGCGACGGGAAGACCTGATCGCCGAGATCGTCGGCGGCACCACCTGGGCATACGCACCGATGTTTTATGAGCCGGAGTACCACGCCGACGGCACCATCGCCGCCATGAACCGGACCCGCTCCGACGTGCCGCGCGAAATCATGGCCTGCACCATCGAGCAGGACCTCGACGCCATCCCGCTGCCGACCAGGCCGGTGGTGCCGTTTGTGGAGACGACCCACGACCGCATCGCCATCGAGATCATGCGCGGCTGCCCGTGGCAGTGCCGCTTCTGCCAGTCCACGGTGATCAAGCGGCCGCTGCGCGTACGCAAGGTCGAGACGATTGTGCAGGCGGCGCTAGAGAGCTACCGCAACACGGGCCACAACGAGATCAGCCTGCTCAGCCTCAGCACCAGTGATTACCCCTACTTCGAGGAATTGGTCAAGCGGATGCATGAGGTGTTCACGCCGCTGGGGGTGGGGGTCTCGCTGCCGAGCCTGCGCATCAATCATCAGCTCCGCTCGCTGCCGAAACTGATGCAGGGTATCCACAAGAGCGGCCTGACGCTGGCCCCCGAGGTGGCCCGCGACGACATGCGCGAGCAGATCCGCAAGAAGATCAAGAACGAGGACCTCTACGAGGGCTGCCGCGAGGCGTTCAAGAACGGCTGGCAGCGCGTCAAGCTGTACTTCATGTGCGGCCTGCCGGGCGAGCGGGTAGTCGATCTGGACGGCATCGTGGACATGGCTGAGGAGATCGCCCGGATCGGCAAGGAGGTGAAGGGGCGGTATGTGGAGGTGACGGCGTCGGTGTCGAACTTCGTGCCCAAGCCGCACACGCCGTACCAGTGGAATGGGATGCAGACGCGCGAGTACCTGCGCTGGGCGGGGCAGTATCTGCGGCAGCGGTGCAAGATCCGCTCGGTGAAGATCAAGCAGCACGACATCGAGTGCAGTCTGCTGGAAGGGATCCTGACGCGCGGCGACCGACGGGTGGCGCCGGCGTTGGAAGAGGCGTGGCGGCGCGGCTGCCGGCTGGACGGCTGGCGCGAGTACTTCAAGCCGCAGGTCTGGTGGCAGACGTTCGCCGACCTGGGCATCGACCCGGCATGGTATACCCATCGGCCGCGGCCCCTGACCGAGGTGCTGCCGTGGGACCATGTCAACGTCAAGAAGGGGCGCCAGTACCTGGAAAAGGAGCAGCAGCGCAGCGTGGTGCAGCTCCAGGTGATGGCCAATGCCAAATAACGCGGGTTGGGAGAAAAGCTGATGTCTGCTGACGAGGATGATCTCGCGGACGAAGAAGAGATGCCCGATGTGCAATGGGACATTCGCCGCCAAGGCCGAGCGTGGTGGGGCGAAGAAGCCCGTGCCCGCCACGCGTTGGCCCCGGAAAAGATCGAGATGATCGAAGGCAAACTCTTCTGGAGCGAGCGGGACCGCCTGGTGATGCTGGCCCTGTTACTGGAGAACGTCGGGGTGGACCAGGCGGTTCGCCTGGGGAACCCCGCCGTTTGGCGTGAAGCGATCGAGCAGCTTAGCAAGCAAGGCTGATCAAGCCCCTGGAAACCCTCCGATACCACCATCCGAGTCGCCCGGCTGCATCGGGACGCGCCTCGGATTGGCCTTTCTGCGGACCTTCTCACCGGTTTAGAATGCCCGCGGGAATGCCGCCCAGGGAGGGTTCGCATGCGCGGGCTGCTCGCCTTTCTGCTGCTGTTGTCGGGGGTCGGCCTGCTGAGGGCTGCACCGGTCAATCCCGACATCCAACCCGAGCGCCGGCCGGAGGACGCCGGACAGGCTGCCGAGGAGATCAACTACGCCCAGCTCCTCCTCTTCGCCCTCAACGAAGTGGAGCGCGGCTACGCCCGGCCGGTGGCCCGCGCCGACCTCGCCCATGCCGCCCTGACCGGGCTGTACGAGGCGGCTCGTCTGCCGGTCCCCTCGGCCCTCCGCGCGGAGGTGGCGAAGGTCAAGTCCAACGAGGAACTGCTCGGCCTGCTCATCCGCATCCGGCGAGACGTCGGCAATGCGGAGCCGCTCCAGGGCACGGGCGCCCTGCTCGCCAGCCTCCGCGCCATGACCCGGATTCTCGACCCGCATTCCGGATTGCTGACCAGCGAGGAGCTGCGCCGCGGCGGCTCGGGGCCCGCCCAGGGGTTCGGCCTGGACATCGAGGAGAACGGCGAGAACGCACCGGTGCTCATCAAGGAGGTCGCGCCCGGCGGGCCGGCCCAGAAGGCGGGGCTGCGGCCCGGCGATGAGATCACCCACGTCAACGGCCGACCGGCGCAGGAGGACCTCCTGGTCCGCGTCCGGCTCCGCGCCCAGGTGCCCATCCTGGACGGCACTTCTGCTACCCTCGTTGGGGACGAACCTGGGGATGGGGTCACGTTGACTGTCCGCCGGGCCGGCGTCCAGGAACCGTGGCAGGTCAAGCTGGAACGCCAGACGTTCCGGCCCGAGACGGTCCTGGGGGTCATCCGCCACGACAACAACGCCTGGGACTACTGGATCGACCGCCGGCGCAAGATCGCCCATGTGCGGATCGCCGGCCTGGCCAGCGGCACCGCGATGGAGCTGCGGCAGGTCGTGGCCGGGCTGAAGGACGAGGGGCTACGCGGCATTCTGCTCGACCTGCGCTGGTGTCCCGGTGGTTTCCTCAATGAGGCCCTGGATGTCGCTCAGCTTTTCCTCGGCGAATGCACCGTCGCCAGCGTCAAGAGCCGACTCCAAGGCGAGGACACCTACCGCAGCGTTCGCGATGAGAGCAAGGTCCTGGATGTGCCGTTGGTGGTGCTGGTGAACGCCGAGACCTCGGGCGGGGCGGAGTTGATCGCCGCGGCCTTGCAGGACAACGGCCGGGCCCGGATCGCCGGCCAGCGGACTCGCGGCAAGGCGAGCATCCAGACCACGGTCGGCCTGCCGGTCCCGAGCACCGGGCTGAAGCTGACCAGTGGTACGTTCCTCCGGCCCAGCGGCAAGAACCTGCACCGCTTCCCCGACAGCAAGCCGGGCGACGACTGGGGCGTCCGTCCTGATCCCGGGCTCGAGGTACGCACGTCGGCGGCGCTGAGCCGGCAGCTCAAGGAGTGGTGGTTGTTGCAAACGTTGCGTCCCGGCCCATCGCGCGAGGTGCTGCCGCTGGACGACCCGCACGCCGACCCCCAGCGCCACGCCGCTCTGCAAGCGCTGGTTGAGTTGATCAAATAAACTCAGGCCAAGCAAGTCGGCGGCTGTCGGTCCACCGAGGTAATCAATGGTCCCACCCTGGTCCACAGAATAGGAAGCGCCGGCCGCGCTGGCCCAGGCGCTGATCGAGGCGCCGTTCCGCGAATCGACACCGGTGTCCTCCGGCTGGTGGACCACCTGACCTGAGGTTGAATAATACCCCATAGCATATCGCACTCCGGTGCGTTATCCTCTTAGGCGCGCTGCCCGGTGAGTGAGCGTCTGGTCAGGCGGCACCCCGGGGGCTGATTGGATCGTTCCACTTGGCGTGTCTCGCGTCCCCGGAGGAACTCTCATGCACTGCTCTCGATTCCGTCCCGCCGGGCCGGCGGCGCGCGGGCGGCTGTGGCCGACCGTCCCCGCCCTGCTGGCTGCCTTTGTCATCGCGGCCCTCGCCGGGGCCCAGGCGCCGACTCCGTCCGACGCCGCCCGGGCCGAGGCGCTGGCCCTTGACCAGAAGATCCTCGTCAGCACCAAGGAGGGCTCGGAGATCATGGCCAACCTCGCCTACCTGAGCGACATCATTGGGCCGCGCCTAACCGGGTCGGCGGCCCTGAAACGGGCCAACGAATGGACGGCTGAGAAGATGAAAAGCTACGGCCTGGCCAACGTCCGCCTGGAGCCGTGGACCATTCCGGTCGGCTGGGAGCGCGGGCCGGCCTACGCCCGGATCATCGAACCGGACAACGGCCGCACGCTGCACATCGCCGCCATGGGCTGGACGCCGGGCACCAAGGGAAGACTCGAGGCCGACGTGGTGGCGCTGACCGCCCGGAATGCCAACGAGCTAGCCCCCTACAAGGGCAAACTCAAGAACGCCGTGGTGCTGCGCGGGCCGCCGGCCGTTGTCCGTCCGATCACCGCGGCCGCGCCGCCCGCCGCAGGGGGAGAGGGGAGAGCGAGAGGAGATAGTCGGCCCGGCGAGGCCGCCAAGCCGGCCACCGACAGCCAGCCGCCACGCCGTCCGCCGTTCGAGCAATCGCTCGCCTTCCGTCGGGAGATGATGGATTTCCTCCGCCAGGAGGGAGCGGCCGTCATGATGATGGACGCCGGCAAACCGCACGGCCTGATGACCATGACCGGCAGCTGGCGCGGGGCCGACCGGGCTAGTGGACCTGAGCCGATGCCCGCCGTGTTTGTTTGTCATGAGCATTATGCCCTGCTCTACCGCCTGGCGACCCGACCGGCGCCGGCCCGCACCCGCATCGAGATCGAAATCAACAATCGGTTCATCCCCGGCCCGATCACCGTCTACAACACCGTCGGCGAGATTCCGGGCAGCGAGAAGCCCGACGAGTTCGTCATTGTCGGCGCCCATCTTGACTCGTGGGACCTGGCCCAGGGGACGACCGACAACGGCACGGGCACGTCGGTGGTCCTGGAGACCGCCCGCATCCTGGCCCGGTGCGGCGTCCGGCCGAAGCGCACCATCCGCTTCGTGCTGTTCAGCGGCGAGGAGCAAGGTCTGCACGGTTCGCGCGCCTACGTGCAGCAGCACAAGGACGAGTTGCCGCGCACCTCGGCGGCGTTGATCCACGACACCGGCACCGGCCGGGTGATCGGCTGGGGCTTGCAAGGCCGCGCCGCCGTCAAGCCGCTGCTGGAGGCCGAGTTGGTTTCGTTGAAGGAAGTCGGCTTCCAGGAACTGAGCCTGCGCGGCATGGGCGGGTCGGATCACATGGCATTCGAACAGGCGGGGGTGCCAGGCTTCGCAGTTCAGCAAGACATGACCGAGTATCGTCTGACGCATCACTCGCAGTCGGACACGTTCGACAAGGCGCGCGAGGCCGATTTGATCCAGGGGGCGCAGGTGATGGCGGTGACGGCGATGCGTCTGGCCAATCTGCCGACCCTGCTGCCGCGCGACCGGCCGCCGCGGAACCCGGAGTGATTGCCGCGCACGGTGGCCGGCGTAGGCGAAGAGCGGCACGTTGGGATAGGGCTAAGCCGTCGGCCCGAGATAGTCGTACTGTTCCTGACCAGGTGGTCGGGGTGAAGCCTTCGACGCTCCGGGGGACGCCAGGGCGTCGAAGACTTTACCTCGGCCATCCAACCGGCATGCCATCGACCAAGAGGTCGTTGCGCCTCCGCGGCCCAGGCTGCATGGTGGCCCTTTTACCGAAAAAGTGTGCGGCCTGCGGTCAGGTTTCTCGCGGCGAGCGTCTCTTTAATTAGGTGGTCTGATGGCTCACCAAGCTAGCGATGACCCATCACGGCCGCTGCAGGAGTACCGCGACTATCTCCTCCTGCTGGCCCGGCTCCACCTGGACCCGCGACTGCGCGCCCGGCTAGACCCTTCCGACGTGGTCCAGGAAACTCTCCTGAAGGCCCACGCGCGGGGCAAGCAGTTCCGCGGGCAGAGCGAGGGCCAGCGCCTGGCCTGGCTGCGGGCGATCCTTGCCAACACCCTGGCCGACGCCGTGCGCAAGTTCGGCCGGCAGCACGGGGAGCGGGAGCGCTCGCTGGAGGAGGCCATCGAGCAGTCCTCCGCGCGCCTGGAAGAGTGGCTGGCCGACCGGGGGCCCTCGCCGCGGACGCAGGCCATCCGGCAGGAACAGCTCCTCCGGCTGGCCGCCGCCCTGAGCGCGCTGCCCGAGGATCAGCGAACGGCTGTGGAGTTGAGGCATCTGCAGGGGTACTCGATGCCCGCCATCGGCGAGCTGATGGGCCGCAGCACCGCCTCGGTGGCCGGGTTGCTCCGCCGGGGACTGCAAGCACTCCGCAAACGGCTGGAAGAGGCGTCGTGAAGGAGTCCTGGCCATCGAACCCGCCAACGCCACCGAGCAGGACCGCCGACTGGATGGAGCAGGTGCGGAATCGCGAGCCGGAGCCGGTCCGCCGCAGCAACCCGGCGGTGGACCGCGACCTGGAGACGATCTGCCTGAAGTGCCTGCGGAAGGACCCGCAGCGGCGCTACAACTCGGCCGAGGCGCTGGCGGAGGACCTGGAGCGCTGGTTGGCCGGCGAGCCGATCCAGGCCCGGCCGGTCAGCCGCCGCGAGCGGCTCTGGCGCTGGTGCCGGCGCAACCCGGCAGTGGCGGGATTGACGACCGCCACCGCGGGGCTGCTGATGCTGATCCTGGTGAGTCTGGCTGCGGGCCTGGTGGTAGTGGAACGGCAGCGGACCGAGGCGGACGAGCAGCGCACCCGGGCCGAGGCCCGCGAGCGGGAGATCCGCCAGCACCTGTATGCGGCGGACATGAAGCTGGTTGCAGGCGGAGGACCTGGACGAACCCCGCGTCGCCTACTCTCCCGACGGCCGCTTCCTGGCCGCGGGGAGCGTCGGGATGACTTTCCGCCTCTGGGACGCGCGCACCGGTCGGCCGTTGGCCTCGCTGCAGACTCCCGGCTTTGGCGGGCCGTATGTGGCGTTCGCGCCCGACAGCGGCACCCTGGTGGCGAAGCAAGACCATCCGGGAGTGGGCCTGTGGGACCCGCGTACGGGAGAACTCCGGGCCACCCTGGCGGGACCGGCCGGGGACAGCGTTGCCGCCGCGGCGTTTTCGCCCGACGGCCGCACCCTGGCGACTGCCAGCAAGAGCCACGCCGCCCAACTGTGGGACATCGAAACCCGGAAGGTCCAGGCCATGCGGCTCCACTAGGTTGACCTCGGCGTCGAACCAGGGGTCCGATACTGAGACGAGCTGATACTCCCACCGGGTCGTAGTGAAAGCCCAAGGCCCGAGACAGCAGAACAGGAGAAGGAGGGTCCCTACCTCGAGAAAGGCGACGGGAAGACGAACTCGCCACCACCCGGGCTTTCGGGACCGGCCCCCCAGGGAGTCGGCCGGTCGACAAGGAGTTCCGCGGTCGGGAGGGGGGGCCGTCGGGATCAGATCGGGCGAGTCGTTCTCCCCGACGACCGCGACCGCGAGGACAGGTTGGGCCTCGGGGACCTTCGGGGGGGAGTGGCAGCCGGTAAACAGGTCTCCCGACCGGCGAATTCGTCCTTGACCTCGAATGTCCTGGAACACCGGGGGCAGGCGAAGGCGATCACGAGCGTGTTCTCCTGGTCTGGTGATTAGGTCGGGATGAGCAGACCATTGTAACAGATCCAGGCGCCAGGAAGGATCACTTGTCGGTGCTGTCGAGTCGGGGAACCTGACGGGGAGGATCGGGGCCAAGACCCCAGTCGAAGCTTGGTATTCCCTCGGCGGTTGACGCCAGCCGTAGGTCGTGATAGTTTTATGGGCCGATATCCTCCCGACGACGAGGTCTTGCTCATGTTGACCGTCTCGTGTTCGCATTGTAACCGAACCTTCTACACCCCCGACGATTGGTCCGGAAAGTCAGTGAGGTGTCCTTCCTGTTTCGAGCCGACCACGGTCCCGGTCCCCGAGGGCAGGAGGCCGGTCCCGTGGCAACCGTCCCCGTTCGTCCTGGTGGCCGTCGTCGCCTCTGTGTTCGTCTTGGCTCTGCTTGTCGGGGGTCGTCCGGCCGCCGGTCGTCGGGCCCCCGGCGAGGCACTCTCCGTTACCAATACCTCTCGATCCGATCTCCTGGTCCCGGGCGGAACGTTCCACGAACCGCTGCCCGGACCACCGGCCCCGGTATCGACCAAGGAGAAGCCGCCAACGACGGAGACCAAACCGCCCGTACGGCCGGCGTCATCTGAGGAGCCCGTCGTCGTTGAGGTGACGGAGTTGGTGGAGGCTTACTTCAGGAACGAACTCGCCGCCGACCAGAAGTACCGGGGCAAGTCGGTGAAGATCACCTCCGTCCCTGAAGTCATCGGCAGGGACGCGGACGGCCGTCCCTACGTCGGGATGTACCGCATCCAGAGGATCAACCCCCTGGAGATGCACCCTCCCGCCTTACGGTGTTACCTCTCCCCGTCGGGGGAGGCCCAAGTCGCCAACCTCAAACCCGGTCAGCCGGTCGCGTTCCAGGGCGTTTGTAAAGGGAAGAAGAAGGACGGACTCAACCGGGGGATCCCAGGTTATGACTTCGTTGTCGTTGTCGAGGATTGCGACGTCCTGCCCTAACCCCGACGTTGGGGTTCCCCGCCCCCGTGTCTGTGACGAGAGAAGGACTCCAGCAGGTCGGGCCTGCTAGGGTCCAGATCAGTGACATAGACTCGTCAATAGTGACACTGGTATGTCACTCCAGCGGCCCTCTCACCTTGAACGCCCCGACACCGGGCGCCATCACCGTCGCCGACGAGGTCGATGAATGGACCTTCTTCGGCCGGCCCGGCCGGGCGGTCATCGTTGTGGTGAACCCAGGCAGGGGTGCCTCGCCCGCGCCCCTGGCGCCAACCCTCAACTTCGCCGACGTGCGTCTGCTGAATCCGTCCGGCGTGGTGATCGCATCGGGTGTCAGCGCCTCGTCGGGACAGGTGGTCTCGCTCATCGACGTGCAGCTGCCGGCGGACGGCACCTACCGCATTCAGGTGCGCGCCGCTCCGGGCGGCGACTGCGGCAATTACATGCTCACCGCCTGGAACGCGACGGTCGATACCTTCCCGCTGCTGCTCAACGAGCCGACCACCGGCGTCCTGGAAAGCCCGTTCAACGTGGACCGCTGGACCTTCTCCGCGCTGGCCAACCAGCAGGTGATGTTCGACTGGATCAACGCCCAGCCGGCGTCCATCAGTTTCAAACTGACTGGGCCAGGCGGGTTCACGGGGTTCAGCGGCCTGACCGGCGACTCGGGCCTGGTGACCCTACCGGCGAACGGGACCTATACCCTGGAGGCGTCCGTGACCGGCCTGCAAGGCGGCAGTTACGCCTTCCGCCTGGTGGAAACCCGCCAGACCGACCTCACCCTCGGGGTGGCTCACACCGGAACGCTGGTCGGCAGCGGCCAGGCCCAGCTGTTCCGGGTCACCGTGCCCGCCGGCCAGCAGTTACGCGTCTTCCTCGATGATACGGCCGGCAATAATCGCAATGAGCTGTACGCCCGGTTCGGCGCCCCGCCCACGCGGTCCGAGTTCCAGTACAGCGCCGTAGCTCCCGCGGCCGACCAGCAGCTGTTCGTGCCCAATCCGGCCCCGGGGACGTGATTTATCCTGCTCTACAGTTCGGCGGTTCCCGCCCCCGGCAACTTCTCTATCACCGCCACCACTGCCGACATCTTCCTGAACGGCGTAACGCCCGACCGTCACGGTAACACCAGCAACGCCGTCCTGACTCTGACCGGCGTCGGCTTCGACCGCACCACGATCGTCGAGCTGGTTGCCTCGGGAGGCGGCACGTTCCCGGCCTCCGCCGTGAGCGTGGACCTGCCGACCCAGATCACGGCGACGTTCAACGCCGGCAGCGTCCCGCCGGGCACCTACTCCGTGCGCGCTCGGCGCCCCGCCGGCGGATCGGCCGAACTGCCGGGTGCCTTCCAGGTGCTCCCCGGCGGCCAGCCGCGCCTGGAGACGCGCCTGGTCCTGCCCAGCGTCGTGGGGCTGCGTCAGCTGGCGACCATCCAGGTTGAGTACGCCAACACCGGCACCGTCGCCATGCCCGCCCCGTTGCTTATTCTCCGGGGTAGCGACCGGGCCCTGTTGACCCTCAAGGACCACCGCCTGGTGGACGGGTTCTGGACGTCGGCCGTGCCGGATGGCTTCAGCGACACCGTCCAGATCCTCGGTAGCGGGGTCACGCCGGGGGTCCTGCAGCCCGGCGAGCGCGTCCGCGTCCCGGTCTACTACGCCGGCCTACTGCAGCCGTGGGACTTCAGCGACACGTCAGTGGACTTCCACCTCAGCAGCCTGACGACCGACAGCACTACGGCGATTGACTGGCCGTCGTTGCAAGCGGGCCTGCGACCGTCCGGCATCTCGGTCGAGGCGTGGGCGCCCGTCTTCGCCAACCTGACGGCCCAGATCGGCAACACCTGGGGCAGCTTCGTCAGCATGCTGAACGACAACGCCCAGTACCTGGGCCGGCTCGGCCTGCACGTCACCGACGTGGACGACCTCTGGCTGTTCGAGATCCAGCAGGCGATCGGCTTCAGCCCGGTGGCGAACCTCGCCGACGTCACCGACCTCCGCGTCGAGGCACCCGGGCTGCCCCTCACCTTCCGTCGCGTCTTTTCTACCAACATGGTCGGCCACTACGAGCAAGGGCCGCTCGGTCGCGGTTGGGCCTGGGCCGACGGCTGGCAGCGGACCCTCTTCACCGAGCCCGACGGCACCGTGGTCGTGCCCGGGCTGGACGGCCGGCAGCGCCGCTTTGAGCTGGACCGCCGGGTCTCTGGACGATACTTCGCTCAGCCGGGCGACCACGCCACGCTGACCAGGTTGGGCGGCGGTGTCTTCCTCCTCCGCGAGCCGGACGGCCTGGTTACGCGCTTCCGCGGCGACGGCCGAGTGGAGTACGTCGAGGACCCCAATGGCAACCGCATCACCGCCACCTGGACCGACACCCAGCTCACCCGCCTGACCCATTCCGCCGGCCAGTTCCTCCAGATCACTTATAGTGGTGGCCGGATCGAGCGCCTGACCGACCAGGCCGGCCGCACCGTGGTCTTCACTTATGACCCGGCCCGCGAACACCTGATGTCGGTTCAGGGGATCGACGGCCAGACGACGCGCTACACTTACAGCACCGGTGCCGGCGCCGCCCGCGAGCACGCCCTGCTGTCGATCGAGTACCCCGACAGCACGCATGAGTTCTTCACCTACGACGGGCGCGGCCGGCTGGAAACGATTGCCCGCGATGGCAACGCCGAGCGCGTCACATTCAGCTACGACTCCGCAGGCCGGGTTACCGCGACGAACGCTGTCAACGGCGCCACGAAGTACTTCTTCAACCACCAGGGACTGCTGGCTGCCGTAGAGGACACCCTGGGCCGGCGGACCCTCTTCCGCTTCGATACCGACTTCAACCTGACCCGGATCACCGACGCGCTGGGCCAGAACTACCTCTACGAATACGACGGCCGGGGCAACCTGATCCGGTCCACCAACCCGCTGGGCCAGGTGACGGCCTTCACCTACACCAGCGACTTCAACCGGCTGGCCTCCGTGATTGACGCCCGCGGCAACCCGATGCACTACGGCTACGACAGCCGCGGCAACCTGACTTCCATCACCTACGCCGACGGCAGCGTCGAACGGTTCGTCCCGGACGCGCGCGGCGACCTTGATTCCCGCACCAACCGCCGCGGCCAGCTGATCGACTATCGCTACAACGCCGACGGCCGGCTGGAGCGCAAGGACCTGCCCGGCGGCGGCTTCGTGGAGTACCGCTACAACGCCCGTGGCAACCTGGAACAGGCCATTGACCCGACCGGGACCATTCGGCTGGAGTACCTCGACCCGCAAAACCCTGACCTACCCACGAAGATTACATACCCCAACGGCCGTTTCCTTCAGTACACCTACCAGAACGGCCGCCGCACCCGGATGGTCGATCAGGACGGCTTCACGGTGAACTACCTGTACGACACGGCCGGGCGCCTGGAGTTCCTGCGCGACGGGTCTGGCGGCCTGATCGTCCAGTACCATTACGACGCGGCTGGCCGGCTCCAGCGCCGGACCAACGGCAACGGCACCTTCACGGAGTACCAGTACGATGCGGCCGGCCAGCTGGAGC
Organism: Gemmataceae bacterium; assembly: GCA_035575035.1. GTDB lineage: Bacteria > Planctomycetota > Planctomycetia > Gemmatales > Gemmataceae > DATLYH01. Next base: position 37,358 of record DATLYH010000208.1, read on the forward strand.
ACCTGATCAACCGCGCCCCCGGCGGCGCGGTCAATTCGCGCTTCGACTACGTCTACGACGACCTCGGCCGGCGCACGCGCATGACGACGCTCGACGGCGTGTGGAACTATACCTACGACGGCATTGGCCAGCTGACGCGGGCGGTCTTCACGTCGAACAACCCGGCTGTGATCCCGAACCAGGATCTACAGTACGTCTACGACGCGGCCGACAACCGGGTGCGGACGATCATCAACGGCGTGACCACGGACTACGTGACCAACAACCTCAACCAGTACACGCGCGTCGGGAATGCGACCCTCGGCTACGACCTGGACGGTAACCTAATCTCGCGGACGGAGAGCGGCGTCACCACAACGTACAGCTACAACCCGGAGAACCGCCTCGTCGGCGTGACGCTGCCGGGCGAGACGGGGGCGTACCAGTACGACGCCTTCGGTAATCGGAACGCCACTACCCAGAACGGGCAGCGGACAGAGTACCTGATCGATCCGTTTGGGCTGGGAGATGTGGTTGGCGAATATGGCGCCTCCAGCAGCCTGATCGCCCATTACACCCACGGGCTGGGCCTGACCAGCCGGGTCAACGCGACCGGGGCTTCGGCTTACTACGACTTCGATGCGCTCGGCTCGACGGTGGGGCTGTCCGACGCGACCGGCCGCTACGTCAACCGCTACGGCTATCTGCCTTTTGGCGAGCGACTGATTTCGATCGAGACATCTCCCAATCCGTTCGCCTACGTCGGGCAGTGGGGCGTGTGGCGCGAGGCCAACGGCTTCAACTTGATGCGGACGAGGTACTACCTGCCGACCGTAGGAAGGTTCGTCAGCGTGGAATGTCGGTTTATCGAAGAACCGTGGACCGGTTGGACCGAGCGGTCAGGTTGGTTGGGGCTTTGGGTCGGGACCTTTCGTAGAAGGCGGCGGAGCCGTTGGGTCCCCTGGGGCTTCGTTTACCGGCTACTACGTCTTCGATCCGATTTGGTGTCCCTGGTGCTCGCCTCCGCCTCCCCCGCCGTCTCCCCCTCCACCACCGCCCCCAGGAGGTGGCGGCACCGGCGGGCACTCCGGAACCGTACAGTCCAGCGACCCCAACGAGAAGACCGG
>DATLYH010000209.1:0-10404 GCA_035575035.1 Gemmataceae bacterium
AGCAGGTTGGTCAGGTGGAAGCCGGCCGGGTTCAGACCGTATAACTGGGCATCCAGTTGCAGGGACATCCAGGTCAGCGGCTGCCAGTAGCCGGCGTGCAGGGTGGTCCAGGCCCAGCGGAGGCCTTCCTTGGTCAGGCCCTGGCTGACCATCGGGTTGCGGGTGACGTAGACGGGATCATCCAGGTCGATGAAGTCGTTGGCCGTGACATGTCCGTAGGCGGTCAGTGTGACCACCACCAAGAGCAGGCCGATCACAAGGTCGAGCCGACGATCCGACATGCGTCAATACCCGGGGGACCCGCGGCGGTGGGCCGGGCTTTCATTCTATCCCCGGCCCGGCGTCACCGGAAGGGAAACGCCCCCTTGCACCGTTCCCCGCATCGCAGCCGCTCGCCATTCTCAAAATCCTTCGCAGATTCCGCCGTCCGAAAGCCGGCTTGTGAGAACTGGCGGCCGCCGGTACCATCACGGCCGCGATGGAACGCACGCCGCTTGCCCCCGCCGACACCCCGGTGTCAGTCAGCCCCTGGTCCGGGAGGGCCAGCGCGGCGGTCTTGCTCGGCCTGATAGCCTGGCAAGGGTGGATGACCCTTACCTTGTTCGGCCCCGACCGGCCGTGGCGGCGCCTCGTCGATGATCAGCCGATCCTTTCCGGCCGCCACCCCCTGCACCTTTACCACGGCTACCTCGGTGCCCGCTCGCTGTATGAGCGCGGCACCCTGTGCTGCTACGATCCCAACTTTCAGGCGGGCTACCCCAAGACGCCGGTCTTCGACAGCGGCAGCCGGCCGGCCGAGTTGTTCCTGATCCTGGCCGGCGGCAGTTATCGACCGGCGGCCTACAAGATCGGGCTGGCGGTCTTTTGCGCGCTGGTCCCCTTGCTGCTGTTGCTGGCGGCCCGCGGGGCCGGTCTTGGCCGCGGGGCCTCCGGCCTGGCCGTAGCGTTGGGCCTGTTGGTCTGGTGGGGCGCCCCTTGCCAGTCGGTCCTGGCCGATGGCGATCTTGACCTGCTGCTGGCGGCCCTGGCTGCGCTGGCACAGGCGGGACTGCTGGTCCGCTTCGATCAGACCCCGAGCGTCGGCGGTTGGCTGGGGCTGGTGCTGACCGGCGGCCTCGGCTGGTTCGCCCAGCCGCTCTTCGTCGCCTTGCTGCTGCCGCTCTTCCTGGCTTACTACTTCAGCGTGGGCGGCCGGCACTCCCTGGTTTGGCACTTTGCCCTGCTGGCCGGACAGGCGGGGGCCGTGGCCGGCAACGCCTTCTGGTTGAGCGACTGGATCGGCTACTGGTGGATCCGCGCCCCCCTGGCGCACGAAGCCCGTCTGCTGCCGCACCGGACCTTGCAGACTTTGTGGGAGGCACCGTTCTGGGGTGGCCCGGCTGATCGGGCCCTGGCGGTGGCGCTGATCGCCCTGGCGGCGGCGGGGGCCTGGCTCTTCAATCATCGTCGCCAGCGGCAGGCGGCCCGGCTGCTGGGACTGGGGTTGGCCGGGTTGTTGTTCCTGGCGGTGGCGGGGGCTGCCTGGGAGCCGCTTGGTCGATTCGGCACCTCGCGGCTGCTGCCGGCGGCGCTCCTGTTTGCGGCGCCGCCCGCCGCCTATGCCCTGGTCGAGGGGAGCCGGGGACTGTGCCGCCTGAGCGGAGGCCTGGGACGCGGGGTCCTCTTGGCGGCGGGCCTGCTGCTGACGGCGGGCCTGGCTGCCTCTGAATACGTGATTACTTACGCAGCGCGATGCACCCGAGCGAGTCCCTTGGCGGTTGGACTGGAGCCGGAACACGAGGCGCTGGTGGCGGCGCTGCACGAACACACCACCCCCGAGGCACGCATCCTCTGGGAGGATGATCCGGCCGCCTGCCGTCCCGGGCGCTGGACGCCGCTGCTGCCGCTGCTGACCGATCGGGCCTACCTGGGAGGGCTCGACCCGCGCGCCGGCATCGAGCACGCCCAGGCCACCCTCACCGACGAGCTGCTGGCGGGGCGGCCGATCGGCGACTGGGGCGACGGCGAGCTGGAGGACTTCTGCCGGCGGTACAACATTGGCTGGGTGGTCTGCTGGTCAGCGGCAGCGCAGAAGCGCTTCCGTGCCTGGGCCGGTGCCCGCCTGACCACGGCCCTGGGCGGCGACCCGCCGCGGCAGCTCTTCACGGTCGAGCGGCCCCGGTCGTTTGCCCTGCGGGGGAGCACGGCGCGGTGGCTGCATGCCGACTGCCAGCACATCGCCCTGGGAGACGTGGTCCCCAACGCCGACGGCGAGGCGGTGCTGAGCCTGCACTACCAGGCGGGCATGCGGGTCTCGCCGAGCCGGGTCCGGCTGGAACGCTACCTCGACCCCTACGATCCCATCCCCTTCGTCCGCTTGCGCCTTCCGGGACCGGTGGTCCGGGTCACCCTGACCTGGGAGAAATGATCCGGATTAACCCACCCGCCCGGAGCGGCGGCGCCGGGCTTGCCTCTCCCGTCGTTGGCGCTCCGGGCTGGTAGTAGCCTCACCTGTCGCTCACGCTCCGGGCGCTGACCAAACTTTCCGGTTATTCCTGACCCGCTGCTTAGCGGCCGGCTCTGAAGGTCATGCTCGGCGAATAAGAGAACGCTCACACAGTTCACTCGACGGTCGCTGCCGGTCCCTGGTAAAGTAGAAAGGTACCGAATCCCGAAGGACCGAGGTTGGTCATGAGTGTTATCCTCCACCTTCGTCCCGAGACGGAACGGCGGCTCGCCGCCCGAGCGGCTCAGGTCGGCCTCACCCTGGAGCAATACCTGGAACAGCTCCTGGAGCGCGAAGGCGCTGACGGCGCGGTTCCGGCACCGACGTTCGAAGAGATGACTGGCCCCTTTGCTCAGGCGGTCGCGGCTACCGGCATGAGCGAGGAGGAATTGGGCGCCTTCTTTGAGGAGGTCGTCAAGGAAGTCCGTGCCGAGAGGCGAGCCAGGAAAGGCCCGTCGCCATGACCCCGGCCGCGGTGTTTGACACCGTCATCCTACTCCAGGCAGGCGGCAAACCGCAGGGGCCGGCGGGTGGTTGCCTGCGCCTGGTGATGGAGGACAAGGTCCTCCTCTACATGAGCGCCGCGGGATTGGCGGAACTCGAAGACGTGCTCTCCCGCGAACGGGTTCGGAAACGCTTTCCGCTGCTCACGGACGAGCACGTGGCGACCTTTCTCCGGGGCTTGCGCAGCAAGGTCCGGATCGTGGCCGACGTTCCGGTCAGCTTTCCGTACCCGCGCGACCCCGACGACGAGCATATCCTCAACCTCACCCTCGCGGTCCAGGCGGGGTATCTTGTCACCCGCGACAAGGATCTCCTCGACCTCATGCAGGAGGGAAACCCTGCCGGCGTATCTTTCCGACAGCACTGCCCGGAGCTTCAGATCCTGGACCCGATAGCATTCCTTGCCGCAATGACCCCTTCGCCACCTACTGAGGCATCGCCCTGATGTGCGGCCCCACGGCAACCGTCCGCGTGATGCATGCTGGCTTCCTTCGCGGCGACAAGGACCAGCAGCGGGGAGTACGCTGGCCTGCCGGGTGATGGGCCAGCGCCGGGCTCGCCTCTTCCGTCGCTGGCGCTTCGGGCTGGTAGGTAGGAGTCGATCACCTCGTCTTGCAATAGAGGTATCCGACATCGACCTGCTCGAAGCCGAGTCCCCGGTAAAGGTTGATCACGGGGATGTTCTCCTCCGGCGTCTGCGCTTCGGTCAGGGTGAAGTATTGCTCTTGCAGGTTGAGGAGCAGATGGGTGAGCAGGAACTTGGCCAATCCCTGACGGCGGAGTTCGGGCAGCACCTCGATGTCCACCAGGCCCACCCCCGCCTCGTTGCGGCGGTAGTTGAAGCCGTCCATCTCCCAGACGGTGGCGCGGGCAACGGTCTGAGCGGTTGCCCGGTCCTTGAGACGGAATTCGAGCAACTCGAGCGGCCCCAGTACGCACTCCTGCCACCACGAAACCGTGCCGGTCCGCGGCGCCAGGTAGACTTCGTAGCAGCGGCGCAGAGCTGCGAAGCGGGCGTCGGCCACCTTGATCGGATTGGCGAGGGCACGCTGGAATACCAGACAGGTCCGGGCCACCTGATAGCCGTTGTGCTTCAAAAACGGGTCGGCGGCCGAGTCGCTGGCCAGGAAACCGGGCGACTCACTGCCGCCGTACAGGCCAAAGTAGAAGGGGTTGAGCGGCCGCATCGGCCCGGCGTACAGGGTGCGGGCGCCGCGGCGGTGCAGGTAGTCCTCGCAGCGGCGAAGCAGCTCGGAGCCGATCCCCCGCCGGCGGTAAGCCGGACGCACCGCCACCATGCAGACGATGCCCACCGAATGGTCGAGCGCCGTCTGCGTCTCGTTGGGCCCGAAGCCGGCGTGGGCGAAACCGACAGGAACGCCATCCTCCAACGCCACGATCAGGCCGGCCGGGTCGAAGTAAGGCTTGGCGAACAGGAAGTACTCGAGAGGGGTGCTGTTGCGGACCTGGACGGCGCTGCGGCCGGTGAAGGACTGGTTCCAAATGGTGACCAGTCCGGGAGGGTCACTATTCCGAAAGTGGCGATAGTGGATCACAAGGGAAACCTTCCCACCGACCGGATGCCGCGAGCCCCCTGAACTCTGCTCACAACCGGGCGAAGATTCGTTGAATTCAGCCCCCATTATAAGGGACTCCAGGGGTGATGCAAGCCGTGGGATGGACTCGGGGGCCTTCCCGTTTCTGCGCCTCGGGTCGTAGTGACAAGCAGTCTCGCTTGCTGTTGATAACCCAGTGACAAGCGAGGCCGCTTTCGCGGCGGGCCAGGAGCATGCCCCCGTCCCAAGACACCGGGTCCCTTACACGTCGGTCTTGAGCAGGCAATGGAGCACGCACTCGATGGCCCGGGGCAGGTAGTCGGGCTCCTGGTAGAGGGGAATGCCCAACGGGAGCGTCAAGGTGTAGCCAAGGGCGGTGCGGATCAACTCCCAGGCGCCGACGCGCGGGTCGAGGGAGCGGCGGAAGACGCCCGTCTGCTGGCCGGCGCCGATGATGTCGGCTAGCAGGCTCTCGCTGTCGAGGTAGAAGGCGCGGAGGAAGGCGACGATCTCCTCGTCATCGCTCTCCACCAGGGTCCGGTGCATGATACGGAACTCCAGAGCGTGCTCCCGGGTGCTCCCCAGGTACATGTCGGCGATGGCGTGCAGTTTGGCCAACGGGTCCTCCAGGCCGGCGCACTCCTGGTGCCAGCGGTTGAGGGTCGCCTCACGGATTTCGCGCAGCACCTCCAGGAACAGCGCCTTCTTGCTCCCGAAATGGCGGTAGAGGACCGGCTCGGACACCCCGGCCGCCCGGGCGATCTTTTCTGTGGTGGTGTTCTGGTAGCCCAGGGTGACGAACAACTGCTTGGCATGGGCCAGGAGCTGGCGCTTGCGGTCCGTCTGGCGCATGCGTGCGGCAGGCTTGCCGGCCGCGGCACGACGGCGTTCAGGGGAAGTCATCGGCATCCTCGCCCGACCTCAAAAGACACAGGGAGCACGGGCGCTATTCTAGCGGTGGCCGTCCAGGGCTCCCAGGGCAACTTGGATGACCCGTCGCTAACGCTCCGGGCTCGGACAAGACCCGGCGCTAACGCTCCGGGCTCGGATAGTTACCCGGCGCGGACGCTCCGGGCTCGGATAGTTACCCGGCGCGGACGCGCCGGGCTCGTCTTCCCCGTCGCTAACGCTCCGGGCTCTGATAGTTACCCGTCGCTAACGCTCCGGGCTCGGAAGAACGTCAGCCCAGCGCTCGGTAGACCGCGTCCACCAGGCTCTGGCCGCGCTCGTTGAGCAGCACTCCCTGACCCTGCTTGTTCATCGTGTAGCCGAACGACAGCCGCGCTTGGGGATCGGCGAAACCGAGCGAGCCGCCCATGCCGGGGTGGCCGAAGGCCTCCTCCGACAGGATCATGCTGTCCCGCGCGCCGGGAGCAGCCCGGCGGTTGTCGGTGGACTTCACAAACCCGAGGGCGAAGCGCATCCCCGTGAGCAGGACGGCATCGACGGCGCTGGCCGAGCTGACCGCAGCCATCTGCTGGAGCGTCTCCTCATCGACCAGCCGCACCCCGCGGATCGCTCCTCCCAGGGCCAGCGGTGCATACATGCCGGCAAGGCCGCGGGCATTGGTGATACCCCCCTGGCTGGGCAGGACCGCCTGATGCGCTTCCCGGGAATCGTGGTCGCGGGCGCCGGGATTTCGACCGGTGTTCTTCACGATCAAGGCCTGGAGGCTTTGCGGGTCGCGAGTGGCTTGCTCCAGAAAACGCCACGGAACCTCCCCCGGCCGGACCGGATCGGGGCGGATGGTGGGGGCAACGCGCGGCTCATGTTCCTCGGGCAGGCCGAGGTGGAAATCCAGTCCGAGCGGTCCGGCCACCTCCTGCCGGAAGAAAGTCCCCAAATCCTGGCCCGTGATGCGCCGCACCACCTCACCGACCAGATGGCCGAAGGTCGCGGCATGATAGCCCTGTCGGGTGCCCGGCGGCCAGAATGGTTCCTCGGCCGCCAGCAGACCGACCAGGTAGGACCAGTCATACAGGCCGCCCGGCTTGAGCGGTTGCCGAATGGCCGGCAGTCCGGCCTGATGGTTGAGCAGCCAGCGTACCGGGATCGCTTCCTTGCCTGCCTGGGCAAACTCGGGCCAGTATCGGGCCACCGGGGCATCCAGGTCGAGCAGGCCGCGGGAGACGAGCAGATGGGCGCAAAGGGCGGTCGCCCCCTTGGTGCAGGACCAGACCAGGCCGATGGTGTCCCGCTCCCAGGGTCTCCCGGTGTGGCGATCGGCGAGGCCGCCCCAGAGATCGACGACCGTCTTCCCCTCCACCATCACGCAGACCGAGGCGCCGACCTCCCCGCGCTCCAGGAAGTTCCGCTCGAACTCCTGGCGCACCTCGCGGAACAATGGATCGCAGAAGCCGTCGATAGACATGGCTGCCCCCTGTCCCGCTCTCACCGACTGAGCCGGGAGCGTCAGCGACCGGAGGCTCCGGTCGCCCCCCAGTTTTGGCCCCCCGACAGGGAACGGTCACGGCGCGTGCGGCGAGCTACAGCCGGCCAGGGCGGCCACCGGGGCGCCGAGAGGGGACTCCTCATCCGAGTCGGGCCCGGCCTCGCCGCGGAGGTGGCGGAACAGCGGCTCGCAGTCCTCGCGCGTCACGGCCCCCATGGTGGCGATCTGCACCAGGCGGCGCTCGGCCAGATAGCTGCTTTCGCCGCCGATGGCGAAGCCCCAGCAACGGCAGCGGCGGACGAACTCCTGCGAGCTACAGCCAGCCGGCGGCGCAAAGGTGGTCACGACCGGACTGGCCCAGGCATCGGCGGCGAGCGGCTCCAGCCCGGCGCGGCGAAGCTGTTCCCGGACATAAGCCCCCAGAGCGGCGTAATGGTCGTAGCGGGCTCGGGCCAACTCCGGGGTGGCGTAGTTCTCCAGCGCGACGGCCAGGGCTTGCAGCGTCGGTGAGGGGAAGGTGTAGCGCGGCCCGATGCTGGCCAGCGTGGCTGTCAGGTCCAGGTAGCTGGGCACCCGGCTGCTGTCCACCTCGGCCGGCAGTTGGGCGGCGGCGAAGACCACTGCTGCCCCCGCGTAGGAGCCGAGCGACTTGCCGGTGGCACCGCTGGCCAGGTAAACCTCACTCAGGTCGAGCGGCACGGCACCCAGGCTGCTGACACAGTCGGCGCAGACGCGGATTCCCCGGGCCCGGGCCAGCCGCACCAACCCGGGCAGGTCGTTGAGCACGCCGGTGCTCGACTCCAGATGGACACCCCAGACCCAGCTCCCTTCGGGCTCCTCGGCCAGGGCGGCCTCGACCTCGGCCAGGTCCCACGGCCGGCCCCACGGCCAGCTCAGGACACGGGGTTGCAGGCCGAACCGCGCCGCCTGCCGGACCAACCGCTGACCGAACTCGCCATTGACCAGCAACAGGCCGCGCCCCGCCCGTGGACCGGCCGCCAACGCCGCCCCGATCACCTCGTTGCCGAGCGTGCCGCTGCCGTTGAACAGGGCAACCGCCTGGCTGTTGGTCAGGGCCGCCAGCGCCCGGCGGATCCGCTCAAACAGGGCGATGAACTCCGGGCCCCGATGGTACAGCGGCGGTTGGGCAAACGCCTCGCGCACCGCCGGCGCGAGGGCCACTGGGCCGGGGAGCAGACAGACCGGTTCCGGCCGGTGCCCGGCGACGCGCCGCAGCCGGTTGTGCCATCGGTGGATGGTCCGCCGGTGCCGGTCGGTCAGCTGGCCGACCGTCGCCACCATCGGCACGAAGCTGGCATTGCCGGAACGGACCGCTGGGCCAAGCGGCTCGAAGCCGAGCTGGCGATACAGCGGCAGCCGCTCCTCGACGCCGGAAATGTACAGGTGGGTGTAGCCGTGCGCCCGGGCATGCTCGTAGGTCAGCCAGGCCAGGCCGGCGAAGACGGTACCGTTGCGCCGGTTGGGTTCGACGGCCAGCAGACGCACTTCCAGCGGCCGGGTGCCCGGCCGGTGCAGGATCGCAGGGTCGCTGAGGCGCTCGGCGACCGAGAAGGGGGGCTGGTCGTGGACGCTGACCATGCCGACCACCCGGTCGCCGTGCAGCGCGATGAAGTAGGCGTTCTTGGCATGGAACTTATCGACGAGCCGACCATTGCCGGGGTCGGTGTGTTGAGGGATCTCGTTGACGAAGGTGCGGTAGTTGAGACGGTGGATCTGCTCGAACTCCTCCTCGGTCTCGGCGCGTTTGAAAATGTATTCACCGACTCGCAACATCCTCGGCCACCTCCGGCACGGCTGGGCAGAAGCGATCCGCGCCGCCCCGGGCGTGGGCCTCGGGGGCGGCCCTCCTCCCTCCGTCCTCGCCCCCTTCCAGGGGACGAAGGTCGAGAGAGGGGGCGGGCGCGGCGGCTACTCCGCAGAGAAGCTTACGAAAAAGAGAGGTTACTGACAGGGGCCGGGCTTTGCAAGAACCTGATGCCGCCCGAAGGAAGAAGCGAGGCGGAAGGGTGGCAAACCTTTTGACTTTTAGGCGATGTCCTGCCCCCCCCTCCCCCGGGGGCCGCCCGGATGAGCGGCCGGCAGCACCCCCGGCGCGGGCCATTCCCCTCTTGACTTCCGCCGGGCCAGACCGCCTACTGAAAGCCCATGAAAGCTATCGTCTGTTCCCGCTTCGGCGATCCGGAGGAAGTATTGGAGGTCCGCGATGTCCCGGTGCCCGAGCCGGGCCCGGGGCAGGTGCGCGTCCGGATGATCGCCAGCCCGATCAATCCGTCCGACCTGCTCTATGTCCGCGGGCAGTACGGTCGGCTGCCGCCGCTGCCGTTGACGCCCGGCTTCGAAGGGGTTGGCGTGGTGGAGAAGGCCGGCCCGGGGTTGCTGGCCCGGCGGGTGCTCGGCCGGCGCGTGGCGGTCCTAAACAGCAGCTCGGGCAACTGGCAGGAGCGAGTGGTCATCCCGGCCCGGCAGGCGGTCCCGGTGCCGCGCGACCTGCCCGATGAGCAGGCGGCCATGTTCTTCGTCAACCCGGCCAGCGCCCTGGTGATGACGCGCTATGTGCTCCGGGTGCCCGCCGGCGCCTGGCTGTTGCAGACGGCCGCCGGCAGCGCCCTGGGCCGGATGGTGATTGCCCTGGGGCGGCACTACGGCTTCCGGACCATCAACGTGGTGCGGCGGCGCGAGCAGGCCGAGGAGCTGCTCCGGGCCGGCGGCGACGCCGTTGTCTGCACCGCCGACGAGTCGATCACCGATCGGGTGCGCCAGCTCACGGATGGCGAAGGGGTCCCGTTCGCCCTGGACGCGGTCGGCGGCGAGACCGGCTCGGCGGTCGTCCGGTCGCTGGGGGCCAACGGCCGGATGCTGGTTTACGGCACGCTCTCGGAAAAGCCGCTGGAGGTCCATCCGCGCGTGCTGATGGTCGGCCAGAAGCGCGTGGAGGGGTTCTGGCTGGCGGAGTGGGTGCGCGGCCAGGGGATCCTCACCATGCTCGGCCTGTTCCGCCGTCTCGGCAAGCTGATGCGCGCGGGGGTGCTGAGGGCGGAAGTCGGGGCGATGTTCCCGCTGGAGGAAATCAAGGCGGCCGTGCGGCAAGCGAGCGCCCCCGGCCGGGCGGGGAAGGTGTTGCTGCGCCTCGGACCGGGGTAAGGCCCGCCAAGGGCGCGACTGCCTCCGGCCCCTGCTGACCTGCTATACTGACGCGCATGCTGCCGACCCGCACCACCGTGCTGCTTTTCCTCGCCGGCCTGCTGCCGTGGGCCCTGGGGCTGGTCTATGCCCTGGTGCATGCGCTTCTGACCCGTCAGGTGCCGGCGAGCGCCGCGTGGCTGCCGGACGCGGCCGGGATCGCCTCGCTGCGCTGGCTGGTCTTCGGTTACGACGGCTGCGTCTTCGTCCTCTTCCTGGCCGACGCCCTGCTTGCCTGGCGCTGGTTCAACCTGCGGGCTCGGCGG
>DATLYH010000210.1:0-4907 GCA_035575035.1 Gemmataceae bacterium
ACCGGCCGGTTCACACCGGCCGCTCGCCAATCAACCGGCCGGTTCACACCGGCCGCTCGCCAATCAACCGGCCGGTTCACACCGGCCGCTCGCCAATCAACCGGCCGGTTCACACCGGCCGCTCGCCAAACAGATAGTTCCTCTTAATACGGCGGGACGACCTCGCCGCCGTTCATGGTGCCGATGGCCTTCCAGGTGTTCAGGGCGATGCCGTTGCTGACAAACCGGACCGAGCCGTCGCCGAACATCACGTTGACGCCGTTGGGATGCCGGCTGCGGGCCGCCTTGTTCCGATTGGCCGCCGTCGTGCAGGGCATCTGCCGTTCGGGTCGGCTGGTGCAGAAGCCGGGGGCCATCACGTCGGCCGCGGTGGTGTTGGGGGTCATCAGCGTCATGAAGTAGGTGCAGGCCTCGTCGTCGTTGAGCATGTCGCCGCGGTGGTCCACGTCGAAGTCCAGGGGAATCAGCTGTTCGGACATCAGCATCGTCTCGCTGGTGCCGTCCGTGAACTCCTGGATCCGCGTGGTGCGCGGCTGGTTCCGGGACGCGAAGTTACGGTAACCGAACGGTGCCCAGGCTGTCGGCACCGGGTCGCTGGAGGCGCGCGGCTGCCGCACGTCACCCCAGTTGAGGTGGTAGCTCCCCCGGGCCCGGGGGTACGGGTCGCCGGGCGTGGCCAGCACGGCATTGACCCGGTCGCTGGGACAGTAGTAGATCGGAATGCGCTGACCGTAGGGGCTGTTGAAGTTGAGGGCCGCGCCCGAGATCGTGTTGGGGGCCTCGTAGAAGTGCCTCTTGTAATCGTACTGCTTGGCGAGGTTGTCCTGTTCGATGTAGGGCCAGATCAGGGCGACCCAGACGGTGCGCGGGTTGTTCTTGGCGGCGTAGGGGAGGGTGCCGTTCTGGTCGTGGTACATGTGGAAGGCGATGCCATACTGCTTCATGTTGTTGGTACACTGGGTGCGCTGGGAGGCCTCGCGCACCTTCTGGAGGGCCGGCAGCAAGAGGGCGACCAAGATGCCGATGATGGCAATGACAACGAGCAACTCGATCAAGGTGAATGCGCAGCGGACCACGGGCCTTGCCCTGGGAGAGGATGGAAACATGGCAACTTCCAAGATCAATGCGGCAGCGCACAGTTAGACGCGAGTCTCAACCTCCCTGCATGATACACCTGAGCCATGGCGGCTGCAATAATCTCAGGCAACTCCGCACCTTCCGGTTCCGGCCGGATCCATCGCCGGCCAACAGTCCGGCTATAGCGCGGTAGTGCCCCAATGGCACCGCGGAAGACGGCTCAACGCGGGGCAGACGCCGCGGCCGCCAGGTCCCACCAAGGGATGCCCTCCTGGCCCTCATCCTATCTGCCATATATTTTTCTGAGGAGCGAGTCAGGACGCACCGCCCATCGGGGCTGAAGGGCGCTTCCAGGAACGAGCAGCTACGGCCTGATGCTCCGCGGTCTGGGCCTCAGACTTCCGACACCACCCGCGTCAGGGTGCTGAGGCGGAGACTGCGGCGGCAGTGGGGGCAGGGGGCCGGCTGGCCCGGGCGAGTGCCCTGCAAGTGGAATGACCGGCCGCACGCCGGGCAGGTGCAGGAATAGTCGGACGTGATGCGGCTGCGGCCGAGGAGGCGGTCCAGTACCGTCCGCGTCCGCCGCCGGGTCTGGATCGGGGTCACTACCAGGGGATGGTGCTCGAAACCGGCGACGGCGACGAAGCGCGGCCGGCCGTCATCGCAACCAAGGACAATCTGCCCACCTGAGGGCGACAGGTCGGCACATTGCACCGGTAGCCGAGTGATCAGTTCGGCTTGTTCCTCCAAGCCGGGCAGGGTGTGCCAGGTCAGCCGGCCGCTGGCGTCCACGATCACCAGCGATTGACCGTCCAGCAGAAAGAAGCAGCCGCGCACCTCGCTGCCCACGGCGACCGAATTGACCTCCTGGCCGGTTGTCAGGTCCCACAGTTTGACCATCCGATCGCGCGAGCCGGAGGCGGCCCAGCAGCCATCGGGCGAGACGGCCCCGGCGGTGACCCGGTCGGTGTGGCCGGCAAAGAGGTGCATCGGCTGGCCGTGCTCCAGGTCCCACGAGCGGAGCGTCCGGTCGTGCGACCACGAAAGGAGGGTCCGGCCGTCGGGCATGATCCGGCAGCCGGCGATGATGTCTTCGTGACCCGCCAGCGTCCGCGTCTCGCGCTTGGTTTCCGAGTCCCAGACCGTCAGGTTGCGGTCCCAGGAGGCAGTCACCAGCCGGTTGCCGTCGGGCGTGAAGAGGATGGCGGACAGCGGCCGCGTGTGGGCCAGGAAGGTCGAGAGCTGCTGCCCCGTTGCCGGGTCCCAGACCGCTAGCATCCCATCCAGGGAGCCGGAGAGCCACTGCTTGCCGTCCGGCGACAGGGCGCAGGCGGACAGGGGTTTGCTGCCGACGCGCAGACCGTTCAGGTGGGCGCCGGAAGAAGCTTCCCAGAGGCGGAGATGACCGTCCCAGCCGGCCGACAGCACCACGGTGCCATCAGGCGCATACGCACAACAGAACACCTCGCCGCCGTGACTGCCGGTGCCCGGTTCCACCGGCAACAGTTCCAGCGTCGCCACACCAAGCCCTCTCACTTCTGGAGTGCGCCATACCAGACCGGTCGCGGACGGAGCCGCCGCGGTACGTTCCGTTGTAAGCATAGCTCGTCTTTTGACGACAGGCGCCGGCCCGGTCAGCGCTGTCTCAATCAGCGCGGCAGACGGCGTCGCCGAACTGGTGGGCCTGCACCGTTCCCTCGGGCCAGTCGAGCCGGAGCAGGCGCTTGAAATGGTAGTCGCCGCCGATGTTGTAGCCGCGGATGCCCCGGAAAGTGTTCTCCCGGGCGCAGTGGGTGTGTCCGCAAAAAGCAAAGGCGATGCGGCAGGCGTGCTCAGCCAGCACCTCCTCCAGGCTGCGGTTGCCGCCGAGGGCATCCCACAGCAGGCTGTCAAGGGTTGTCGGCGGCACGGGGCGGTCGAAGCTCAGACCATAGAACGGCGGATGGTGCGTCACCACGACGACGCGCCCGGCCGAGGCCAGTGCCTGCTCCAGGTGGTCGGCGAAGGTACGAACCGCCAGGGCGGTGAAACTGACGTCATCGAATGGCCAGCGGACGAAGACGGCGTCGTTGTGCCGGCCGCGCGTGAAGCGCTTCTCGCGCAGGCGCTCCTCCCAGTCGGGGAACCGGCCGCGGAGCAACTCCAACGACCAGGAGTAATCGTACCAGTTCATCGATCCCACCAGGGCCAGGTCCGCTTCCGGCAGCAGCAACGGGCCCTGGTCCAGGTAGTGGAAGCCATGCTCGCGGCAGAGTTGGGGGAGATGTTCGCGGTAGACTTGCAGGGAGTCGCCGCGCGGGTCGTCGGTCTGCACCCAGATGTCATGGTTGCCCGGCACCAGCGCCTTGCGGCAGTCCAGGCCGTCGAACAGGGCCAGGCAGTCGCCGAAGTGTCCGCCAGTGCCGATGTCGCCGGCCAGCACCAACACGTCAGGCGAGTCGGCCCGCAGGAACTCGGTCAGCAGCCGGGTTGCCTCGTCCCCCTCGGCCCGCGCGCCCCAGTGCAGGTCGGCGGTAAAGGCCAGGCGCAAGCGATGGATCATGATGGGCGCCTCCTTGGGAGCGTGGCAAGGCTGGGCCGGCCGTCGCAAAACATCTCCTTCCCCACCCGGCGGTCACGCCAGGGCGGTCGGGTTGAGGAGGCGCTCCAGCGTCCGCAGCAGATCCCGGAAGGCCTCGCTGCTTAGCACCGGCGTCGCCCCCTCCGTCGGCAGGTCCCGCTCCAGCTCGACCCAGCTCTTGCAGCCGGCGTAGCGGGCCGAGTCGGGCAACTCGAAGACTCGGGCCGCCCGATAGACGCGCAGCGGCATGACGTACAGGCCGGGCGAACGGTAGGCGAAGCGCGACTGCACCGTCTCCGAGGACCAGAGGTGCAAGTCGGCCAGCCGCAGCACGCCGACCAGATCGTGGACGTGGTAGACCCCCTCCACTTCAGCGAAGTGCGACAGCCGAATGACCCCGGTAGGCGGCCGCTCGGCCTCAGCCTGTTCGAGCAGGGGATGGGCCTCGGGCTTGATGCCGCCGCGCTGCTGGTGGACGTAGGTGGGGAAGAGCCAGAAGCGGGTGTGGGCCACGGTGAACTGGCCGCCGTCCTCTGCGATGCCGCCCTTGCGTAGCACCAGCGCTTGCCGTCCCTCCGCCAGCGCCTTGCAGATCACCGCCCATTCCTTGAGTGCGTATTTCATGGGAGGCCGCCTGTTCTGTCGTTGGGTCCTGGTCCGCTTGCTGCCTCGATCACCTTAACATTTTGTAAGAGCCGCCCGACGATTTGCAATTCCTCCTGACCGCCGGCCCGTTCCTCCATCGCCTTTGGTCCGAAGCATCCGCGACAGGTAGTGTCCGCGCCCAGAGCATCCGCGACAGGTAGTGTCCGAGCCCGGAGCGTCAGCGACGGGTATTGTCTGAGCCCGAAGCGTCAGCGACGGGTCATCCGAGCCCGAAGCATCCGCGACGGGTACTACGAGCGCGCTCAGGGTACTACGAGCGCGCTCAGGTATTGTCTGAGCCCGGAGCGTCAGCGACGGGTACTACGAGCGCGCTCAGGATGCGCACTTGCTTGGCGGACTCGAGCATGGTAACATTAGGCAGGAAGCCGGTAGCGGCTTCACAAACCTCTGCGGTGTTCGTGATCCTGGCGACACTTTTGAAGAACCGATGGAGTACCCGCTGGGAGCCAACAGTAAGCTCGGCGCTTGCAAGCCCACCGGCGTAGTGGGATCCAAAACCCGGGCATGAGGCTCCCCTTTACATTGCGGGTTCTCAAAAGCGCCGACACGGCACAGGCGGAGGTTTTTTTCTGCGCCCCCTTTCCCCGAGATGTTCCCATTCCCT
>DATLYH010000211.1:0-34449 GCA_035575035.1 Gemmataceae bacterium
AGCCGGCCCGGCGAGCGGCCGGTGTCAGCCGGCCGGTTAGCCGACCCGGCAGGACAGGGCAGGGGGAGAAAGAGAGATCAGGCTCAGGAAAGCTCCGACGGCACGACGACCGGGATGCCCAGCAGGTAACAAAGGGTGCCGAACAAGATCTGCAAGTCAAGCAGCGGACCGGCGCGGCGGATGTAGTAGAGATCGTAGACCAGCTTTTGCCGCACGCTATTGAGGTCGGTGTCGGGCGGGAGATGAAGCTGCGCCAGCCCGGTCATCCCTGGCCGCACCAGCAGGCGCTCGGCGTAATGGGGGATGGCTTTCTCCAGGTGGGCGGTGAACTCGGGCCGCTCGGGGCGGGGGCCGACCAGACTCATGTCCCCCTTGAGAACATTCCAAAGTTGGGGCAGCTCGTCGAGATGGGTGCGGCGCAGAAAGCGGCCGACCGGTGTCACCCGCGGGTCGTTCCGCGTCGCCCAGCGCGGGCCAGACACCTTCTCGCAGTTGTGGACCATCGTCCGGAGCTTGTAGATCGTGTATAACTGGCCGAAGCGGCCGACGCGCGTCTGAGAATAGAAGGCCGGGCCGCGCGAGGTCAGCTTGATCGCCAGCGCGCACAGCAGGATCACCGGAGCCGTCAGCACCAAGAGCACGAGGGCGGCGACACAATCGACGAACCGCTTGCACGGTTCATACCAACTGGGAGCCGGCAGCGCCAGGGCCCGGACGGCCGGCTGCTCGGGGAGTTGGCGAGGGGAGCGTTCGTTGGGGTAGGCATCGATCCCGCTCAACATGAATGGTCCCCTGTCCGACGAATGCAACACGTTCTGCCGGTTGTGATGCCCCTTCTATTCGCAAATGCCGGGCCAAAGTATTCGGTCGGGAGCCGACGCCAGCCTCGCCCGGCGCCGGCTGCGCGAGGGCCCGGATTGCTCCTTGTGCATGGCCGCCGACAGAGGGCCGGAAAAAATGCAATAAACACCTGAACCAGAATGGTTTAATCATTGTCCACTGGAAGACTGCCCGATACGCCCCGCGAGGGAAGGACCAGGCGCGGCGGTCTCGGACCAAGATCAGGAGATCGTTCCAACCGGCGGAAGGCGGTCCTTCGCCCGTCCATCCTCGGGGTCCGGTGTTAAGCATTGTTTACAGGGGAGCCGGTCCCCGGTTAACAAACGGCAACGTTGGCAGCCGCTTCCACCAGAATGCGGGGGGCTGTCTCCCTGGATTGGGGCGAATTCGGCCGCCGGCGATGAAGGAGGTCGCCATGCCCGTCAATGAGCAGGACCGGCGACTGGCCATTCTGAACACGCTGCTGACCACGCCGCACCGCCAGCTCGATCAGGTCTGGCCGGTGCATCGCGAGATGGTCCAGCAGGACCCGCGTTTCTACGTGCGGCTAGCGGCCTGGTACAACGACCACGGCGATGTCCGCGACCACAAGGAGATGTTCATCATCGCCTTGGTGCTCAGCGACTTCGCGGGCCACCGTGACGTCGGCCTGGCACTGCTGCGCGGCCTGCCCCCCTACGAGGTGGCGCGCGTCGTGGACTTCATCAGCGGCCGCAAGCGCACCCGCAAGGTGCGTCCGGCCGGCGCCAGGGGCCGTGCCGCCGAGCCGGCGCCGACGGTGGTCGAGGAGTTCGGCCTGTTCCGCAACCTGCCGCGCGCCCTGCCGCCAGGCGGGCATCCTGGCCGATGCGTTCCAGTTCACCGGCGACTACTACGCTCTGCCGAACCTGGTGCCGCTGCTGGCGCGGCCGTCGAAGCTGGAGCTGCTCATGGAGATCATGGAGTACCCGCTGCCGACGCGCCGGCCGGCCTGATGCCTCAGGTTTGCCGCTTGCGGCTTGATGCCCGGCCGCAAGCGGCCGGCGGCGGTGGCGCCGGCCGCCGGGCCGGTGGCCCCACCGCCTGGCAGCCACTCGGCGTAACCTGAGCAACTGCCTCCCCAAGGCACTCAAACTTCTCGAACTACCCCGGTTGAATAATCGAACGGCCCTGCTAGGCAATGCCGCTTCGATCCCTTACCATAGTCCCTGGGCTGGATGTCGCCGTCGGTCCGGCCTTTGCCTCTGTGAAGCCGCCTATGACCCTCCCCTGACTCTCGGTGTCTCCCCATGCGATTGCTCTTCTCGCTCGGTTTTCTCCTGGTTGCTTCCACAGGTTTCGCCGCCGACCTGTTCAGCCGGGGCAACGCGATTGACCTAGGCAGTGCGATCCCCGCCAACGAACGCGGCATCACCTGCCTGGTGGTCGATGGCCGGGGGCGCGTCTACGGCGGCACCACCGGCCGGGCGGCACATCTCTTCGTCTTCGACCCGGATCAATCAATCGTCCGCAGCCTGGCCCGGCTGGAAGGGGGCATCGGCCTGGCATACGGCCTGGTCCTGCTGCCCGACGGCTCACTGATCGGCGGCACCCAGGCCGACCCGACCGGCATCGCCCGCCGCACCGATCCGCAGGCCGTCGGCCATCTGTATCGGTTTGTTCCCACAGCAGACGGCCCGGCCAAGGTGGAAGATCTAGGCGTGGCGGTGGCCGGACAGGGGATCTACACTCTGGCCTACCTGGAGAAGTCAGGCGAGGTGGTGGGCAACACCTGGCCGGACGGCCATTTCTTCACCTACGATCTGAAAACGCGGACGTTCAAGGACCACGGGGCCATCGCCGGCCATCGCACCTTCGAGACGCCGCGCCACGCCGAGGATGTCAACCGCGGCACGGGTCAGAAGGTGAGCTACCCGCGGCAGGTGTCGCGGGCCATCGCCGTTGATCCGGCCAGCGGGGCCTACACGGCGGGGGCCGGCGGTCAACTTTACCGTTACGATCCCGAGTCGCGGCGGCTGGCGAAGCTCGGTTTGCAGCTGCCCGCGGCGGCCGGCCGAGAGCCGTGGACCAGCCTCGATGCGGCCGTGGTCTACCCGCGCCGCAGCGAGGACTCGGGTAACTATTCCGTCGTGGTGGGTGGCACCTCGGACGGCCACCTGTTCGAGCTGCGCATCTTTGCCCAGGGGAAGTATCAACTCCGGCCGCGCGGCAAACCGCTGACCGAGGGAGGCATCCAGGGCCTGATCGCCCCCCCGACCGGCGAAGCGGACCCGGAAGGGGCGCACACCGTCTGGGGTGTCGGCGGCCATGCCGAAGGGATGCCGCGCTCGTTCCGGTTCAGTCACGGCGGCGGCACGTCGGCGGTGGTGCCCGGTATCATCCCGCGCGTTGACGGCCAGCTCAGTATGGTCGGCTTCGGCGCTCTCGTCGCCGACGGCCGGGGCAATGTCTATGCCGGCGAGCGCGACCGCATCGCCCGCCTGGTGCGCTACCGGACGCAACCGGAGGAAAAAGCGAAGCCGAAGCCGCCGACCCGCCCAGCACGCCTGGCCAACCCTGAGCCGCCCTCGGCGGAGGTGCCGGCGAAGCTGCCCTGCTACATCGTCTTCGCCCCGGAGGGGACCACAACCGACGGCTCGGGCTACACCGCCATCGAGGTGGGCAAGGATGGCCTGGTCTACGTCGGCTCGACCCGCTACGGCGATTACGGCTGGCTGCTCCGCTTCGACCCCGCCCCCCTCACCCTACCCTCTCCCCCCCCGGGGAGAGAGGGGGGCAAAGATACTCCCCTCTCCCCCCGCGGGGGGAGAGGGGTAGAGGTGAGGGGGAAGCCCCTCTTCATGGAGAAAGTAGTCAGCATGCAGCAGCTCACCGGCGAGCGGCTGAAGGGGATCAACACTCAGGGGAAGATTCATGCCAAGATCCTCGTCGGCGCCGATGGCCGGGTTTGGTTCGCCAGCAAGCAGGCGCACGAGGTCTTCGACAGCCGGCCGGAATACGGCGATCCGGAAGGCTACCCCGGCGGCCACCTCTGCTACTTCGATCCGAAGACCGGCTTCAGCCGCAGTGTCGGCATCCTCAAGCGGCAGGAAGGGCTGATGGCCGGCGCCATCGACGACCGCCGCGGCAAGCTCTATTACCGCAGCGAGCCGAAGGACCACTTCCTGGTCTACGACATCAAGACCGGCGAGGTCGAGGATCGCGGCCACGTCGGCGCGGCAGGGCGCTACATGGCTCTCGATGGCAAGGGGGCCGTTTACCTCATCGGCCGGGGCCAGACCCTCTGCCGCTATGACCCGGCGACCGGTTACGTGGAGGACCTGGCGGTCAAGGTGGAGGGGCCGGGCCACTACACGGCCCCTTATGTGATCGCGCTGGGACCCAACGGCAAGCTCTATGGTGTGGCCGCTGGGCACCCCTGGATCATGGAATTCGACATCGATCAACTCCGGCCGGGGGCATTCCCCGAGGTGGTGATGCGCAACGTTGCCGCTGCGGCGCCACCGGGAATGGTGGTGGACGATATTCACGCCGGCGTCTTCGGCAAGGACGGCAAGTTCTACTATCCGCTCAACACCCATGCCCCGGACGGCAAGGCGGGCCGGCCGCGGCCCCACCTGCGGATCATGCGCTTCGACCCGGCGAGCCAGCGGACCGAAACGGTCGGCGTGCCGCAGGTGGTTGGCCTGGACGAGGAGAAGGTGCGACACACCTACAGCCGCGGCACAAAGTACGAATTGGACCACATGCAAGGGGCTGCGGTCGGACCGGACGGCTCGCTCTATCTGCTCGACATCTACCCGCAACTGAACGTAGCCTGCTTCCCCCAACTGACCGCCCCAAAGTAAGCCGAACCGGAGGGACCATGAGCCGACATTCTCTCATGACCGTGGCTGTGCTGCTGCTCGCCGTCAGCCCTTCGTCAGCCGCCGAGAAGCGCACCCAGACGTTCGACGCGCACCGCTTCCTGCTCGACCACAAGGTCGTTATCGATCCAAAAGACGGCTGCCTCCGGCTGGCCCACTCCGTCCTCGTCGCCGATGAGATGGGGGCAACCGACTTCCACCAGACGGAGACCCTGTCCGACCGGGTATGGGCAATGAAGATCTTTCCCCTCCAAAAAGAGGAGGTCCGGGAACCGGAGCTGTTCATCTTCGGTTCCGCCCAGCAGATCGAGGTCAATGACCGGCCGGTGCCACGGAGCGAGCGGCTCGCCTCGACCGGTTGGACCCGGGCCCGCGTCCCGGAGGAGTTCTTCCGCGACGGCCTGAACCGCGTCGTGATGAAAGGCGGTGGCCAACTCCTTATCGAGCCGGCAGCCAACAACCGGCGTGACGGGACGCGAAGCCTGCGGAGCACCGACCGCGGCCTGAACTTTGTGCCCGCACTAGGGAAGAACCAGGTGCCCGGCGAGTATCTGGTCCGCCTCCGCCTGGCCCGGTATGCTCCGACCGGCTCGGCCCTCTCGGAAGTGTTCGACCTTTGGGCCGATCCGGCTAGCGGCATCGCGACGCCGGGCGCCTGCCTCTGCTTCCACCCGCTGGACCGACTGCGCCAGGGCCTGCCGGAAGGGACCTCAATCATCCCCCGTATTCGCACGGGGAGCACGCCTACTCCCGACGCAGACCACTGGACGCCGTGGGTGACGCTCCTCAAGGATGGCGGGGATTACCGGCCCGAGGGCAAGGCCGCGCGGCACCGCTGGGCGCAGCTCCAGATCGAATTCCTCACCAACAAGCCCCAGGCCACGCCGCGTCTGCCCCGCCGCTTCGATCTCACCTTTGAGTTCCAGCCCGAGGTGTCCACGAACAGCGGTCAGCTGGAAATCGCTGTGCCGGCGGCGGAACGGCCGATCGCGGTCAGCCCGATTCCCTTCGTCTACCAGGAGCCGTCGCCACGTCTGAAGCTGCTCCGTGAGCGCTACCAACTCGACGAGGTGATCGCTCCGGGCCGAACGGAGATGGAGCAGCTGATGCTTCTGCGTCACTGGGTCCGCCACCAGTGGCACACCGGCTGGCGCGGCGGACCGGCGGCGTGGATGCCGCCGTGGGACGCCCTCATTATCCTGGAGTCGAAGGACCAGCCCGACTGTCTGACGATGTGTACCCACTACGCCGCCGTGTTCACCCAGTGCTGCCTGGCGCTGGGCTGGAACGCCCGGCACTGCATCCTTGACCACCATTGCGTCTCCGAGGTCTATGTCAACCAATATCAGAAGTGGGTGATGCTGGACCCGGGCAATTCGCAGAAGCGGGCTGACCTCGGTCTCCATTTCGAACGCGACGGCGTGCCGCTCAGCGCCCTGGAGCTGCACCGGGCTTACCGGACCGGCCAAACGGACGCCATCCGGGTCTGCTTCACCCCCGCTGCTCTGGCAGAGAAGATCGCGCCGCTGTGCCGGCCGGCGCCCCCCTCACCCCAACCCTCTCCCCCCGCGGGAGGAGAAGGCAAGGCGAGGGAGACCCGGCCGGACTCGATTCCGCTGGCCGAGTTGCCCAACTACCCGGTCTGCCAGTTGCAGAACTACCGCCGCTACGCCTTCCCCGCCCGGAACAACTACCTGAGTTCCCTTCTACCCGGCGAGCTATACCAGGGCTGGTCGCCATACTTTTACGACGGTTACTGGTGGGTCGGCGACTCGCCCGATGCCCCGCAGATCTCGCCCGAGTACTCACTCCACCTGTCGCCCGACCGTCCGCAGGACATTGACTGGAGCCTGAACTGGACCCGCATTCACCTCAGCCGCACCGCCCAGCCTGGCGAGGTACAGGTTGATCTGGAGACGCACACGCCGAACCTGGCGCGGCTGGAGCGGTCGGAGGGCGATTCCTGGAAACCGACGCCGGCGTCCTTCACCTGGAAGTTGAAGCCGGGTGAGAACGTGCTCCGGGTGCGCAGCGTGAACAAGTGGGACCGGCCCGGCGCTGAGGCGCGCGTCCAGGTAAAATGGGCGCCGTGAGCCAGCGGATGCGCTCCGCTGCGTGTCGCGGCCAATCGGTACCTAAAACCATCTCGTCTTGTCGGTCACGTTCCGCAGCGGCTGGCCGTTGACGAAGCGGCGGACGTTGTCTAGCAGTACGGCCAGGTGCCGCTCGGCGATGCGCGGCGAATAGCCCGCGACGTGCGGCGTGATGATCACGTTTTCCATTTTCCAAAGCGGGTGATCCGACGGCAGCGGCTCGATCTCGAAAACGTCGAGCCCCGCGCCGGCGATCTCGCCGGCCTGCAAGGCCGCGGTCAGGTCGGCCAGGTCCACGATGGCGCCCCGGCCGACGTTGATCAGATAGGCGCTGCGCTTCATCTGCCGGAATTGCGGCCGGCGGAACAGCTTCTCGGTCTGCGGCGTGTGGGGGGCGGCGATGACCACGAAATCGCCCTGGGCCAGCAGGTCCGGCAGCCGCTCCGGCTTCCACAAGGTCACACCCGGCGGCGCCTCTGTCTGCACCGGATCGACCGCCAGCACCCGCATGCCGAAGGCCAAGCCGCGGCGGGCCACTTCCGAACCGATACCACCCAGACCGACAATGCCGAGCGTCGCGTCGGCCAGGTGGAGGTGGGCCCGGTCGATGGCGGTGACGCGGCCGGGACCGGTCGCAAAGGGGACGCGCTCCGCCTCGCCGCCAACCGGCTCCCAGCGGGCTGCCAGCTGGTTGCGGATGTAGCGGTGCAGGTTGCGGGCGAAGCAGAGGATGTAGCCCATCACTTGGTCAGCGATCACGTCGGAGAACAGGCCGCGCATGTTGGTCAATACGCACGGGTGGGCGACCAACTCGGGGAAAAGGTAGTGCTCCAGGCTGGCGGTAGGACACTGCACCCAGCGCAGCCGTCGGGCCGCTGCCAGCATCGCTGGCGTCAACTTGCCGAAGAAGGCATCGGCGTCGGCGATCGCCTGCACCGCCTCGGCCTCGGTCGCCGTGTTGACCACTTCCATGTGACCGGCCGCTTCACGGATGCGCTCAAGCCGGGTCGGTTCGACGGGGGGATGAATGACCAGTTTCATGGGTAGTTGAATCCTGGGAAAGCCGCAAGCCGCTTAGCGAGCGGCCGGTGTGAGCCGGCCGGTTAGCACCCACGAGCGGCCGGTGTGAGCCGGCCGGTTAGCACCCGCGAGCGGCCGCTCGCCTAAGAGTTGGCGCCTCTTGGCGTTCTTGCATCACCACACCGGCGGCTCCTGGGTGCTGTGGCCGTGGGCCTGGACCAGGTAGGCCATCTGGCCGATATGGTTATTCAAGTGCGCGGCGCAGACTAGGAGCATGCCGAAGCGCGTCTCGATCGGGTGGCGGTCGGCGTCGGCGGCTGGCCGCATCAGGTCCTCCTCGCTCATCGTCTCGATGGTCCGCACCACCAGGTCCACCGCCTCATGGAAGCGGCGCAGCAGCTCGGGGCCGGGCGGATGGCTGGGGTCGGTGAACTCCAGCGGCCGGTTGCGGACGTAGCCGGTTCCTGCCATGCCGGCGCCGATATAGTGGTTCAGGTTGCCGATCAGGTGCAGGACCAGGTGGCCGACACTGTTGCCGAAGGCGAACGGCTTGACCCAGAGCTTCTCCGCCGGCAGCGCCCGCACCGCCCGCTCCACACGGCCGGCCAGGTGGCGGTAATAACGGACTAACTCGTCCTTAACGGTTTGACTCAGGGTGGGCATGGCAATCCTCCGACGGGCGAGGAAGGTAGCGGCTCTCACTCCAGGGGGCCGTCCTTGGCGGTGCGGAAGCCGTTCCACGGCTCGCGTGTTTCGGGGGGCCAGTGGACCTTGCGGGTGCAGCTGAGCACCTCGTGGTACTCGCGTGGCGTGGCGAAGCCGCCTCCCCGGTCCACCTTCTCGGTGATTTTCCGGAGGCCGAGGTGGGCCCGAAGGGTATCGTGCAATTGCGGGTTACGCAGCATTCCCTGCTCGACGCAGAAGCGGCCGAACTCCGGCCAGTACCAGTCGGCTACCCAGTTGTTGACATTGCCGGCCATGTCGTGGCAGCCATACGGGCTGACTCCCTCGGGGTAAAGGCCGACCGGCGTGGTGCGGCCGACAGCCAGGTTGAAATTGCACCGTGTGGGGGTCGGCCATTCGTCGCCCCAAGGGTAGCGCCGGCCGTCGGTGCCGCGGGCGGCCTTCTCCCACTCGGCGTCGGTCGGCAGCCGCCGGCCCGCCCAGCGGGCGTAGGCGTCGGCCTCGTACCAGCTGACGCCGGCCACCGGCTGCTCCGGCCCGTCCCAGCCCGCCTGGCCCCAGGTCAACGGCTGGCGGATGCGCTGCCGCGTCTTCCAGGCCCATCCCTCCGGGCTCCACCAGGCAGGGTTCTCGTAGCCGCCCGCCTCCAGGAAGCGGGCGAACCGGGCATTGGTCACCGGATAAATGTCGATCCAGAACGCCGACAGGTAGACCTGGCGCTGCGGCTTCTCGTGGTCCTCGGCCAGGAAGTCGTTGGCAGGCAAGCCCATGATGAACGGGCCGGCCGGCACCAGGACCATGGGCGAGCCATCGGGGGGGTGCTCGATGATTTCGTAATTCATGAACGTCACAGTGACGGTGAAGCAGGAGAACAAGACGCCTCAAGCATACGTCCCCCGGCCGGCCGTGGCCAGGGGGTTGTTGCGTGCCAATTGACCGGACCAAGGAGCGGTCGGTAGACCCTTTCTCATCCGAACGAAGGAGTGGAACAACGGGGAAAGTAGCGGCAGGAGGGCGTTGGGTATACTGAATCAGGGGGCCTCGCGGTGCGGAGTCAAGGGAGCGCCACCCGTCACGGGCGCTCCGGGGGCTGATAGTGCACGCGCTGACAGGGGTCCCTAGATCCGAGGGAATCCTTAACCGTGACCGTCACCGCATACATCGCCCTGGGCAGCAACCTCGGCTACCGGCGCAACTATCTTGACCGGGCATTGCAGGCACTCCAGGAGCGCGACGGTATCGTCGTCACCCGGGTTTCGTCCTACTACCGGACCGCGCCCGTCGGCGGCCCTCCGGGCCAGAAGGATTATCTCAACGCCGCCGCCGAATTGCAGACCGAGCTGGAGCCGCGCGAGCTGCTGCAAGCACTGCTCGAGATCGAGCGCAGCCTAGGCCGGGTCCGCCGTGAGAAGCACGGCCCGCGCACCATCGACCTCGACCTGCTGTTGTACGGCGACCTCGTCGAGCATACGGCCGACCTGACCGTGCCCCACCCCCATTGGCACGAGCGGCTCTTTGTCCTCCAGCCCCTAGCTGAGATCGCCCCTGATGCCGTCCACCCCATCCTCAAGCGGACGGCCCGCGAGCTGCTCAACCGCCTGCTCCAGGAAGCGGCTTCCCCTCCGCTGGTGCCGGAGACGGAAGAGGCGGAAGCGGCCCCGACCCGGCGGGAATTGGCCGGCCTCAGCGCCCTGGTCACCGGTTCGACCAGCGGCATCGGCCGGGCCATCGCCCTGGAACTAGCCGCCGCCGGGGCCGATGTCATCGTCCACGGCCGGCGCTCGCGGGAGGCGGCCGAGGCAGTCGCCGAACAGATCCGCAGCCAGAAGGTCCGCAGCACCGTGATGATGGCCGACCTCCGCGATCCCGACGCATGCCAGCACCTGGTGCAGGCCGCCTGGGAGGAGTGGGGGGGGCTCGACATCTGGATCAACAATGCCGGCGCTGACACGCTCACCGGCGAGGCGGCCGACTGGCCTTTCGAGCGCAAGTTGGCCGAACTGCTGGCGGTGGACGTGACGGCGACCATGCTACTGGGCCGGGCAATCGGCCAGCGGATGAAGGCGAACTGGGGCGGCGTCATCCTCAACATGGGCTGGGACCAGGCCGAGACCGGCATGGAGGGGGAGAGCGGCCAGCTGTTCGCGGCGGCCAAGGGGGCCGTCATGGCCTTCACCAAGAGCCTGGCGGTCAGCCTGGCGCCACAGGTCCGGGTTAACTGCCTGGCACCGGGCTGGATTCGGACCGCCTGGGGCGCCGGCGCCTCGGCGCGCTGGCAGGAGCGGGCTCGGCGCGAAGCCCTGCTGGGCCGCTGGGGGACGCCCGAGGACGTCGCCGCCGCGGCGCGTTGGCTGGTGTCGCCGGCCGCCGCCTTCATCACCGGGCAGATCGTGCGCGTCAACGGCGGAGCGGTGCGCTGATCAGCCCGGCCGACGCGCAGCGCGGACGGTCAAGGAGGTCGGCCAGGGTTTTTCAGGAGTGATTGGAATTCGGAGGGTCGTCAAAGCGGTGGGCGAGTCGGCGGCTATTGATGTCGAGGGCTTCAAGGATTTGCAAGACAGGCTCGATGGGGATGTTCCAGTCGTGGGCCCAGCAGATGATGTCGAGGTTTTCTTGACCGGCCTTGATACGGTCAAGGATGCGGTCGAGTAGGAGGGAGTTGTCGTTGAAGCGGGCCTGCAACAGGCCGAAGTCACCGCGGTCAAGCTCGACCCAGAACCGCTTGCCTTGCAGGTGCTCCAGCCAGCGAGCCCTGAGGTAACCCCACCAGTGCTGCTGCACCCAGCGGCGGATGGCGCTCTCGCCTAGATCGCGGCCGGCCTTCTCGCTTTCGATCCATTTGTAGCGAAGAGCTTCTTGCTCACCTTCGACATAAACGCTTGACTTCTCCATGGGTCAGTACCCTCAGACCAACCATCGGACTGACCACGGCGTCAGACCTTCCCTGAGTCCCCTAATCTTGTTCCTGAATATATCGTACTCCGGCTTTCCAAGTCGTGCAAGCCGGCTCTGCCGTTCATCCCCGAGGGACTGCTCATGCTCTACGACATCACCCCACCTATCTCGGAGCGTTTGCAAGTCTGGCCGGGGGATGTCCCGCCGGTCCGCGAGGTCCTTCTTGACCTGAAGCGCGGCGACAACCTCACGCTCTCGGCCCTGCGTGCCACGGTCCACCTCGGCGCCCACGCCGACGCCCCCAGCCACTACGGCGCTGACGCGCCCGCCATCGACACCCGCAGCCTGGACTACTACCTGGGCCCCTGCCAGGTGATGCATATCCCGGCGGCACCGCGTACACGGATCGGCCCCGGGGCGCTCCGGGGAGCCGTCACCGCTCCACGGCTGCTGCTGGCCACCGGCACCTACCCCGACCCCGAACGGTTCAACGAGGACTTCGCTGCCCTCAGCCCCGAGTTGGTCCGGGCGCTGCACCGGCAGGGGGTGAAGCTGATCGGCATCGACACGCCCAGTGTGGACCTGTTTGACTCGAAGGACCTGCCGGCCCACCGTGCTTTTCTGGAATGCGACATGGCCATCCTGGAGGGCCTGGTACTGCGCGATGTGCCGGAGGGGATGTATGAGTTGATCGCCCTGCCGCTGAAGCTGGTCGGCTTTGACGCCAGTCCGGTGCGGGCCGTTCTCGTCTCTTCCGCCTGATTGTCAGGGCACCGTCGTCACGGCGGTGCCGCGGGCGCGGGCCGCCTCGGCCTTCTTCTGCTCGCGGCGGGCCAGGCTCGCCTTCACGAAACTGCGGAACAGCGGATGGGCGGCGGTCGGCTTCGACTTGAACTCCGGGTGGCATTGCACCGCCACGAACCAGGGGTGGTCCGGCAGCTCGATCACCTCCACCAATTGGCCGTCCGGGCTGGTGCCGCTGAAGCGCAGACCGTGGGCCGCGAACTGCTGGCGATACTGGTTGTTGAACTCGTAGCGGTGCCGGTGCCGCTCCCAGACCTCCAGCCGGCCGTAAGCCTCGTGGGCCCGGCTTCCGGCTTCCAGCACGCACGGGTACGCTCCCAGCCGCATTGTGCCGCCCAGGTGAGTGATGTCATACTGGTCATCCAGCAAGCAAACCACCGGATGGCGGCAGTTGCTGTCGATCTCGGTGGTGTTGGCGTCTTCCAGCCCGACCACATTGCGGGCGAACTCGATGACGGCGCATTGCAGCCCCAGGCAGATGCCGAAGAACGGCACCTGCCGCTCGCGCGCGAAGCGGATGGCCTCGATCTTGCCGGGGATGCCCCGGTAGCCGAAACCGCCCGGCACCAGCACCCCATCCACTCCGCTTAGGGCCCGCTCCGCCCCCTCGCGCTCAATCTCTTCCCCCTCGACCTTGCGTACCGCCACCCGGCAGTCGAGAGCGATACCGGCATGGGCCAGCGCTTCGTAGACCGACTTGTAGGCGTCGTGGTGCTTGATGTACTTGCCGACCACCGCGATCGTCACCTCATGGCTGGGATTGCGGATCCGTTGCAGCATTGCTCGCCAGTCGGCGATCTCCAGCGGCCGGGCCCGCAGGCCCAGCTTCTCGACAATCAGTTCATCCAACTTGTTGTCCACCAGGCTGAGCGGCACTTCGTAGATCGAGAACTCCTTGTCCCGCTCCTCGATGACGGCCCGCGGCTCGACGTTGCAGAACAGGGCAATCTTCTCACGCATGTCGGCGGTCAGCTCGCGCTCGGTGCGGCAGATGAGGATATCGGGCTGAATACCGATCTGACGGAGCTGGCCGACCGAGTGCTGCGTCGGCTTGGTCTTGGCCTCGCCGGCCGCCTTCAGGTACGGGACCAGGGTTAGGTGAATGTACAGGCAGTTGTGCTTGCCGACATCGAGGGCGAACTGGCGGATGGCCTCCAGGAACGGCAACCCTTCGATGTCACCGACCGTGCCGCCGATCTCGGTGATGACCACGTCCACCCCCTCACCCCCACCCCTCTCCCCCTCCGAGGGGGAGAGGGGAAAAGATCCTCCCCTCTCTCCCCGCGGGGGGAGAGGGGTCGGGGGTGAGGGGGCGGCCAGTTTGCGGATGGCGGCCTTGATCTCGTCGGTGATGTGTGGGATGACCTGGACCGTTTTGCCCAGGTACTCGCCACGCCGCTCCTTCTCGATAACCGCCTGATAGATCTTGCCGGTGGTGTAGTTGCAGTCGCGGCTCAGCGGGGCATTGGTGAAACGCTCGTAGTGGCCCAGGTCGAGGTCGGTCTCGGCGCCGTCGTCGAGGACGTAGACCTCGCCGTGCTGGTAGGGGCTCATCGTCCCCGGATCGACGTTGATGTAAGGGTCGAACTTTTGCAGGCGGACTCGCAGCCCACGCCGTTCCAGGAGCATGCCGATCGAGGCGCTGGTAAGCCCCTTACCGAGCGAACTGACTACGCCACCGGTGACGAAGATGTGCTTGGCCATCAACCGCTATCCCCTGTGAGAACGCGACCAACCCGCAGAATGGCGCCCGCCGACTGCTGGACTCTCTAGCCTATTATGCCCTCTGCGGGCGGGACGGCCAAGGCGGGCTGGCGGCCCGGCTGTACGGCAAGGGGGGAACCGGACATCGGCGCGCTGCCGCTGGGTCTGGAAAAGAGCAAAACTGCGGAGCTTCGGTTGACAACGGCCTTTCTGTCTTTTACACTCCCTCCAATTTTAATGCCCTCTGATCCCGGTTGATTCTGTTCCAACCGATCACTGTTCCTGGTTGGAGCTTGATGTCCACTCTTTAGACCGCTGGTGACTACCCATGAATCGCCGCTCGATCCGTACCATCTTCGCCTCTCTTTCCCGTAAATTCCTCGACTTCCGCCCGCGCCGGCCGCGGACAGTCCGAAGGCGCGCCCGCCTGGAGGTGGTCCCCCTCGAAGAACGGGTCGTGCCCACGGCCGTCGGCCCAGATCAATGGTGGAACGACGGCTACTACAATAGCCAAGGCCAATGGGTCGCTGGGACGGTCAACTTGTACAACAACGGGCCCGGGTGGCTGGAGGTCTCGGGCGGCGGGGGGAGCGTAGCCGTATCCCCCGGAGCCCCATTGCCCTGGCAGGACGAGGACGGCAATTGGTACAGCGGTCCCGAGCCCCACGCTGGCTCCTACGCCTTCGAGGTGTACGGCGCCCTCGGCGACGGCAGCGGTGATGTCACCTGGTCGGGCAGCGCCAGCAGCCTGTCCATCAGGGCTAGCGGAGACGTCAATTCCATCAGTATCGAGGGGGACCTCTACGTCCATGCTGGCTGGACCATCGGCCACCTCTCCGGCCGCAACGTCTCGGCCTGGGCTGGGAAGTCGATCGGCAATGTGTCCGCCTCGGCCGACATCGGGACGATCTTCGCCGGAACGACGGTCGGGACCGTATCCGCGGGCGGGGATATTACCGTAGTATCGGCAGGGGGGAACACGTCCGTGGTGTCCGCCGGGGGTTGGATCGGGATGGTGTACGCCGGGCTGGACGTGAGCGGGGCGGTCTCGGCCGGCACATACATCGGCGGGGCCTACATCCCCGAGGCGGGCGATAACCCCGAGGCGTGGTACTACGCCGTCTATTACGGTGGGATATGGGCCGGCCGGGACGTGGTCGGTCCGGTGACCGCCGGTCAAAGCATTGCCCGGGTGTCAGCCGGGCGGGATGTCCTTGGGACGGTGCAGGCCCACAACGGCGACGTGTGGACGGTCCAGGCCGGCGGAGGTGGGGTGTACGTGCCAACGGACGACCCCGAGGATCCCGGCGAAGGGAGTTGGGTCCCGTACGCGCCAGGCCGGGTCCTTGGGTCGGTCACAGCCGCTCGTGACATCCATGGAGTGTATGCCACCGGCGACGTGGTCGGGGCAATCATGGCCCAAGGCGGCTTCGTCGGCGGGGTGAACGCGGATGGCAACGTCGCCGGCGACGTAACCGCCCAAACGAATGTCGGGCAGGGGACGCCCCGCGACCCGGACCCTGACTGGCGGCCGTGGGGATATTGGTCGTGGGGGTATTCCTGGTATCCCTACTGGTACGGGCTCGGCGTCTACTTGCCGCGGGGGGCCGGGGTCTATGCCGGCGGTACGGTTTCCGGAGATGTGACCGCGACTACCGGAAGCGTGACCACTGTCTGGGCTGAAAATGGGGCTGTCAGCGGGGCCGTGTGGGCTGCGGTTGATGTCGGGACAGTTTCCGCCGGGGCCGGGGTGTCCGGGGCCGTGACTGCCGGCCGGGACATCGGCTCGGTCTGGGCCGGCAGCTACCTGATGGACCCGGAAGGGGCGGGAACCCCGGCCTCCGTCAATGGGTCGCTGACCGCCGGGCGGGATATCGGCTTGGTGTCGGCGACTGGGGACGTGACCGGGGCGATCGACGCCGGCCACGGCATCAGCGGGGTGACGGCCGACGGGAACATCACCGGTCCGATCCGAGCCGGGGCTGCCGTCGGACAACTGGACGACGCCGATCACCACTTCGCCCAATCCCAGCAGTATTGGGGATACGGGGTCTGGGCCGGGGGCAGCTTCCTCGGGTCGGTGACCGCCGGAACCGACGTGTCGCTGGTCAAAGCCGGCGGCGTCGTGGCCGGGCCGATCGCGGCCGGGCGCGATGTCGGCTGGGTCCACGGGACCGGCGGGGTGGCGGCGACGATCACCGCTGGCCGGGACGTTGGCCGGGTGTACGCCGGCGGCTACGACTTCTACTTCCCCGGCAACGCGCTGCCGGACATCCCTCCAGCCTCCTTCTCCGGGTCGGTCAACGCAGCGGGGGACATCTACGGGGTGTTTGCCACCGGTGATGTCTCTGGCGCGGTGACGGCCGGCGGCGGCATTGCCGACGTTTCCGCGCAGGGTGCGGTGACGGGCCCGCTGACTGCCGGGGACAGCATCGGCTACCTCGGCGACTTGGTCCCGGACGAGGGGAACGACGACGAGGACCGCTACCGGGGCGGCGGGGTATGGGGCGGTGCCGAGATCACGGCCGTCATCCAGGCCGGTGGTGACATCACCGCGGTGGGGGCCGGAGGCAACCTGGGCGGATCGGTCACGGCGGGGCGGGACCTTGGCACTGCTCGGGCGGGGCGCCACCTGACGGCGACCCTTGATGCCGGCCGGGACATCGGGGTCCTGAGCGCCGGGCAGCTAGCCAACTCCTTGGGGGCGGGGCCGGTCTCTGAGGATAGCGGAAACATCATCGGGATGGCCACCGCCGGGCGGGATATTGGGAGTGTAACCGCGACGGGGAATATCGAGGCCACCCTGACGGCGGCCCATGCGATTGGCGGGGTGTCCGCTCAGAGATCGATCGCCGGGCGGATCGCAGCGACGACTGGTCCGATCGGCCGGTTGACCGACGAACCGGACCCGGCCGGATATTCTTCCTCCCCCGGTGGGGGGCCAGGCAAAGTCCAGGCGGGCGGAGACATCAACGCCACGATCATCGCCGGGCTCGATATCACCCAGGTGGAGGCCGGGCGGGATATCGCCGGCTCAATCACCGCGGGACGGGATATTGGGGACGTGTCGGCGGGACGAGACATGTCTGGGGACCTGAGCGCCGGGCGAAATATCGGCGACGTGACTGCGGGTATCGACGACGGAGGAAGCATCGCTGGGCAGATCACGGCCGGGGGCAATGTCGGGGACCTGACCGCCTACGGATTCACTGGCCAGGACGAGAGCCCGGACGCACTACCATCGCCAGCCACCGGGCTCGACGACCCTGAGTTGTGGACGATCGATCCGGAATCCGATTGGTACACCGCCGCGTCGCTCCCCGAGGAGCGGATCGCTCGGCCGGACATCGCCAATGGGGGGAACATCACGCAATCGGTAAGGGCGGGCGGTTCCATCGGGGCGGTGACCGCGTTTGGCCGCATCGACGGTAGCCTGACGGCTGGCGGATCGATCGGGCTTGCCTCTGGCCCCTACGCTGAGGGCACAGGGGTATGGGCCCTGGAGCAGATCACCGGGGATATTACAGCGGGCAGGGGCGGCCTGACTGTGGTGAGCTGGGGCCGGATCGACGGCAAGGTGACCGCAGCCGATGAGCTGTCCGTCTGGGCGTACGAGGACATCACTGGCGATCTGAGCAGCACGGCCGGCTATGTCACCGCCGGCTCCTGGGACGACCTAAGCGGTGCCGTCACGGGCTACCTCACGGTGGATGTGCGGAGCATCCAGGACGTTGGCAAAGCCGGTACCACGACAAAGACCATCACTAGCCGCACCGGCGGAGTGACGGCCTGGGCTGGGGGGACCATCTACTCCAACCTGGTCGCCCGGCAGTACGCCGCCGCCTTCGCGGTCCTGACAGTTGCCGGCAGCGCGGAGAGCGAGCTGAGCGATACGTGGATCGAGGCCAAGGAGCAGGACATCACCAGCCAGGACATCCAGGCCAGGGATCTGGTACAGCTCACCGCTGGCCGGGACATAGCCGCCCGGTACGTCACCAGCGAGCAAGGCAACGTGGTCGCGGATGCGGGGCGGTCGGTCCGGGACGTGCAGCAGGTAACGGCCCGCAAGAACCTCTGGGTTGCAGCCCGCCAGGGGTCGGCCAGTGGACAGTTCGAGGCGACCGAAGGTTGGACGTACGTCTGGGCCTTCCACGATATTGCCGGCGGCATCTTCGCGGAGAAGACGGCCAGCGTCACTGCCTGGAACGATCTCCAGGCCAACGTCACCTCGAACGACGGCGTGGACGCCTTTGCCGGCCGGAACTCCTCCGGCGAGATCCAGGGCAGATCGTGGGTGGATCTCGAGGCCCGCGGCGACATCACCGGCTCGGTGACGGCAGGCGACGGGCAGACCTGGGCCGAAGCAGTCGTTCGGGCCGGTGGAACCATCTCCCAAAACATCACCTCGACCGGCAACGCCGATGTCGCGGCCACCGGGGACATCACGGCCGACGTCAAGGCGGTCGAAGGCTGGCTGGACGTCGTCGCTAACGGCAACATCAACGGCAACATGACGGCCGGCGAGGAGGCGAAGGTATGGGCCGGCGGGACGGCGATGGGTTCGGTTACTTCCGGATTCGATGCCGCCGATGTGCAGGCGGGGGGGACCATCGGTGCCGCGATCACGTCCAGCCAGGGGGATGCATCGGCCTGGGCCGGCGGCGATGTCAGTGGGGCGGTGACGGCCAAGCGGAATGCTTTCGTCGAGGCGGTGGGCAAGATTTCCGGGAACGTCAAGGCCGGCGCTGATGCCTCGGTGGTGGCCAACGGAGACATTACCGGCTCCGTTGAGACGGAGTGGGTCGCCGACGTGCGCTCGGCCTATGGCGAGGTGTCCGGGAACGTGACGACCCGCCGCACGCGGGAAGAATTGTTGACCGCCGCCGACTCCCCGACGAAGCGGCGCATCGACGTCATTGATGCAGAGATCGCCCGGCTCCAGGAAGCACTCCAAACGGCCTCCAACGGCCAGGAAGCGCAGGGCATCAATCAGAGGATCAGCGAACTGCAGGCCGAGCGCGAGCTGCACCAACTCCCCGAGCAGGAAACGAACCTCGAGTACATCCGCGCGGGCCGCGTCCAGGGGATGATTGCGGACGGCGTGGCGAAGAAGTACCGCGGCGACCCGATAGAGGGCTATAACACGACCGGCTACGTCGCCTTCGTGGATGTCTTCGGCAACGGGGGCTACTTCCTTCTGCTGGAACCCTACCAAATCGCAGGGAGGTCCGTTGTCGATTACGACGGCGACATTCCCGTGTACTACAAGGTCGTCCTCCAGGAAGAGATTTTCGTCAACCCCGGCGAAACCTATTCCGGGACGCCGTCCGGTCCGCTAGACCTGAAGAAGCTCCGCGACTACTATCTGTCCGACGAGGTCGTTCGCCGCAAGATCGCCACGGTCGTCGCCCGGAAGCAGGCGAACAACCTCCAGCCCATCACCGGCGCAGTCAAGTTCGGCCTGCACCTGGTGCCGCTGGTCGGGGCGATCGACGACTTCCTTGACGGCAACTATGTCGAGGCGGCCATCTCGCTGACCGGCGACGTGACCATGTTCCTGGGCTTCGGGGCCGCCCTGAAGGCCCGTAAATGCGTCTATGCCGGTGCGAAAGCGGTCAAGATCGCGGCCCTGACCTCGACCGCCACGGACGGGAGTATCGCCGCCTTCCGGTTGGGCCAGGGGATCAGTGCCTACCTCCACGGGGACCAGGGGAAG
This sequence comes from Gemmataceae bacterium, assembly GCA_035575035.1. Lineage (GTDB taxonomy): Bacteria > Planctomycetota > Planctomycetia > Gemmatales > Gemmataceae > DATLYH01. The sequence continues at coordinate 19,602 of DATLYH010000211.1, forward strand.
GCGTTTGGTTACTTCGGTGACGCCACGCTGCGCCTGCTCGGCCTGTCGGCCCAATCGATCGCCTGGCTGCGGAACAAGCCCAAGTGCTTCGTGGCCGGCACGCTCGTGCATACCGCGGAGGGGCCGCGGCCGATCGAGCAGGTCAAGGCCGGTCAGCTCGTCTGGGCGTTCGACCGCCAGCAGGGCGAATGGCGGCTGAGCCGGGTGACACGAACCTTCCGGCGGACGTCGGACCGGTTGACGACGGTGCAGTTCGCCGACGGCGATGCGCTCACGGGCACCGACGGCCACCCCTTCTGGGTGATCGAGGGGGAGGAGTTGGCGGGCCGCCCGAGGGGCGACCACGGGGCCGACGAACCGCCCGGGCCGACGCCGGGCAGCTGGGTGGCGATGGCGGCGCTGCGGGTGGGGGATGTGGTGCTGACCCGGCAGGGCCGCCCCACGCGGGTAGTGGCCATTGCGACGCGCCGGGAGGCGGTGCCGGTCTACAATATCGAGGTGGCGGGCCTGCACAGCTACGCCGTGGGCGACCGCGGCGTGCTGGTGCACAACGCCGAGAACTATATCAGCGGCGTGCGCAACGCGGCCAAGCAGACGGCCGAGGCGAGCAAGAAGCCGACGGCCGTGGTGCCGCAGGCAGGCCAGGCTGCTGAACACACTACGCCGGGGGCGGCACAGGCTACAGCTACATTCGCTCCGGTGAGTGGTTCGACAAAACCCTCCACGGAGGATCCACGGGTCATCCGAGAGGGTTGGATACTCGACGGGCAGAACCCGGCCGAGCGGCCGATCAAGTGGCCGTTTAACTGGCGCAAGCCCAAGGACGGGACATGGGAGGTTCACAACGGCCGGTTGTTCTTCCGGCCGAATGAGAAGCTTGCGGCTGTGGCCAGGCAGTACGGGTGGGTCGAAGGGGACCTATTGCCGTTCGTCAAGGGAGTGCCTGATTTCCAAAAGTACGCCTGGGGGCAGACGAACTTCCGAATGAGTATCGTCCTGACCGGCGACAATCACGACACTGAAAGGATTGCTTCAGAGTTGGCCAAGCAGGGCTGGCTGGGATGCAGCACTCAGACGGCGGTGCTCAAGAAGTTGTCTGAGTTGAAGTTAACCCCACATCACTTTCAGATTGCGGAGGACGGGACCCACATCATCCAACTCGTCGATAAAAGGTTACATAGGACCTTCAGGCATTCTGGGACGGCGCAGATGCTGCGCGAGGGGGACTGATGGTCGAACAGAAGTTGCGTGAGCTAGGAATAGCCCCGCTCTATGGCGAGTACCACCCGCTCTCGCCGGGCGAGATCCGGGAGGTCGAACAACTGGTTGGGTTTTCCCTGCCAGATGACTACAAAGAGTTCATCTCCAAGTACGGGTGCGCCTACTTCGCCGACAAACGTGTGGTCGTCCGCACGGTCGAACCACCGCCGGAAGACTTGTCCGACTCCGATTGGCTAGACTTCGCCGTGTTCTTCGGGGGATGTGAGCAGTACTGCCTAGTCGATGAAATAAGGCTTGTGCGTGGCCGGATGCCAGACACCGTGATCCCGATCGCCGACGACCACGGCGGCAACCTCTTCTGCCTCGGCGTGGGCGGCGACGACCGGAACAAGGTGTACATCTGGGACTTTCACAACGAGCCCGACGCGCAGGACTACCTCGACGAGGGCCTACCCGTGCCCGACCGGCTAATGTACAGCAATATGGGGCTCGTGGCTCATTCCTTTACTGATTTCATCCTCCAGATGGAAATCCGCGATGTGGAACCTGAGGAGTAGGAGGTTTCCGTTGCCATCAACAGCAGAACTGGCCTATGACTAGAGCCTGTGATTCGATGACGTCGAGTCCGACTACCTGCCGATGTCCTGGGTCACTGGCGACCTCTTCCGCGCTCAACGGTAAGGTTGAAAGGCCACGCCGATGGCCGAACGTCGACAACTTCGACCCCAGGGATAACGATGAGTATTACCGAGATCGATGATCCGCTCTTTGGCCGGTTGGTCTGGTATCCGCGCGATCGGTTTTATGGCGGCAAGATGCTGTTGGGGGGAGACCAAGAGATCCTCGTTAGCATCGACCCCGAGGAGAGTTCAATAGATGAGCTGCTCCCCCAAGCTCGCCGTGCGATGACTTGGGTCTTACAGAATGATGAGCGAATCCGGCAACTTGCAGCCGAACAGCTAACTGAGAACTACAACAGGTACTGCCGTGACGAGGAAGAGGATCCAGAGCCAATCTCCCCAGCCGAGTTCGCTCGCCGCATTCAGCTCAAAACATTCTGGTTCTACCCAGACGGGTTGGCACGACTGGGATACGACGACTCCGACATGTTCGGAGGACATACGATCTACATCAAGTGTAACCCAGATTCGGGGTGGATGGAGGTGGAGAAGTAACTTTTGCATCTCCTGCGCTCCGGAAACCTACGGCAGGTGTTCATCAAGGCACGTGAAGAGTTCGACGACGTTCCAGCTGACTTCATCTTCCCACACGCACTCAGCCTCTTGGAGTTCCTACGGTCTCTGCGCACGATAACCAACGAAGAGGCGGACGAATGGTATCGCAAACGGGGTGGGTAGAATACCGTGCTGGTTCAGGGGCGGTACGCCGCTCCACGCCAACTCGGTTGGCACGGGCATAGCGCGACGGCCAAGCTCGGCTATGGAGTCCGACTATCTGCCGATGTCCTGGGTCACTGGCGACCTCTTCCGCGCTCGACTGTAAGAGCGAAAGGCCAGGACGACGCCCCCATGTCAAGGACCTCGCCTTTGCACCTCTTCCGCAAACCGCCCGGCCGGCGACCACGGGGCCGACGAACCGCCCGGGCCGACGCCGGGCCGCTGGGTCGGGATGGCGGCGCTGCGAGCCGGCGACGTGGTTCTGACCCGGCAGGGCCGTACCACGCGGGTGCTGTCGGTCGAGACGCGCCGGGAGGCGGTGCCGGTCTACAATATCGAGGTGGCGGGCCTGCACAGCTACGCGGTCGGCGACCGCGGCTTGCTGGTGCACAACGCCGAGAACTACACCAACTCCGTGGAGAAGGTGGCCAAGGAGGTGGCCGACAACACGTTACCGCCAAAGGTTCACGGAGCGCCAGCAGGAACGCCGCCTGCCACGAAAGCCACTCCGCAGAAGATCGAGGAGGCCGTTCCGGTTGCCGGCATCACGAGCCCAACGACCAAGGGCTCGAAGACGCCGTGGCAGCAGTTCACTGCCGCCACCGCGAAGATATTCAGGCGCAAGCCTCATCTGCCCAAGGGTGGTGCCTGGAAGACCGGCGTGGATGTGAATAGCCCGCCTGGGGTACCGGGCGAGTCGTATTGGCACTGGGTCGATCCGAACTTCCCGCCGGTGAAGTACGAGAAGCAGTTCCCCGTCTTGGAACCCATTCATGGGGTGGAGGTACGCATCCCCTTGGTGGGTCGGATTGACGAAAAACTAGACTTTCGGAACGCAAACGCGGTACTGGGGGAGATGCTCAAGAACGACGCCGCCCTGCGGCAGCAATTTGGGATCACCGAGCAGTTCGTCAAGGACAACCTGCTGCACAAGAACGGGAATGTCAATGGCAGGGCGGTGGCTAACTGGTTGGATGGACAGGATCTCGTCTGGCACCACCATCAGGATATGCGGAGGTTGCAACTCGTCAAGAACCCACCTCATGATCCAGACGTGCTCCGTCACACTGGGGGAGAGGCGTACATTCGGGGAACGATTGATGAGTTAATCAAACGGGGGGTCATCAAGGCTGAGCAAAGCCGTGACGGGTTGACCGAAGCGCTGATCCAGAAGGCCCGCGAACTCGGAATCATCCCAAGCGACTTCCCGTGGTAGCAGGCAACGAAACTGGTGAAAGGAGGACAGACGTGGATGAGATTGACGCGATCATGCGACGGCTCCACTACAAGATTTGCGAATCGTTCGCGGATGGACACAGGCTTATCCCGGCTGATGAGGAGCGCATCACCCGGTTTGAGGCCGAAATAGGACATAATCTGCCCCATGAGTATCGCTGTTTTTTACAGCGTTACCAGGGTGCGTGGATCTGGAATGCGGAGTTGCACCCGACAATTCAACACGAGCACCTGCAAAGTGTGGAAGGGGTTCACTCGATCCACTTCTTAGGCTTCTATAGCACCCCGCCGGGACGTACGAAATCACCACACGATTTGCCCTGGAGAGCCCAACTGTTGAAGGATGACTTGCCCGTTGGCGTCATCCCAGTCGCCGAGTTCCTCCAGCAGACGTACTACTTTTGTGTCTCCTGCGCTCCGGAAACCTACGGGCAGGTGTTCATCAAGGCACGTGAAGAGTTCGACGACGACATTCCAGCTGACTTCATCTTCCCACACGCGCCCAGCTTCTTGGAGTTCCTACGGTCCCTGCGCACGATGACCGACGAAGAGGCGGACGAATGGTATCGTAAACGGAGTGAGTAAAAGATCCTGACCGTCATGTTGGGGGGACACAAATGACGGTGGCTCCGGACCTGATCCACAAGGTGCGGGAACTCGGCATCATCCCGAGCGACTTCCCGTTTTGACAGAAGCCGCTCAAGGAGAGATGTATGAATGAGATCGATACCACTATGCGGAACCTCAGCCATGATGTTCGAGATTCTTGCCCCGGCGGGCAGAAACTATTGCCGGCTGAGGAAGAACTGTTATCACAATTCGAGCAAGAGATCGGACACCGACTGCCCCCCGACTACCGATATTTCCTCAGCCGCTACAGCGGAGTCCGGCTGTTCAATGCCATGATCCATCCGGCGGTCCAGGATGAGAAACTGGAAAGTGTGGAGGGTATTCACCTGATTAGCTTTTTCGGGTTTTACACTCTTTCGCCTCAGGGTGGGAAGTGTAGTTCTGATTTATCTTGGAACTACCGCGTTTACAAGGACTTTCTTCCCGCCGGGGTGATTCCGATCGCAGAGTTCTGTGGTGATTACTTGTTCTGCATCTCCTGTGCCCCGGAGACTTATGGGCGGATATTTGTCAAAGTCCCGGAGGAGTTCGATGACGACGACCCGGCCGACTTCCTTTTCCCGCAAGCTCCCAGCCTCCTCGACTTCCTGCGCTCGCTTCACACCCTCACCGACGAAGAAACGCACGCGTGGTACAAGGCGCGGGGCGGGACGTGATCAGTGTGTCCGCGACCGGGGACATATCCGGGGATGTGTTCGCTGGCCGGAACATGAACCGTATCGAGGCGGATCACCATATTCTTGGTTCGCTCACGGCTAGCGGGGGAGGCATCCGGCAAGTCCGGGCGGGCCAGGATATTGGTGGGGATGTGACGGCCTACGACGGGATCGGGTATCTCCCGGGAGAACTGCCTCCCTGGAAGTGCTCGTGCTCTTACGAATCCATCGTATCACCGATCGAGGCCGGGCGAGATATTACTGGCGACCTCACCGCGCAGAGGGGCAACATCGAGTGGGTGGTGGAGTATTCCGACTATCTGCCGATGTCCTGGGTCACTGGCGACCTCTTCCGCGCTCGACCGTAAGAGCGAAAGGCCAGGACGACGCCCCCATGTCAAGGACCTCGCCTTTGCACCTCTTCCGCAAGCCGCCCAGCCGGTGATCATGGGGCCAACGAGCCACCCGGGCGGACGCCGGGCCGCTGGGTCGGGAGGGCGGCGGGGGCACGGCAGCCGCAGGACTTCGACAGGGCGGCCGAGCACTTCATCAGCGCCGCGAGGAACCTGGTCAGCGAGGGGGCTGGGGCAGCCTTCGGGGTTGGGGTGGCGAAGGTCGGCAAGGGCCTGACGAAGCTGAAGGGGGCGGCCGGGAAGGCCGACGATGCCAAGAACCTGGTGGTCCGGCAGGCCGACAGCAAGGTGCAGGTGAACGACGGCTCGCCGCTACCGACGACCGGTGGCACCGACGCGGCGGCCCACGCGGCCACCAACCCCGTGCCGCCGGTCTTCCCTCCCCGCGGCAAGCCACGCTTCGAGGCGTCGGCGGCTCCGGCAAATCTGTCGGCCGCTGGGAAGCTGCTCTGGACAAACCTGTACGAGCGGTTCGGGCCGAGATCATCGAGGCGGTCACCCGGGAGGTGGCCAATGACGCAGTCAAGACGGAACAGGCCCTCAAGAACCTGGACACGATCGCCAACAACCTGCTGCGGCGAACCGACTGGGCCCTCATTCACCCCAGGAACCCGGAGTGCCGGCTCGACACGGATGATAAGATTCGTGCCGTGCTGGAAAGGGGCTTCGCGAACACGAATGAAGGTCGCCCGTTGCATAATCCCGATTTCGATCGTTCAGCAGGCAAGCGACGACGTACACCGCCCTCCGGCCAGGCGGGCAGGAGTTTGCTGAGGCAGAGCCGCCCCTCCGCCGGGCGCCGGCGATCCAGGAGAAGGCCCTCGGGTCCGAGCACTTCGGCGTGGCCGAGGTCCTGGACGGCCTAGCGGAATTGTGCTGCGCCCAGAGCAAGCCGACCGAGGCCGAGGCTCTCCTGCACCGGGCACAGGTCATCTGCGAGAGGTTGCTGGGACCCGGGCACCTCTGGGTGGGGTTAGGTCTGCGGCGTCTGGGTGAGGTCTACGTCGATCAGGGCCGGCACGCCGAGGCCGAGTCGGTCTTCCGGGAAGCGCTGGGCATCCTGGAGCGCGCCCGGGGGCCAGGGTATCCTGAAGGGGGTCAGATTCTCAAGGGGCTGGGGAAGGCTTGCTCCGCCCAGGGCCGTTACGTCAAGGCCGAGCCGCTCTTGAACCGGACCCTGGAGATCGGGGAGGGAGCCGGCGGACCGGAGCAACCGGAAACGGCGGCGGTTCTCCATGGCCACGCCGAGTTGATGCGAAAGACGGGCGGAAGGGACGACGAGGCTGAAGGCGAGGGCCGAGGCAATCCGAGCCCGGCTCGGCCTGCCCGACTGCAAAAACTGATTTCCATTTCGAACAAAGGCGACGCTCATGAAGCACTTCAGCCCTGCTTTTGTGACGACGCTGTGCCTCGCGATGCTGATCGCGGGAGTGGCCTTCTGGGTCTTCTACCGTCATCGGCCAGCGACCCCAACCGGGCCTCTTGCCGAAGTAGCCCTCCCTGCACCCACTGTCAGCAAGTCCCCCGCGCCCGGGTTCGAACGCGAGGCGGAGTGGACAGACCTGATGGACGCGGCGGTTCCGGCCCGCAAGAGGTCTTCGTATGCCGAAGCCGAGCGACTTCTGCTCAACCTGCTCAAGGAGGCGGAAACGCTGGGGCCGGACGATCATCGCTTGCCGATGATCCTGCTCAGGCTGACCAAGGTTTATCACGACGCGGGCAGGTACGCGGAGGCCGAAGCGATGTTTCGCCGCGCCCTTACGTTCAAAGACCGGGCGCTGAAATCGGGCGACCCCTACATGGCCATCGTTCTAGGTAGCATGGCCAGTTACTACAAAATCCAGGGCCAGTATCAAGAAGCCCTGCAGCTTTGCGAACGTTCCGTCGAAATCCTTGAGCGGGCAGGGGAGTCACACCAGATCATGCTGGCCCACAATCTTCGCACCCTGGCTGACTTGCGCCGTGAGCAGGGCAAGTACGCCGCGGCCGAATCACTCTACCAACGAGCGCTGACTATCGAGACAGAGCGGCTAGGGACCGATCATCCTTGGGTGGGCATGACCCTGAACCGGCTGGGCATGCTATACAACGCTCTGGGCCGAATCGCCGAGGCCGAGTCGCTCTTCGAGCGAAGCCTGGCCATTCAGGAGAAGGCCGGCCATCCCGAATCGCGCGGACTGGCGCAAGTGTTGAGCAACCTGGCTTTGGTTCGCCAGAAGCAGGGCAAGTACTCAGAGGCGGAAACGCTCCTCAAGCGGTCGTTAGCCGTCGCCGAGAAGGTCCTCGGGCCGGACCACTATGAAGTGGCCACGGTTGTGAATAACCTCGCGGTGATCTACCACGAGCAGAATAGGCATAGCGAGGTAGAACCGCTCCTGAGGCGGGCCCTGGCGATCCGGGAAAAAACTCTGCGGCCAGGTCATCCCGACCTGGGTGCCTGTTTCTATTCCCTGGGGGCCCATTGTTTCGCCCAGGACAATAGCGCCGAGGCTGAGTCGTTTCTTAAGCGAGCCCTGGCTGTCTGGGAAGAGTCCCTGGGGCCTGATCATCTCCATGTGGCCTTGGCCCTGTATGGCTTGGGCAATCTTTGCCAAAGGCACGAAAGATACGACGAAGCCGAGGCCTTCCTGAAGCGCTCCCTAGCCATCCGAGAGAAGGTCCTAGGCCCGGAGCACCTCCAGGTTGCCGAGTGCCTGCACTTCCTGGGAACGCTCTTTTACGAACAGGAGAAGAATGAGGAGGCCGAGCGGTTCTACAGGCGAGCCCTTGCCATTCGAGAACGGGTCTGGAAATCGGGGCATCCCGAAGTGGCAGAGAGCCTCAACAGCGTTGCGCTGGCGTGCATGGCGCAGGGCAAATACTCCGAGGCGGAGCCTCTGTTCAAGCGATCCCTGGAAGTCTACGAGAATGTGCTTGGCGTCGAGCACGAATCGGTTGTCACAGTCATGGAGAACTACGCGGATTTGCTCGAAGCGACGGACCGCAAGCACGAGGCAGCGGAAATGAGAGCGCGAGCCAAGGCCATCCGGGTAAAGTTGGGACAGCCGGACCCCGGCAAATGACGGTACACTGAGTTCATCCTACAACCCCTCGGCGCCTCAGGTGAGGGAACCTCCCATGTCCATACGCGATCGCAGTGACCCCGGGCCGGGCGCCGGTCCGCCGCCCCGCTACCCGGGCACCTTCCTGCTCGCCTTCCGTGAGGCGGTTGCCGGCCTCGACTGGCAAATCCGCCGCTGGCTCGGCGAGGCCGTCGAATGCCTCGATGCCGACGGCGAGCCGCATACCGTCGGCCTGGAGAACCTCTACCGCCGCGCTCGCCGCGAGGACCGCAGCCGCTGGCCCGATTTGATCCGCGACTTCCTGACCAAAGTCGGGACCGCCGAAACCACCGCCGATGCCGACCTGGCCGCTCTCGCCGACCGTCTCCTGGTCCGTCTTGGCCGGCACCCTGTGGTGCTCCCCGTTGTGGGAGATCAAGCCACCACGGGAGGCGGCGCCCTGCGCGTCTGGGGGCGCAACCTGGAGGGCACCCCCCTGACCATCAATCTGGTCATCGACCATCCCGAGACCATGTCGTATGTGACCGAGCAGATGGTGGCCGACTCCGGCCGGCCCGGCGAGGAATGGCTGGAACGGGCGTTGGCCAACCTCCGCGCCCGCACCCCCGCCGACTGTCTCAGCCCCATCCACGAGGAGTCGGGCATGCTGCTGTGCAGTGTGGCCGACGCTTACGACTCGGCCCGCGCCTTGCTGCTGGATACCCTGCTGCCTGAGACGCACGACCTGGGCTGCCTGGTCGCCCTCCCCAGCCGCGACGAGCTACTGGTGCTGCCGATCACGGCCAAGGCGCTGCCGTATCTCCACCTGATGAAGGTGCTGGCCGACAAAAACTTCAAGACCTCCCCCTACGCCATCACCGACGAGGTCTACTGGGTCCGTCAGGGGACCTGGCGCCTCTTCCCCATCGAGCTTCGCGGCAAGGACCTCGTTGTCCGTCCGCCCCCCGAGTTCGTGGAGGTGCTCGACCAGCTCATCCCCGATGATGGGGACGAGGGGGATGAAGCGGCGGGCGAAAAGGAGAAATCGGGGTGAGCCCCTCATAAGATGACAGCAGAAGATCCGATCCTTTCGTCCCTTCCGGAGGGCGCCATGAGCCAGCCGTCCGTCCCCGCCAACCGTCTCCTCCACGAGACCAGCCCCTACCTGAAGCAGCATGCCCACAACCCGGTGGACTGGTACCCCTGGGGGCCGGAGGCGATTCGCCGTGCCCGTGAGCTTGACCGGCCGATCTTTCTGAGCATCGGCTACTCGGCCTGCCACTGGTGCCACGTCATGGAGCGCGAGAGCTTCGAGGACCCCGAGATCGCTGATCTCCTCAACCGCCACTTCGTCAGCATCAAGGTCGATCGGGAGGAACGGCCCGACCTCGACCAGATCTACATGACCTTTGTGCAGCTGGCGACCGGGCACGGTGGCTGGCCGATGACCGTCTTCTTGACCCCCGACCTCCAGCCGTTCTACGGCGGCACCTACTTCCCGCCCGACGACCGCTACGGCGGCCAGCTGCCGAGCTTTCGCCGGCTGCTTGAAGCGATCATCGACGCCTGGGAAAACCGCCGCGACGAGGTCCGCGCCTCGGCGGCAAACGTCACCCGGCAGCTCCAGGAGGCCCTGCGGCAGCGGCCGGCCCCCGGCGAGCTGGGACCCGACCTCTTGCAGAATGCCGTCCGCACGCTGGCGCGTCTTTTTGATTCGCGCCACGGCGGCTTCGGCCGGGCCCCCAAATTCCCCCACCCCATGGAGCTGCGGCTGCTTTTGCGAGTCTGGAAACGCTTCGGCGACGACAGCGCCCTCGACATGGCCCGGCTGACCTTCGACCAGATGGCCCGGGGTGGCATTTATGATCATCTCGGCGGCGGCTTCCACCGCTACAGCACCGACGAGCGCTGGCTGGTCCCCCATTTCGAGAAGATGCTCTACGACAACGCCCAGCTGGCCCTCGCCTATCTGGAGGGCTGGCAGGCCACCGGCGAGCCGTTCTACCGCGAGGTGGTCGAGGAAACGCTCGGCTACGTTCTCCGCGAGATGACTAGCCCCGAGGGACCGTTCTACAGCGCCCAGGACGCCGACAGCGAGGGGGAGGAAGGGAAGTTCTACGTCTGGTCGGCCCGCGAGGTGGAGGAGGTGCTGGGCAAGGAATTGGCCGACGTCTTTACCTATGTCTACGACGTGACTCCGGAAGGGAACTGGGAGGGCCGCAACATCCTGCACCGGTCGCGCACCTACGCCCAGGACGCGCGGATGCTTGGCCTGCCCGAGGAGGAGTTACGGCGCAAGTTGGCCGAGGCCCGGCGCAAGCTCTTCGAGGTCCGCAGCCGGCGGGTTTGGCCGGGACGCGATGAAAAGGTGCTGACGGCCTGGAACGGCCTGATGATCAGCGCTTTCGCTCAGGCTGCCCAGGGGCTTGACGAGCCGCGGTACGCCCAGGCCGCCGCCCGCGCCGCCGACTTCATCCTGACCCGGATGCGCGGGCCCGACGGCCGGCTGCGGCGCACCTGGAGCGCCGGCTCACCGGCCAAGCTGAACGCCTACCTGGAGGATTACGCCTTCCTGATTGACGCCCTGGTGTCACTGTACGAGGCGGACTTCAACCCGCGCTGGGTGAAAGAGGCGCTGGTCCTGGCGGACGTAATGGTCGAACAGTTCTGGGACGAGGACGAAGGCGGCTTCTTCTTCACTGGCCGGGACCACGAGGAGCTGATCGCGCGGACCAAGGAGCCGCAGGACAACGCCATCCCATCAGGCAACTCGATGGCGGTGACGGGCCTGCTGCGCCTGGCCGCCCTGACCGGCCGGGACGACCTGCGCGACAAGGCAGCGACAACGCTGCGGCTGTACCGCGGCCTGCTGGCAGGCCACCCGATGGCCGCCGGGCAAATGCTGGCGGCACTCGATTTCTACCTGGGGCCGGTGCAGGAATTTGCCATCGTCGGCGACCCGGACAGCGAGGAAACCCGGCGCGTGCTCCGCGCGGTCCGGTCCGGCTTCCGTCCTAACCGGGTGGTGGCGTTCAAGCCGTCCACGACCACCGCTACCGGGGTTGAGGAGGTGGTTCCGCTGCTGGCCGGCAAGACGGCGGCCGACACGGTGACAACCTATGTCTGCGAGCGCTTCGCCTGCCGGGTGCCGCTGGTTGGGGCAGCCGCGGCGGAGGCGGCGCTGGCCGGGGCCGGACCGGGCTCCTCGTAGGCCCTGCCCGGCAGGCACGAAATGCCCGGAAATTCCTTTGCGTTGCCGGCGCGGGACCATATAACATCATCGGTAGTGACACGGCGGAGCGCGGCAAAGGAACACGGCCCGCCGGAGGAGCTGTCAACCCGACAGCCTCCATCCCACCTGCCACAGGCTGGCAGCCCGAGGTAGTGCTGTTAGTTTGTGCCTTAGCCCAAGAAGTCAGGCAGATTGTCGGTCCGGTAGACACTGCCGTCTGCCCAAGCCGGGTAAGCGGTATCGCCTGTGCGGACTGAGATCACGCCCCCGGTAGCGGTCCTGCCCAACTCCCTGGTGGCGGAGGCGCTTGGCGGCGTTATAAGGGGACACAATGGGAGTCCGTTCCCGGCGCGGTGCCGGGGTAGGAGCCCTGGGTTGTTGGGAGCTACAAGGAGCATCCCCATGTTGCGGAAGTTCGGTGTTGCGGTGCTGGCCTTGGTCATCGGCGTGGCGGTCCTGTTCGCCGCCGAGATCAAGGGCAAGGTCAAGAAGTACGAGAAGGGCACCCTAGTCATCACGGCTGACGGCAAGGACCACGAGTTCAAGGTCGGCAAAGACGCCAAGGTCACCAAGGCCGGCAGCGAGGTCAAGGGGAAGCGGAGTGAAGTCCTCAAAGAGGGCACCGAGGTGACGATCATCTACGATAAGGAAGGGGACAAGACGACGGTCAAGGAAGTCAAAATTAAGTGACCTCGGGCCGGCCCGTCCGGCAAGCGACGGTGTTAGAAGGGTGAAGAAACAGGGAATCCGTTCCCGGCGCGGTGCCGGGTAGGAGTCCTGAGGTGTTGGGAGCCACAAGGAGCATCCTCATGTTGCGGAAGGTTCTCTGTGCGGCGTTAGGGTTGATCGTCTTCGTCGGCCTTGTTCTGGCAGATGAAGTGAAGGGCAAGGTCGAGAAGGTCAACGTCGAGAAGAATGTGATCTCTGTCAAGGTCGAGGGCAAGGAAAAGGCCATGAACTTCAAGGCCGGCCCCGACACCAAGATCCTCGGCACCGACGGCAAGGAGCTCAAGGACGGCGTCAAGGGCATCAAGGAAGGCTCCGAGGTCACCGTCACCTATGAGAAGCAGGACAAGAAAACCATCGTGAAGTCGATCAAGGTCATCAAGTGACCCCATCCGACTTCTCACCCCGCGACGCCCGGCGGCCTGCTGCCGCCGGGCGTCTGGCCGCCTGGCCTTCCCCGCGCCCCCCGGCGAGCCCGCCCGAAGAAATTACGTGACCCTCGACGAATGCCCGGTTAGACTGGTCGAGGGAGAAAGTAGCCCCCCAAGCGGTTCGGTTCCTTCCACCCTGCCGCCACCGGCCTGGTGCAAGACCGGCGGGCGGCCACTCCGAGAGGGCCATTGGTATGACTCGCCACACGCGTCGTGACTTTCTGAAAACCACTCTGGCGGCGGCCGCCACCGTCACCATCGCCGGCACCAAGGCGTCCGGCCGGGTGCTGGGCGCCAACGACACTATCCGCGTCGGCGTCGCCGGCCTGAACGGCCGGGGCGGCTCCCATGTCAATGCCTTTTCCGGCATGCAAAATGTCGAGATCGCCTACCTGATCGACCCCGATACGCGGACCTTCGCCCGGCACATCCGGACCATCGAGTCCCGGGGCGGCAAGACCCCCAAGACGGTCCAGGACGTCCGCAAGGCGCTGGAGGACAAGGATCTCGACGTCATCAGCATCGCCACCCCCAACCACTGGCACGCCCTGATGACCATCTGGGCCTGCCAGGCGGGCAAGGATGTTTACGTGGAAAAGCCGGCCAGCCATAACATCCATGAGGGGCGGATCGCCGTCGAAACCGCCCGCAAGTACAAGCGGATCGTGCAGCACGGCACCCAGAGCCGCAGCGGCAGTTTTGCCATGATCCCCGAGTTGGTCAAGTCGGGCCGCTACGGCAAACTGCTCGTGTCGCGCGGCCTGTGCTACAAGGACGGCGGCACTGGCCGGAACACCCGTGGCAACATCGGCTTTGCACCGCCGAAGGCCCCGCCCGCCGAGCTCGACTTCAACATCTGGCTGGGGCCGGCCCCCGAGCAGCCGTACCATGAGAACTTAGTCCACTATCGCTGGCACTGGTTCTGGGACTTCGGCAACGGCGACATCGGCAACCAGGGGGTGCACGAGATGGACAAGGCCCGCTGGGCCATCCCCGGTGCCACCCTCCCCAAGAGCGTCATCAGCCTGGGCGGCCGGATCGGCTTCAAGGACCAGGGCCAGACCGCCTGCACCCAGATCGCCATCATGGACTTCGGCGAGACGCAGTTGATCTTCGAGGTGCGCGGCCTGAAGACCAAGCCGTATCTGGGCGAGACGATCGGCAACATCCTCCACTTCGAGCAGGGTGTGGTCACCGGCGGCCGGGGCGGTTTTATGTTCCATCCCAAGAACGGCGGCAAGCCGGAGCCGGTGGCCAAGGTCGAGTACAAGCGCGGCCCGACCGGCGGCCGGGGCGAGGACAGCCACTTCAGCAACTTCATCGCCGCTGTCCGCAGCCGCAAGGTCGAGGACCTCAACGCTGATATCCTTGAGGGGCACCTCTCCAGCGCCCTGATCCACCTGGCCAACGCCTCGTATCGCCTTGGCGACCCGGTACCGTTTAGCCCGCGAACCCGGGCCCTGGCTGGCAACCCCGACGCCGAGGACGCCCTCATCCGGATGGAGGAGCACCTGGCCAAGGAGTGCAACATCAAGCTCGACGACTGGAAGCTGATCGTCGGCCGCAAGCTGATCGTGGACGCCTCGACCGAGCGGGTCACCAATGTCCCCGAGGCGAACCAGCTGCTGACGCGCAACTACCGCAAGCCGTTCGTCGTGCCGGACAAGGTGGTGTAAGACGGGATCATGCCCTGCGGCCGCCGCTTGCGGCTTAGGACTACCGGGCAAAACCCCTTGGCGTGCAGCTGCGCTTCCGTAGTGTCAGCTGTACCCCAAGAGGATACGTCCGATGCAACTGACCGACTTCGTCCGCGATGTTCCCAACGACGTCTGGGCCGTCTTCGAACCGGTACTGCCCCCCGTGGT
>DATLYH010000212.1:0-11568 GCA_035575035.1 Gemmataceae bacterium
GCGTCAGCCCCCCGGTTTCTGGCGAGCGGGGGGCGTCAGCCCCCCGGTTTCTGGCGAGCGGGGGGCGTCAGCCCCCCGGTTTCTGGCGAGCGGGGGGCGTCAGCCCCCCGGTTCATTAAGTGACGGGAAACGGCACACGAATTGCTAAAGTATTGGAAGTTCCCCGGTTGGGTCAACCGTGGCCCGGGTCGGCAATCAGATGTCGCTCCCAGGCAGCGCAGTTTGCCAAGTGGAGGCGGATTCAAGGAGAATCTCCGGCCTTGTGATCTTGAAAAAAATGGCCCCGGCTTCTACGTTACCTACTCCATCCAGGGAAGAGCACGCTCGCCCTCTCTGAAACGCCTTCCGGAAAGATCAAGACGGCACCGAAAACCTACCCCGATCCCAAGGTTTCATACGCCGGTAAGGCGCACCGGCCGACGGCTTGAACGCTGCAGAAAGGTTTGTCCATGGAATTGTTGAGCCGACCTAAACATGATCGCTACACCCGCCCCGGAGAATACAACGAGCTGGAGCGCCGGTTGCGCTCCCATCCCGAATGTGCCGACATCCCCGTCCTGGTCTGCTATGCCTTTGACATGCGGACCCGGGTCGGGCCGTTCCTCTTCGCCGACATGCGGCTGCTGACGGCCGGGCCACGGGCCATCGCCTCGGCCCTGTACAACGCCGGTTTCACGACCATCCGCATTGTCCAGCGGCAGTGGAACCCGCGCTTCCGCGTCAGCCAGGCCCGGTTCGACGGCCGGCCCCCTCAGATGCTATTTGTCTCGAGTATGCAAATCCACAGCGCCTGCGCCTACGAGATGATCGCCGACGCTTATCAACTCGGCGACGACCGACCGCTAATCCTGGCCGGCGGCGCCAAGGCGATCTACGAGCCGTGGGACTTTTTCGGCTGCGGTCCCGGCGGCCGGTACAGCGCCGATGTGGCGGTCACCGGCGAGGAGTTCGTCGCCCTGGAGTTGCTTGACCGGATCATGGCCCACAAGGGGCGCGGCGAGCACCCGCGACGGACGTTCCACCGCCTGCGCCGCTCCGGCCTGCTCGACGACATCCCCGGCCTGGTCTTCCGCGAGGGAGACGAGAAGGATCCGCTCGGCCGGCTGATCAACACCGGGGTCCAGCGGCTAGTGCGGGACCTGGACGAGTTGCCTCACCCGATGATCGGCCTGGCGCTGCTGGAGCCGCCGCACAAACGCCCCACCCTCTCGCGTCGCCCTGTCCCACTGCACAAGCTGACGCGCTATGGCGCCTCGGTATCCCTGGTGACGACGCACGGCTGCAAGTTCCACTGCCCTTACTGTCCGATCCCGGCCTACAACCAGTTCACCTTCCGCTACAAGAGTCCGCAGCGCCTCCGTGACGAGATCGAGCAGATCTACGAGAAGACCGGCATCGACTTCTTCTTCGGCACGGACGACAATTTCTTCAACAACCGCGAAACGGTCGAGGAGACCTTCACCGAACTGGCCAAGGGGAAGGTCCGGGGCCGGCCGTTCCGCGACGCCGTCTTCTTCGGCACCGAAGCCACCGAGTATGACGTCTTCAAGAACCAGGACCTGCTCGGGCTGTGCCGCGCCGGCGGCTTGCGGGCCATCTGGTTCGGCATCGAGGACATGACCGCCGAACTGGTCAAGAAGGGGCAGAGCCCCGAGAAGACCCGGACGCTGTTCGCCCTGCTCAACCGCCACGGCATCTGCCCCATGCCGATGATGATGCACCACGACGGCCAGCCGCTCATCACACGCGGGAACCTCTACGGTCTGCTCAACCAAGTGAACTTCCTGCGGCGGAGCGGCTCGGTGAGCGTGCAGGTGACCATTCTGACGCCGTCGGTCGGCAGCAAGAGTTACGAGGAGCCGTTCCGCCAGGGGATGGTGATCGAGCAGGCCGGCAACCGGAAACTAGAGGAGTACCAGTACGACGGCAACCACTGCATCGCCACCAACGACCCGCACCCCTGGCGGAAGCAGCTGAACATCTACCTGGCCTACGCCAGCTTCTACAACCCGCTGAACTTTGTACGGGCGGTGGCCAACTGGAAGGACCCGCTCTGGAAGTACCGAGTGCTCTACCAGGCGTTCGGCATGGCGGGGCTGGTCAAGTCGGTGGTCAATAGCTGGAGCTGGCTGTGGAACCTGTACAAGGGGCCCATCAAAAAAATGGAAGGCTTGCCGCGCCGCCGCCTGCTGATGGTCCCGCCGCCGGTCTCCCCCGGCCGGCCCGCTCCGGTGATGCAGTTCCAGTCGGTCTGAGGGCCGGCCTCCGTGCCGGACGCGCGGAGAAATGTTTCGACAGGCCCGGTCTCCCACGGCCGGGCTTTTTGCTTGCGCATTTCGAAGAAACGGATAACCTTGGGCCCCGATGGCCTCCCGGAGAAGTGACGCGGCCGGCCCTCTCTTGCTATGATGGCCAGGACAGCCGCTGATACCTCGGCCCCCGAAAGGAAGGACAACCCTTGGACGAGATCCCTATCCCCGGTCGGGACGACGAGCGTCGGCTCTTCCATCAGGTCCTGTCGCAACACAACGAGCCGGCATTCGCCCGGCGAGCACGACGGGTGCAGGAGGCCTTCGACGGTCTGCTGGAGCGCTGCCGCCACTGCCGCGACGAGATGCTGACGATGGTCCGCCTCCGCCTTGGTACGCTCGAAGCATTGGCCGGCGACTGGGCAGCGCTGCGACCGCTCCTGGCAGATGAGGCACAGGTCGAGGTCCTGCGGCGCATGCATACCGAGCTGGAGCCGCGCCTCCGCGTCCCCATCGAGCGGACCTCCTCAACCCGGAAGCTGCGGCAGGCGCTAGAGGAGTTAGCCGAAAGCATCCAGCACTTCAACCAGCGCTGGCAAGCCCACCTGCAAACGGTGGACCTGTCCGCGGTCAACGAGCTGCGGGACGGCTACAACCGCTATTACGTGCTCGAAAAGGAGTGCGCCCTCCGCTCGCCCCGGGTGGCCCGCCTGGGGTTCCGCCGGCTGGAGCCGCTCACCCGGGACGAACTGGCCGCGCTGCTGCCGCCGCTGCCGGTGCCACGGCTGCGGGAGTAAGAAGCAGCCGGCACGCGCCCCCGGCCGGGCGGGTTTTGCTTGACCGCTCCTTCTCCAACGGTACAAACTAGGAGTGCTTTCTCCCGCCTCGGTATCCCCTTCCATGAAAGGAGCATCCATGCGAGGACGAGTCACGATTCGGACCTGGGTCGGTAGCCTGGCTGCCCTCGGCATCCTGGGATTGGCCTACCTGGAGGCCCAAGCGCAGCAGAAGGAACACTCGGCCATCAAACCGGTGCCGCGCGATGAAAAGTGGCTCCAGCGGCACGAAACCTTCGTCGCTATCGCCAAGAGGGGCAACATTGATCTGCTCTTCCTCGGCGACTCGATCACCGATGCCTGGGGTGGCGAGGGCCACAATCCCAAGGCCCCCGGCGCCAAGATCTTCGCCCAGGAGTTCGAGCCGCTCAAGGCGGCTAACTTCGGCATCGGCGGCGACCGCACCCAGCATGTCCTCTGGCGGCTCCAGAACGGCGAGCTGGACGGCATCCAGCCCAAGGTTGTCATGCTGATGATTGGCACCAACAACAGCAATGCCAACGACAACACCGCCGAGGAGATTGCCGACGGCATCAAGGCCATCGTCCGTGAGATCCACCGACGCTCGCCGCGGACCAAGGTCCTACTGCTGGGGATTTTCCCGCGGGCCACGCGCAAGACGCCCGAGGAGAACAAGGCGCAGATGGACAAGATCCGTAAGGTTAACCAGATCATCTCCCAGCTGGACGATGGCGGCAAGACGGTCAAGTACCTGGATATCGGCGACCGCTTCATGCAGCCTGACGGCAGTATCCCCCGGGACGTGATGCCCGACCAGCTACACCTGAGCGAGAAAGGCTACCAGATCTGGGCCGACGCGGTGAAGGGCCCGATCAAGGAATTGCTCGGTGCGAAGTGAACGGCCGGCAACCGGCTCTGTGATGCAGATTTCGTCTGGCGCACGTTCCGGGACGAGCCGACCGAGCCCGGAGCGTCCGCGACGGGTATTGTCCGAGCCCGGAGCGTGAGCGACGGGATATGACTTGCCCCGTCGCTTACGCTCCGGGCTCATATTACCGTCGCTGACACTCCCGGCTCGGACAAGTGCGTAGGGGCTTGAGTCCTGTCCCCACCCAGTCTAGTATCTCCAGTCAGAGGCGCGTGCGTCTGCGCCTCGATTCCGGCTCCTTTCCCGAAAGGTGGTGTGTCGTGCGGTTCACCCCCGTCCGCATCGGTTGGATCGGCTTGCTTCTGGTGGCTGGGACCGCTCCGGCCCCGGCCCAAACCACGCTGCGCTACAAGTTCAAGGAGGGCGAAAAACTTCATTACGTCCTGGAACAGAAGATGACGATGAAGATGAAGGTCCAGGATCAGGATCTCACCATGGAGATGGTCCAGACCTTTGACCAGAGCTGGAACATCACCAGCGTGGACAAGGACGGCAACGCCACGATGACGCAGAAATTCGATCGGGTCCGTTTCAAGATGGACAACCCGCTAGGCAAGATCGATTACGACTCCAAGGACGGCAAACTTCCGGAGGGGCAGTTAGGCGAGCTTCTGGGTCCCTTGTTCAAGGCGCTGACAGGGCTGGAAGTGGGTCTGACCATGGACCCGCGCGGCGAAGTGAAGAACCTCAAGATTCCGGAAAACTTCCTGAAAACGCTCAAGAACATGCCGGGCGCCGCCGCCTTCCAGGGCATGTTCTCCGAGGAAGGCCTCAAGCAAATGATGAGTCAGGGTGGCCTGATCCTGCCCAAGCAGCCCGTCAACAAGGACGACACCTGGGAAACCAAGACGACCGTGAAACTACCTTTCGGCAAGGTGAACACGATCATCGTCTACAAGTATGAAGGCCCGACGACCCGCGACGGCAAGAAGCTTGAGCAGATCGGCGTCAAGCTGCAAACCAAGCTTGAGGATGATCCCAAGACCGCCGTCAGTATGAAGCTGAAAGAGGATGACAGTAAAGGCACCAGCTATTTCGATAACGCCGCTGGCCGTCTGGTCGAGACCCGGCTGGTGTCGAGCATGGCGATGGAGGTGACAGCCGGCGGCCAGACATTAACGCAGAAGATTGAGCAGACCGTAACCCTGAAGCTGCAAGGCCAGGGGGAGTAATTGATGCCCCCACCGCCGTGACATGGCGACCAAGTGACATGGTGACCCGGTGACCGGGCGTCCGCACGCCGCGAGGTCACCGGGCCACCATGTCACGGAAGCCGGCCGTGAGCTGACGCGGCGCTGCGCGACCAGCGGCCCGATCATCTCATCTGTCTACCGCGGCCCAAGTTCCTCTGCCAGCCGGGCGTAGGCCTCTTTTTCGAACGGGTGAATGGTGGCGGCCGTCAGCCCCGCGGCCTGGGCCTTGCGCCAGGCGTCGGCGGCAGCCTGGAGGTTGCCCGCCCGCAGCTGGGCCTTCGCCAGGTGGAAGAGGTGGTTGGCCGACCCCGATTGGGCCGCCGCCTCTTCCAGGTCCTTGAGGGCCGCCTCGTTCTGGCCCAGCGTCAGGCGGATCAGGCCCCGCGTGTCGAGCAGGTTCGACACCGGCCCGCCGAGTTGGATGGCCTGCTCGATCAGCCGAAGGGCCTCGTCCGCTCGGCCGTCCTTCGTCACCAACAGCCAGGCCAGGTTGTTCAGGGCAGCGACATTGTTCGGGTCTCTTTCCAGGACCTTGTAACAAAGGGCCTGCTCGTCCGTGTAGCGCCGTTGCAACCGGCGCAGCTCGGCGAGTAACAGGAGCGGCCACGCCGCCGGCGGCTCCTTCGCGGCTGCCGCCTGGAGCCAGCGCTCCACACGCTCGGCCTGGTCGCCACCCCCCTTGGCCGCGTAGAGGACGGCAAGACCGGTCGCGGCGATCGCCGGCTCCGGGACCGCCGGTCGGGCCTGCTCACACAGATCCAGCGCCTCGGCCACGCGGCCACGCCGGCCGAGAAACCGGGCGAACACCAGCAGGGCCTCCGGCTTTGACTGAGCCGTCCAACGGCGGTAAAGCTCCTCCGCCTCGACGGGCTGGTCCAGGGCATCGAGTAAGGCCGCCGCCGCGCCCAGGTCGGCCTCCTTACCCGTCGCATAGGACCGGATCAGCTCGACCGCCTCCTTCGGCCTGCCCTGCGCCTGGAGCAAGCGGGCCTTGACGTCCAGCGTGCGGAACGAGTCAGGCTCCACACCCTCCAGGCGGGCAAGCCAGCTCTCGGCCTGCTCCGGCTCGCCGTGGGCCAGGAAGCGGCCGACGGCATAGGCCAGGTATCGCGGGTTGGCACGGTGGGCGGCCAGCAGGCTCAGTAGCCGCTCCCGCGCTCGCGGCCAGTCGCGATGCGCCTCCCAGAGCTGGACCAGCAGGAATTGATCATCGGGTGTCAGTACCTGCTGCCGGAGCAGTTGCTCCAGCAAGTCGATGGCCTGGCGCCGGCGGCCGGGCATCCGTGCCAGCACCAGGGCCCGGGCCCGTTGGTCCTCGGGAGACAGGCTGCCGGCGCGAGCATTCGCATCAAGCAACTTCAGCGCATCTTGCAATTGGAGGAAGTTTCCCTCGGCGGCGTAGGCCAGGGCCAGCTGGCGACGGGCCCACGCCTTCTCCGTCTCCGAGGCGCCGGCCCCGAGGTTGACCAGGGCGCGGAGATGAGGCACAGCCCGGCCCGGTTGGCCGCGCCGCAGGTAAGCAAACGCCACGCCGCGCAGGACCACCGGGTCGTCGGGCCGGGCCTTTAACGCCGCCTGGTAATGCTCGTCGGCCTGCTGCATCTCGCCGATCGCCTCGTAACAGTAAGCCAAGGTCAACGGCGCCCGATCCGGAGGCAGTTTTTGCCGGGCTTCCGCCATGACAGCGACGGCCTTCTCCTTCTGGCCATTGCCAGCCAGGAAGTGGACCAGGGCCATCCAGGTTTCGGGCTCCTTTTCGGCCAGGGCGACGGCGCGGCGCAGTGCCGGCTCGGCCTCCTCCTTCTGGCCAAGCGCGCTCAGCATCTGGCCGCGCCAGAGTTGATCGCGATAATTCGTCGAGTCGGCGGGGACCGCTTGACGAGCCAGCTCCAGCGAGCGCTGCCGGTCCTGACTCTGCAAAGAGAGGACGGCGGCCCAGCGGACCAGGTCGCCGGGGAGCGCTGCCTGCTCCTGTAACCGGCGAAGCAGTTCATCCGCCTCGTGGAAGCGGCCGTGGGCCGACAGCAGCTGCACGGCCCGGCGGATGACGGCCGGCCGACTCTCCCCCGCCCGGATGGCGTGCCGGTAGTGTTCCAGTGCCTGGGTAAAGTCCTTCTTCGCCTCACATAGCTCGGCCTGCAGCAACGGCAAGCGGGGCCAGTCGGGGTGCCGGTCGGCCAACTCGGCCAGGCGCTTGTCGGCCTCTGACAAGGCGGCCGGCTCCGTATTTGCCTTGCGGATCAGCCGGACCACATGGCCCGCCCGCCAGACCACTCCGTCCTCCCCTTCGATGCGACGGATTTCGTCCAGCAGACGGCGCTGGGCGGCATCGTCGCCCGCCTGAAGGGCCAACTCGAACAGCCCGACACGGCAGCCCAGGTCGTCGGGCCGGCGCTGGGCCAGCAGACCCCACAGTCGGCCGAGTTGGGCCGGCTCGCCTGCGCGGCGCCACACGTTGGCCAGCTCGCGCAGCAGGCGCACCTGATCAGCCGGGCTGAATCGGCCCAGCCCCTTTTCGATCTGATCGAGGGCTTGCTGCCGGGCCGCCTTGTCCCGGACGAGGGCGAGCTGCGCCCGGGCCAACTCCAACTCGACGCGCGGTCCCAACCGTTGCTCGGCCTGTTCCAGGACGGACAGGGCTTTGTCGAGTTCCCTGTCCCGGTAGGCCAGGCTGGCCAGTGCGATCCAAGGTTCGGCCCGGTCGGGGTGCCGGTCACGGGCGGCCTCGAACACTTGCTGTGCCTCTGCGGCCTTTCCCTGCGCCGCCAGCATTTCACCGCGCACAACCTGCAAGCCGACGTCGCCCGGCAGCATGCGGATCGATTCCTCGACGAACTGTTCCACATCGGTCCAGCGGCGCTGCTCAGGCGGCAGGGCCAGTGTCTGGAGGAGCATCAACCGGGCCATCGGCCCGCGGACCTCAGGAGCGCGGGGAAGGACGGCCCAGTACTCGGCCAGCGCCGCTTCGGGCCGGCCCATGTCGAGCAGTGCTGCGGCCAGCCCGGCACCGATAGCCGCATTGGACGGATCGGCGGCCTTCAGCTTCCGGTAAACTGCCAGCCGCCGCTCGGTCTCACCCATCTCCTCATAGCACCGGGCCAGGAGCAAACCGACCCGGCCGGCCAGGTCGGGTGTCTGACCGAGATGGGGCTGCACGCTCTCGAGCAGGCGGGCTGCCTCCACCCACCGATCCCTGCCGGCCAGCAGGCGCGCCTCGAAATATTGCTCCAGGCCTGGCAGCCTGTTGACCCCTTTGAGCTGGGCGATTTGCTCGGCCGCCTCGTCCATCTTGCCCTCCTGGAGCAGCACCTCAGCCAGGAGCAGGCGCAAGGGGCCGGCATCCGGCACGGCCTTCAATCCACGGCGCAAGCAGTCGAGAGCTTGGTCTGGCCGGCGGGCCTGAACCTCCACTGCGGCCAGCAGCCGATACATCTCGGCGTTCCTCGGGTGGCGCTCCTGGCCGCGCTCCAGGTAGGTCCGCGCCTCGTCGAGCCGGCCGCGCGCCTGAGCCAGGGTGGCGGAAGCGAGCAGCACATCGGCGTCGTCCGGGGCCAGCTTCCGGGCCGCGGCCAGGTCTTTTTCCGCTGGTTCCAGCTGACCGAGTTGCTGAAGGTAGCGCGCCCGCGCCAGGTATGCTTGTGGAGAGTCCCTGTTCGCTTCCACCAGATCGTTCATGACCTCGTCGGCTTCCTCGCCCCGGTCCAGATGCCGGCGGAGCAGCTCGGCCCGCAACACGTAGCTCTCCACCTTGCCGGGCGCATGACGAATGGCCTTCTCGAACCAGCCGGCAGCGGCATCGTACTTCTTGCGGCCCAACTCACTCAGGCCGGCCTGGTACGCCAGTTCGCCATCGTCGGGGTTTGCCTCCAACAGGACTTGCACATGGTGGAGGGCATCGGCGAACTGTCCCATTTCCAGGGCGCGCGTTACCAGTCGGCGGCGAAGGTCGTTCCGCTCGGGGGCGCGGCGGACGACCTGTTCGAGCACATGGAAGGCCCGCAGCCGCTGCCGCTGGCCTCGGCCGTGTTCGTCCAGTGCCAGACCGAAGCGGACCAGGGCCTCGGTATCCTCGGGGACGAGGCGGAGGTATTGATCGAGGTAGCGGATCAGGTTCGGGGGATCGCTCTCCCGCTCGGCCAAGTTGGCCCGTTGGAGCAGGGCGCCGGCGTTGCGCTTGACCTGGTAAGCATGCAGGAAGTGGATCCCGGTCCCGAACACGACGACGGCCAGAAGGAGGGCGAGCAGCAGTCGGCCGTTGACCTTGCGCCCCGGCGCCGGCTGCGAAGCGGGTCGGGCGATCTCAGGAGCGGGGCCGACGAGCGGCAGCGGGCCGGACGGCTTCCCACCTTTCGGCGCCGGGGGCGAATCCGGCTTCGGAGGATGGGCCGCGGGCGGACTCGGTGGAAGGACGAGAGGGAGAGGCTCCTGTTTTTCCGCCGCACCGGCCGCAGGGGACGGCATCCGAGGGGCCGGACGGAAGAGGGGGAGGGGCTGGCCGGGCGTCTTTTTTTTCCAGAACATGGATGGGTCTGCCTCCAGTAAGGTGACCGGTTCGAAGCGGGGCGATCGCCGAACCTCTCCGCATGCCTCGGGTCGGCGGACAAGGCCGGACCGGTGGGGAGGCCGATTCCCGCTTCCATGTGCCGATCATGGTATTATTCTCTTTTTTGGCGGCTGGGTATATCCCAAAAATCGATTTTTAGAGAGACCCTGTTTCCGGTAGAGTTGGTCGGGCCGCTCCCTTAACCCTGCCCTCTCCCCCACGCTGAGGGAGAGGGTAGGGTGAAGGGACGGCGTGCGGAGGCGGCCGGGGGAACGCTTGAGAGTGATGCGGGGAGCGGATAGGCTTGAGTCGGGAAGAAAGGAGTGGGCCATGAGTCAACCGTCTGCCGCACGCCATCCGCTGCTAAACGAGGTTGAGGCCCTGCTTGCAAGCGAGGGGGCGACCGCTGCCGGCCTGGGCCGGGTGCTCGACCGGGTACTGACCCATTTCGGCGGGGCGGTGGGGACCATCCATTTCCTCGATCCCGGTTCGCAGATGTTGCTCCTTCGGGCGCAGCGCGGCATCCCGGACCAGCTTGCCGGGAAAGTGGGCCGTATCCCGGTGGGCAAGGGGATGGCGGGATTGGCGGCCCAGCGGCGCGAGCCGGTGCAGGTGTGTAACCTCCAGACGGACGACTCTGGCGTCGCCCGGCCAGCCGCCCGCGAGACCCGCATGGAAGGGTCGATTGCTGTGCCGATGTTCCAGGATGGCGCGGTGCGCGGCGTGCTCGGCATCGCCAAGCCGGTCGTCCACGAGTTCAGCCCAGCGGAAACCGCCCTGCTCCAGGAAGTGGCCAACACCCTGGGAAAGTACCTTGCCTAGTGCAAGCTCCAAAACTCTGTTTGTGCAATTCAGGATGGCCGGAGCGGAGCGCCGCAATGCCCTGGCCATCTCACCCACAGGGCCAGCGACAACGAGGGCGCTGGACCGGGGTAGCACCGAGCCCCGTCGCTGGCGCTCCGGGCTCGTAGAAACGTTACCCGTCGCTGGCGCTCCGGGCGCTGCCAGCGCACGCTCCGGGCGCTGACCAAACTTTCCAAGGTATCGCTGATCGGCTGCTGAGCGCTAAAGTTGAGAGGGGGAGTCGCCAGGTCAAGTAACCAGCGCGTCTCAGTCGTTTCTCGGCCTGTTGTTCGCCAACTCGCTCTCGTGGTGGATGGCCGCCGGGGAGCCACGATTTTTCGGGGCGATTTGCCTTCCGGCCAAGTGTGTTCTACTTTTGGGTTGTCCTCTGCTTTGGGGAGAAGGAGAGGACCTTGGTGAGCCGCCGGCAGAGAGGGGATTGCCGGCGGCTCTTTTTTTCTCCCGGTCTGATTTCGCTTCGCTGTTCCGCGCGGCGGTCGGCCGCCCACCGGTGGCCGCATTGCCGCCGCTCCGTTCCACTCCCACAATAACCGGGATGCCTTGACCGGTCCTACTTCGCCTCCGTCGGGCGGGGCGCGAAGACTTCGCCGGGACTTGAACGAAGGATTCCACCATGGCCAACAGTTTCGGCAGCCAGGCAATCCTCCGCGTCGGCGACCGTACTTACACTATCTTCCGTCTCGATGCCATCGAGAAGGCCTTTCCTCAGGCAGCCCGCCTGCCGTTCTCGCTCAAGATCCTGCTGGAAAACCTTCTTCGCAACGAGAACGGCCAGACTGTCCGTCCCGACGACATTGAGGCGCTGGCCAACTGGCAGCCCGGGGCCGAGCCCCAACGCGAGATCGCCTTCATGCCGGCCCGCGTGCTGCTGCAGGACTTCACCGGCGTGCCGGCCATCGTGGACCTGGCCGCCATGCGCGAGGCCATGGTCCAGATGGGCGGCGATCCGAGGCGGATCAATCCGCTGCTGCCGGCCGAGTTGGTCATCGACCAC
>DATLYH010000213.1:0-36364 GCA_035575035.1 Gemmataceae bacterium
CGCCCCGCCGAGCCGCGCGGCAATGCCCACTCGGTCGGCCAGCGGCCGGCTGTAGACCTGCACCGCCCCGTCCGCCGACCGGACGGTGACGGTCAGGAACAGCCCGGTCACGAGCTGGCTGCCGAGCGGGAAGTTCGTCAGCACCTCCTGGTACGGCCGGCCGGTGATGGTGTGGTCGGTCAGCGGGTCGAACGAGTCGCCACCCACGATCAGGTAGGGCGTGTAGGTCGTCGTCCGGGACGTGAACACCAGCCCCGGGATGCCGTCGGTGCTGACGAAGTTCCCGACGGTCAGGGGGTGGCCGACCAGGTCCACGGTGCGGAACGTGAGGTCGAGCACGGTCGCCGTCGAGAGCCCGTCGCCGACCCCGAGTGCGGCGGCGAACTGGGTGTACGTCTCGGCGTCCTGCTTCACCTCGACCTTGTGCCGCAGGCCGTCCGCCACCTCGGCGAACGTGTCCGCGGTCGTCGTGAACGCCGTCCCGATCCCGCCGCCGGGCAGGCCGGACGTGTCCGCGTTCTGGAAGCCGTTCCCCGTGTCGAACTGAATCCAGTAGTGGTCCCGGGTCTCGGCCAGCAGCTGCGAGTCGTTCGCCGGGTCAGCGGTCGGCGTCCCGGGCGGGATGTACCCGACCGTCTGGAAGCTCGTCGGGAACATCGACAGGATGAGCTGCTGTGAAAGCGGGTCCGAGAGGGTGCCGTGCGCGTACCGGGCCGGGATGCCGGACGCTCGGAACAGCGCCACCCCCAGGCTCGCCTCATCGAGCGAGTTGCCGGCCGCGCTCCAGAGCGTCCCCCGGGCGCCGCGCAGGGAGCCGGTGTACGACTCGTAACCGACCTCGGTGTTCAGGTAGTCGAAGATCCGCTGCGGGTCGTAGTCCAGCTCCGCCGCCTTCTCCTGCACGAACGGGTCGGCGGTGTTGGCGTTCGGCGTGGAGGCGAGCAGGTCGGGATCGATGCTGCCCGGGCGCAGTACGGCCGCGGGCGCGTCGTCAATCACCATGCTGGCGTTCAGCGTGCCGAAGGCGCGGGCGCCGCTGTCCAGCCGCAGGGGGATGGGGTCATCCAGCGATACGGTGAGCTGGACGCTGGCGCGCCCGAAACCCTCGATGGTGCCCAGGCTCCAGGCCAACTCTTGACCATTGCGGTCGGGCAGCTGGGAAGCGCTCTGGAAAGTCACCCCGGGCTGAAGCGTGTCGGTCAGGAACACGCCGCTGATCGGGTCGGCCTGCTGGTTGTACACCGTGTACGTGATGGTTTGCTGGTTATTCCGGACGCCGCCGGTCGTGTAGGACGATAGCGTCCGCCCCACGACGAGGGCCGGGGGGGAGGCCGGTGTCGAGCATCACGCGTCCTTCCAGTTGCTCGATCCCCGGCCGGAAGCGGAAGAGCCTCGACCGGCGCCGGTCCCGCTGGGTGAGTTTCGCGGAGGTAGAAGAAGCCAGATTGACAAGCCGGGACAACCACCGGAAGCGCATGGGCAACTCCTGGTCGGGGAGCGAAAGATCAGCGAGGTCGCTCGACGGGGCATCGACCACACCGGTCCGCTCGGTGAAGCAAGAGGATTCCCCCGTTCACTCGGCGGGGGCACAGGGTAGCATGGGGAAGCTGTTCCGAAGGGAAATGGAAGGCGGGCAACCAGGTCCCTGGGTGGCTTCGGCAGGCTTTGACCCAGCAGAGCGCTCAAAGCCTCGCTATCCCGTAACTACACGAGGGTAAGGGAGCGCGTGCGCTTCAGTCAAGAAGAATCCAGCGTTCCCAGGCCTGAAATATCAACGAATGAGCCTGGGTTCGATCGGGGAAGATGCCGGGGTAACTTCTTCAACAGTGCCGGGCGCGGCCCGGATGAAGGGGGGCTTCCCGCCTCAAGAGTGACCTTGGGTGCCCGACCGGTTGCTTTCGCCTGACGAAACAGTATGCTGGGCCGAAAGACATGCAGGCGCGCCGGGGGGTTGACCCGTCGGCGTCGCGCCGCTTAATCCACCCGAATGAGGAGTAACGGCCATGCGCAACACGGCCAGGAACGCAACCCGGGCAACCCTCCTGCTGCTGGGGACGCTGTTGATCCACGCCGGACCGGTTGCCGGCGCTTTCGCCGCGGAGTCCGAACGGCATTTCCTCTATGTGGCCGTGCCCGGCATCCGCAACTACCTGGAGTTCGGCGGCTCCGGTATCCTCGTCTTCGATATGGACAACAACCACGCCTTCGTCAAGCGCATCCCAACCCCGGCCAGCCATCAGGAAGAACCGAGGAACGTCAAGGGGATCTGCGCCAGCGCGGCGAACCGGAAGCTTTACTTCAGCACGCCCCGGCGGCTCTACTGCCTGGACCTGGTCACGGAGAAGCCGCTCTGGGAGAAGGCGCTGCCGGGCGGCTGTGACCGGATGTCGATCACGCCCGACGGCCAGTGGCTGTACGTCCCCTCTTTCGAGGGGCCGCACTGGAACATCGTCTACGGGGCCAATGGCGATGTCGTCGCCCAGGTGGACACCCGCAGCGGGGCCCATAATACCATCGTTAGCCTGGACGGCTCGCGCGCTTACTTGGCCGGGTTGAAGTCGCCCTATCTGACCGTGATGGACGCCGGCAGCAAGAAGGTGCTCAAGTTGGTCGGCCCCTTCAGCGCCGCCATCCGGCCGTTCACCGTCAACAGCGCCAACACCCTCTGCTTCGTCAATGTCAACGACCTGCTCGGCTTTGAAATCGGCGACCTGACCACCGGCAAGGTGCTTCACCGCGTCGAGGTCCAGGGGTTTGCGAAAGGGCCGGTCAAGCGCCATGGCTGCCCCAGCCACGGCATCGGCCTGACCCCCGACGAGAAAGAGATCTGGCTCTGCGACGCCGCCAACAGCCGCGTCCACGTCTTTGACGCCACCGTCATGCCGCCCAAGCAGATCACCAGCGTTGCCCTGCGCGAGCAGCCGGGCTGGGTCACCTTCAGCCTCGACGGCCGTTACGCTTACCCGTCCACCGGCGAGGTCATTGACACGAAAACCAAGAAGATCATTGCCGCCCTGAAGGATGAAACCGGCCGGGAGGTCCACAGCGAAAAGATGGTCGAGATCGTTTTCCAGAACGGCGTCCCGATCCGCAACGGCGACCAGTTCGGCCTTGGCCGCGCGGCCCGCCCGGCCCGATCGCCGGCGCCGCCCCGGACAGGACATTGAAACCGCCTCAACGTTGCCAGCGGCGCGGATCACGGACCCAGACAATCCGGCATTAGCCGGGCTTCCGGCAGCGGAAGATGTAGGCCTGGCCAGCGAAGCTCAGCCGGTGCTCGATGCCGCCGAAGCCGACCGCGATCAGCTTGGCCACGACCGCCTCGCGCGGCAGGTAATGGAACCGGCCGCGGCGCGCCTCGCGCTTGAGCCAGTAACCGTAGCACCACATGCGCAGGCAATTTTTCAGGAAGCGGGTCAGCCGGGGAGCGAAGAGCAGGCCGGGCAGGGCATGCAGCGCGACCTTGCCCCACGACGGCTCGGGTACGTTGACCGAGAAGATGAACCGTCCGCCCGGCCGCAGCACCCGATGGACCTCGGCCAGCAGCCGATTGTAAGCCTCGACCGTCCAGCAGCCGTGCTGCGCCGAGTAGAACTCGGCATACTGGATGGCCAACCCGGAAACCACCCCGTCAAAGTGATCGTCCCCCCAGCCGGCCAGGCCTTCACTGAAGTCGGCGTGGATGAAGCGGAGGCGGTCGCCCGGCGATGGCTGCAAGGCGGTGCGCAGGGCCTGGACCGATTTGGCGTTCGCCTGGGCGCAGTCAAGAGCGATCAACTCCGCCAGTGTCCCGCCACTCTTGTCCCAAAGGGTCCGCGTCAGCCGTCCGCTACCGCAGCCCAGGTCGAGCCAGCGCTCGCCCGGCCGCGGGTCAAGCCAGTCGCTGGTATCAGCCAGGAGCTGGCGATAGGGGAGCAGTTCCTGCTGCGACCAGAAGGCCTTGGCACACCGGGACTCGGGCCAGTGATTGACGGAAGCAGCCGACGGCATTGCGCGCCCCTCCCTGGGCTTTGCCGCAAGCGGTGGACTTGCCGGATAGCCCCAGAAGTGTAACGCTTCCGGGCCGGGCTGCGAAGGCCAATTTTTAGCGGAACCGGACCTTGGCGAGGTAGATGCTCGCTTTCTTCTCGTGCGATGAGTAATAGCTGACCCACAGCAGCCCTTCGTGCCAGACCAGGCCGGCGTAGCTGGTGTCGCCCCCGCTCGGGAAGGTGAGTACCGGCTCATAGGAGTCGCGCGTCAGACGGGCGAGGACGGTCTTGGTCCCGCCTCCCTCTCCCTTTCTCCCTGGAGAAGGGTAACTTCGGCTGACGGCCCAGAGGCTGCCGTCGGGCAGGCAAATAAAGTTGGGGCCGCCGAAGCGGTGGGTCGTCTCGTGCCATTTCCACTCCTTGTAGGGCGGCTTGCTGGTGCCGATCCAGCCAAAGGTGTTGCCCCCTTCGCGCCGCACCATTGCCATCATCTCCCCGCCCGGCAGGAAGCGCAGGGTGGTCTCATTGGGGTGCCCGGGCACGCCGAGGTGGGTGATCAGGTCGTAGTTGATGCCGTCTGTGCTGACGACCAGTTTGAGCTTCCAGTCGGCGGGTTCAGAGGAGACCGGCCCGGTGCTCTTGGCGGCCTCCTGGGCCTCGCGGGTCTGGCGGGCGGCAGCGTTGTAGGAAACGCCATAGGCCCGTCCCTCGTGCCAGGTGACCCGCCAGAGCCACTCCCCCTCGGAGAGCACTCGGCGGGGCGGGGTCCACTCCCGGCCGTCCTTGGAGAAGGTCACGCGCGGCTGCCGGCCGAGCAGGGTCTTGCCGCCCCGGTAGACCGAGCCGCCGGCCACGATCATCAGCCGGTCGTCGGGCGTGATTGACAGTTTCGGATCGCGCAGGTCGATGCCCTCTTCCTCGATCAGGGCGACTGACTTCCAGGCTTGTCCATCGGCCGACTCGAGAACGCGGAGCTTGCCGTCGCCGCCGACATGGCCATCCGCCTCGCGGAACGTGCAGTACCACTTGTCGCGCCAGCGAATCAGGTCGGTGAAGGCGTTGTGCGGCGCATGGTCCCAGATCCGGGTCACCGAGATTAGCTCCGGCTCGCCGGCACGGGCGGGGCCGCCGGCGGCCCCGGCGATCAGACAGGTGCAAAGCAAGGCGGCAAAAGGAGGTCGTGACAGTCGCATGGCCGAGCACTCCGCGAACACCGTTCTCTGGCGCCGGCAAATCGGCGCACCCCAGGGAGGCGAGACTGATACCCTAAACCCGAGAGCGGCGCGATGCAAGCCTGCGGGGGGACCAACGAGCCCGAAGCGTCAGCGACGAGACCAACGAGCCCGAAGCGTCAGCGACGAGACCGACCTTATCCTGTCGCTCACGCTCCAGGCTCGGACAAGCACCATCATCCGTCGCCCATACCCCAAGCTCGGACAGCAGGACCGGCACGCCGGCCGATCACGGCCGCGGTGGCCAGGAGAGCACCTTCTTCGACTCCACGTGCTGAAGCAACCCTTCTTTGTTCAGGAAATAGGTCGGCTTCATCTTGCCGGGGCTGAACAGTTTCTGGGCCTGATCATCGAAGTGTTTCGACGCGGGGTCATCGCTCTGACCCAACGGCAGCAGGGTCCAGGAGCGTGGCGGCTTGCTCAGCTGCACTACCTGCACCGAGGTCTGGCCGCTGCGGCCGATCCAGGTCTTGCCGTCGGGCTGCGGCTGGAAACCAATGGCCCGCGGTGTCGCCATGCCGGGCACCGAGCCGCCGCCGACCGGCCAGGTTTGGCGGCCCCCCTCGCGGCCGACGCGGAAGACCTCGCCCCACTTCACCTCCAACCGGCCCCAGTCCTTTCGTAGTTGTTCCGCCCCGGCTTCCAGGGCCCGGACCAGCTGCTCATCCGTGAGGTTGGCCGGCGGCGGCTGCCCTGCTCGGTCTGCCCGCAGCACCGCTTCGCCCAGCTGCCGCTTCCAGTACCAATAGGCGACCGCCCCGGTCGAGTCAGCGTCGGCCCGGCGGTTCCAGCGGATGATGCGATCATACAGCCGGGCTGCGTCGTCCGACAGCCTCGCTTCCTTCCCGGCAGCTGCCAGTCGTGCCTGCCACAGGTCGGCATGGTAAACCTGCGTGCTGAGGGCCAAGGCGATGGCGTCGGCCACGGTGACCCGGGTGGCGGCATGAAGTTCTTCCAGAATCATGGCCGCCCGCTGGTGCAGCGGATTGTCGCGCCGGCCGTTGTGCAGGTAGGGCCGCTCGGCGTAGCGCTCCGGTGTCAGCGGACAGAACTTCATCATGTGCTGCGGTGCCACGTTGCAGTTCTGCATGTATCCCTGCCACGGATTGTGCAGCTGCACCAGGTCCTCAATCGGATGGATGCCCAGCCACTCGCTCTTCGAGGTGTTGCCGGGCACCGGGCGGCTGAAGTCGAATCCTTTGGGACGGATCGGCACCCGGCCGTTGCGGAGGTAGAACAGGTCGCCGTCCACCGTGGCAACCATGATGTTCTGCTCCATCACCTGAAACAGCGCCAGGGCTTTCTTCATGTCTTGAAGGTTGCGGGCGGTATTCATCAGGTAGATCTGCTCCGGCAAGCGGAACTGGTCGAAGTAGGGGAGCTTCATGGCGTAGGCCTTGCCGTCGCGGCGTGCCACTACCGGGCCGTGATGGGTATACTCAATCTCGAAGCGCCGCTCGCGCACCTGGTCGCCTTCCTTGACCTTGATCACCTCGGTACGTACCGTCATGTCGCGCCATTGACCGTCGTAGCGGTACTGCCGCGGATTGGC
This sequence comes from Gemmataceae bacterium, assembly GCA_035575035.1. GTDB lineage: Bacteria > Planctomycetota > Planctomycetia > Gemmatales > Gemmataceae > DATLYH01. The sequence goes on from DATLYH010000213.1 coordinate 6,756, forward strand.
GGGATTCAGCTCTTCCTCATAAACGTCGGCCGCATCGGGGCCGCCGGTGGTCATGGCAACGGAGCAGTAACGGTTGTGGCCCAGGGCCCGCAGCGGCACGCCGGGGATGGTCATGCCCGCCGTTTGCAGCTCGCCGCCGTACAGCCGGGCTTCGTAGAAGCGAAACGGCCCGTACCAACTCAGGTGCGGGTCGATCAGCGCCAACGGGTAGCCGTCGGCCGTGCGGTCGGCGGCGATGACCCATTGGTTGGAGCCGCGCGACTCCCCCCTCCCCCCACCCTCTCCCCCCGCGGGGGGAGAGGGAGACAAAAAAGCTCCCCTCTCCCCCCCGGGGGGGAGAGGGGTGGGGGTGAGGGAGGGCGGGTCGGGCTCGATGCCGGCGGCGCGGAGATCGGCGGCGGCGTCTCCCTCGGGCCAACCCCAAATGATGAACCGGCCCAGGGCGACAACCTGCCAGGGATGCAACTCGGGCGCCCAGGCCGGCACCTTCTCAGGGTGCTCCTTCATGTACTGCTTGATGCCCGCCTGGAACGCCTCAATGGTCGAGCGCACCTTGGGCGGCAGCTTGGGGTAGTTGGCCGCGGCGATGGCCCGGTGCTGCCAGAGCCGTTGGCGATAATCGTGCGACACATATTCCGGACCAAAAGCCTCGGCCATCGTCCCCTCGGCGCGGCGGTACTGCTTGAAGATCTCTTCGAGGCGATCCTCAGCCTGAGCGTAGCCCATGCCGAAGCAGACTCCTTCCTCGGTGGCGGCGAAGATATTGGGGATGCCGAACTCGTCGCGGTAGATGGTGACCTCCTCCAATGCCGGCTCGGAGGCACCGGGGAGGCTCAGGGCCAGGGAAAGCAGTATAACCGCCAGGGTGGCGGCTCGGATGGAATGACAGGTCATCGGCGCTCTCCTTGAGACATGAAGGGAGGCAAAAGATTTCAGCGGGCGGACCCCGACGCGACTACTCTACCGGCCGGCGTTGAAAACACAAGCGCCAAGAGGGGCCGCTTTCCGCGCCCGGAGCATCAGCAAGGGGAGCGCCGGTTCCCCGTCGCTCACGCTCCGGGCTCGGATAACTCACACCGGGTTAATCTAGGATGGCGATGGCGCCCTGCATCATGTGCAACAGCGACCAGGCGACCAAGGCCCCGCCAGCCAGCGTCAGGACAAGCAGCAAGACCAGTTTCATCATGCGCCGGAGCTTGCGGCGTACGCGCGACTTGCGCCCCTTGCCTGGCGGATAATCGGGATCGGATGGCCCGCTGTCGTGTCCGCTCAGGCGCTGTTGGAGATGCGAAACCAGGACTTCCAGGCGCGCCTTCTCCGCCCGGAGTTGGTCGTTCTCGGCCTGCAAACGGTCGAGGGTCTGGAGCACTTCCGGCGGGACTTGGGTAGAGAGATGCGGAAAGGAACTCATGGGCTACCTGTAGGGCGGATTAGGGGCTCGCCAAAAGGGCCGGCGTCTACACTGCTGGGCGAGAGCCGTCCCATACCGTATCGCCTGAGCCAATCTGCTTGCGGCCCGGCCGGAAGTGGCAAGGAAGACCATCCCAGGCGATTCCATATCGTCCTGAATTTGTTCGAACATTGCATAGTATAAGTCATGCTGCGGGCCGGCTCCGCAAAAAAGTCGGAAAAAGTCGATCAAACCGCCCGGGAACCGACCCATGACCACAATGGATTTCATCCTCCGTGGGGACCACATCACGTTGGCCCAGGCGCTCAAGGCCGTCGGGGCAGCCGAGACCGGCGGCCAGGCCAAGCTCCTGGTACGGGGCGGCACGGTCACGGTCAACGGCGCCGTCGAGACACAGCCGGGCCGGAAACTCTTCCCGGGAGACCGCTTCGGCGTCGCCGGCAGCACGGAATGGACGGTGCGGCGGTGAAGGAAGACCTGCGCAGCGCCTCGTCCACCTCCGGGCCCAACGGCGAAGTCATCGGCGGGGCCCGTCCTGCCGACGGACCGGCCCTGGTCGGGCGGCCGCCCGGCGTTCGCCTGGTGCTGGCCCTGGCTTGGCCGGTCCTGGTGCAGCAGGCACTGATCCTGGCGGTCAGCCTGTCGGATCGCTTCCTGGCCGGCTACTTCCGCCCTCCCGATCCCTCGCGGCACATCGCCCTTCAGTCGGCCCAGAACACCGCCATCTACCTGGCCTGGTTCATCGTCAGTCTCACCGTCCTGGTGACGGTCGGCAGCACCGCACTGGTAGCCCGCTTCGTGGGGGCCGGGGACCGGCAAGCCGCCGTCCGTGCCGCCAATCAGTCGCTGCTCCTGGCCGTTTGCCTGGGGCTGTTGGGGACGGCGATCGGCCTGGCGGTGCTGCGAGAGGGGATCGAGTTGCTGCAACTCCGGGGAGAGGCAGCCGCTTACGCCGTCGCCTACCTGCGTCCCCCGCTGCTACTGCTCGTCTTTCAGGTGGTGCAATCGGCGGGGGTTGCCTGCCTGGTGGGGGCGGGGGACACGCGCAGCGGCATGTGGGTGCTGGGTGGAGTGGCGGTGCTCAACATTCCGCTGGCATGGCTGTTCTTTCATGGGCTGGGGCCGTTGCCGGGGTTGGGGTTCGTGGGGATCGCCTGGGGCACGGCCCTGAGCAACACGCTCGGCGGGCTGGTGGTGCTGGCGGTGCTGGCCCACGGCCGGGCCGGGCTGCGCCTGCGCCTGTCGCTGCTTTGGCCCGACGGGCCGCTGCTCGGCCGGCTGTTGCGTGTCAGCGTGCCGGCAGCGGCGGACAGCTTGTCGGCCAGCCTGGGGCAGCTGTGGTTTCTGAGCATCGTCAACCAGCTGGGGGACACGGCCGCCAGCGCCCACGGCATCGCGTTGGGATGGGAGGCACTGGCGTTTTTGTCGGGGACAGCGTTCGGCACGGCAGCCATGACGCTGGTCGGCCAGAACCTGGGAGCCCGCCGCCCGGACCAGGCCCGGCGAGCCGGCTGGGTCGCCTTCGGGCTGGGCGGCGCCGTCATGGCGGGCATGGGGCTGGTCTTCTTCATCCTGGCACCGCAGATGTTCTTTCTGTTCTGTCCCAATCCAGAACAGCGGCCGGTGATCGAAGCTGGCATTCCGGTGCTGCGTCTGGTCGCCTTCGCCATGCCGGCATTGGCCAGCTGCATCATCTTCACCTCGGCCCTGCGCGGCGCCGGTGACACCCGCATCCCGGTGCTATTCACCCTGACCGGCTTCTTCGCAGTGCGCATCCCGCTGGCCTACTACCTGGCGCTGGAGCGCGTGGACCTAGGACCGCTGGGCGATTGGCCGGGGGCCGGTCTGGGATTGATCGGCGCCTGGCTAGCGATGTTCGCCGACCTGGTGGTCCGCGGTGCGTTCCTCCTTTACCGCTTCGCGAGCGGACGGTGGCAGCAGGCGCGAGTATAGGTTGGTGAAGATGGGTAAACCCGTCAAGGGGACCAAAAAAGAGGCTGTAAAAGAGATGACGGCACGGGGTTGAGCTGGGACTCGCAACCAGCCATACCCCGTGCCCTGTGCGGGAAGGGTGGAGTGGGAGGAAAACTGAACTCGGACAGGTCATTGGGACTCGCAACCAACGCCTGCCGCCCCTAGGGAAGAGCAAGGGATGTGCCAATCGGCCGGCTGGGGGGATGAAGAGAAGGTTAAGTCGAAAGTGCTTTTCAATTCCTGGATTACGTCGCCATTTCGTGGAAAAGTTCTTGGCCCTTCCCAAGACGCACTCAGCCCCGACGTGAAATTGTCCCGTCTTGCTACACCTGACTGCATTATTTCGCTGAAGGTTGATTCATTCTGATATAGTCAGCTGGCCCTGCTGCGACCGACTCGGGGGAGAGGGCCTGATCATTTTCAGAAACAGGGACCGTAAACCGGCGTTAATCCGGGGGAACATTTCTCCGGGCAACCAGGCGAGCGGCACCAAAATTCGTCTGAGAAATGAAAACCGCAGGGTGAGTAGTTGCATTGAGTTACGCTCGCCGATGAAGCGCGGCGGCGGGAAGGTCTTTTCCTTCGGCGCGCGAATTGCCAAGGAAAACGACGGAATTCCACCACCCTACGGGTCTGGGGCTGTAGGCGACAGCCCCTGCGGCTCGCTATGGTGCGAGCTGCTGCACAACTAGACGCCCTCCTGGCCCCCGTCGTCCAGGAGGGCGTTCCCATTTGGGCAGGCAACTCGGCCGCTCGGCAAACGGGCGGGGCGGTTTCCCACAGGAGTCGGCCGTGGGCTGTGCCCGGTCAGGTGAAGAATTCCTTCGCTTCGAGGTAATAGCGGAGGTCGAGCCGCTTGGTTGCGGAAACCGCCGTACTAAGCGACACCGCCTCGATATTGTTCCCCTTCAGGGCCGCCATCTGACCGAACTTGCCTTCCAGCACCAGCTCGGCCGCCTTGATGCCGAAGCGCGTCGCCAGGACGCGGTCGTAGGCGCTGGGGGCGCCGCCACGCTGGAGGTGGCCAAGCGTGATGTGCCGCGTCTCGACTCCCAACCGCCTCTCGATCAAGCCGGCGACCACCTCGCCGATGCCCCCCAGTTTGACGTGGCCGAACTCGTCCACAAAGGCGTCGGCGGTCACCAGCCCGGTGTCGGGCAGCTGAGCCCCTTCGCTGACTACCACCAAGCCATACTCCTTCCCCTCCTGCCGCCGCTGGCGGAGCACGGCGCACATGTGGTCGAGGTCCACAGGCACCTCCGGCACCAGGATGTAGTCGGCGGCCGCCGCCATGCCGCTCAGGCAGGCGATCCAGCCGGCGTGCCGGCCCATCGTCTCGACGACCATGATACGGCGGTGCGACTCGGCCGTCGTCCGCAGCCGGTCCACCGCTTCCATCACAATGTTGATTGCCGTGTCGAAGCCGAAGGTGAAGTCGGTCGCTGACAGGTCGTTGTCAATCGTCTTGGGCACGCCGACGATCGGCAGGCTGTGCTCCTGGTGCAGCCGCAAGGCGACGCCGAGGGTGTCGTCACCGCCGATGGCCACCAGGGCGGTCAGCCCCAGGGCGCGGAAGTTGGCGACGGCCCGGGCAACGTGCTCGGGATGCTTGTAGGGGTTGGTCCGCGACGAGCCGAGGATGGTGCCGCCGCGGGCGATGATGCCGTCGGTCTCCTGCACCGACAGCGGCCGGGCCTTCGGCTCCACTAGGCCGCGCCATCCCTCCAACAGCCCGACGCAGGAGCCGCCGGCATTGTGGATCTTGCGGACAACAGCCCGGATGACCGCGTTCAACCCGGGACAGTCGCCGCCGCCCGTCAGGATGCCGACCTTGTGCTGCATGATGCCTCACCTCTTTCGTCATTGGTCATTCGTCATTGGTTCCCAGTCACTGGGCATCAACCGGATAGAAAGCGATGGTGGAATGACGAATGACGACTGACCAATGACGAACTACCCCTTCTGCCAGTTCCGCTCGATGAAGGTGGTGTCCACCTGTCCCTCGATAAAGCTGGAATGATTGAAAATCTCGCGGTGCAGCGGGATGGTCGTGCGGATCCCCTCGACGATGAACTCGCTTAGCGCCCGCCGCATGCAGGCCAGGGCCAGGGCCCGGGTCGGCTGGTGGACGAGGAGTTTGGCCAGGAGCGAGTCGTAATTGGGGGGCACGCGGTAGCCGTGGACCACGTGGGTGTCAAGGCGGACGCCGGGACCGCCCGGCACCTGCCAGCGCGTCACCAGGCCGGGAGAAGGACGGAAGCCGGCTGCGGGATCCTCGGCATTGATGCGACATTCGATGGCCACCCCCCGGTGGGGCACGTCCTCCTGCCGCAGCGTCAGCCGCTCGCCGGCGGCAATGCGGATCTGCTCCCGCACCAGGTCGATGCCGGTGACCAGCTCCGTCACCGGATGCTCGACTTGAATGCGGGCGTTGACCTCGATGAAGTAGAAGCGGTGCTGTTTATCGACCAGGAACTCGCAGGTGCCGGCGTTGGTGTAGCCGGCTGCCTTGGCCAGGCGCACCGCCGCCTCGCATATCTGCCGGCGGACCGCATCGGGCAGGTTGGGGGCGGGGGATTCCTCGACCAGTTTCTGGTGCCGCCGCTGCAATGAGCAGTCGCGCTCCCACAGGTGAATGACATTGCCGTACTGGTCGCCGAGGATCTGCACCTCGACGTGCCGCGGCTGCTCGATGTATTTTTCCAGGTAAACGCTGCCGTCCTTGAAGGCCTTCTCGGCCTCCTGCTGGGCGGCCTTGAGGCCGGCTTGCAGGCTGAGGTCGTTGTGGGCGATGCGCATCCCCCGGCCGCCGCCGCCGGCGGCCGCCTTGATTAGCACCGGGAAACCCAGGGCGTGCGCCAGCCGCCGCGCCTCCGCCTCGCTCTCAACCAGCCCCTCGCTGCCGGGAACCACCGGCACGCCGTTCTCCTGGGCCAGCCGCCGGGCCTCGTTCTTGTTTCCCAGTAACCGCATCGCCTCGGGGGATGGACCGATGAAGGCGATGTGGCAATCGCGGCAGACTTCGGCGAAGTGGGGGTTCTCCGAGAGGAAGCCATAGCCGGGATGGATCGCCTGAACATTGCCGATCTCGGCGGCGCTGATCAGGTGGGGAATCTTGAGGTAACTTTCGGCGGCAACGGCCGGACCAATGCAGATGGCCTGGTCGGCCAGCTGCAAGTAGGGGGCGTCGCGGTCGGCCTCGCTGTAGACCGCCACCACCTCGATGCCGAGGTCACGGCAGGCTCGGATGACCCGCAGGGCGATTTCCCCGCGGTTGGCTACCAGAATGCGCTGGAACATGGTCTTGTCAGTTGTCAGTTATCAGTCGTCCGTTGTCAGCCGTCCTCGGTCTCTGACAACGGACAACTGTCAGGCGGTGAGATCCACGGTGAACAGGGGCTGGCCGAACTCGACCGGCTGCTGGTTCTCGACCAGGACCTCGCGGATGACGCCGGTGCAGTCAGCGGTGATTTCGTTAAAGAGTTTCATGGCCTCGATCAGCCCGACCACCGTCGTCGGCGTGACCCGGGAGCCGACCCGGACGAAAGGCTCGGCGCCGGGGTTGGGAGAGGTGTAGAAGGTGCCGGGAGTAGGTGCTTTAATTACATGCACCGCCGGGGCCGACTTGACCGCCTCCGGCGGCGCCGGAGCGGCGGCCGGCGGCGCGGGAGCGGGGACTTGGGGAGCGGCGGCCGGTGGCAGCACGTTGTCGCCGCGCAGGTTCCGCCGCAGCCGGATACGCAGGTCCCCCTCGCGCAGGTCGATCTCGGCCAGGTCGTGCCGGCTCATCAGCGCGACCAGATACTTGATCGTCTGCACGTCGAAAGGGCCGGTCTTGTGAGCCGCATCGTCAGCCACCTTGCTTCTCCATTTCGACTTTTACCAATCGAAAATGGCGATTGACGCCAAATCCCTGGCCACGTGGGTCAGCACCTCGCAGCCGTCCGGTGTGACCAGCACGTCATCTTCGATGCGTACACCGCCCCAGCCGGGCAGATAAATGCCGGGTTCCACGGTCATCACCATGCCGGCCTGCAGGACGGTCTCCGAGGTCGGCCGCATGAAGGGGGCCTCGTGGACTTGCAGGCCCAAGCCGTGCCCCACCCCGTGGCCAAAAGAATCGCCGAAGCCCGCCTCCGCGATCACGGCCCGAGCCTCGGCGTCCACGTCGTGGGCCTTGACCCCCGGACGGATTCGCTGAATCGCCCGCTCCTGTGCTCGCAACACAACCGTATACACTTCTTCAAGTTTCGTCGAGATTCTACGGGGAGCCAGCACCCGTGTCAAGTCGCTTTTGTAGAAGCGGCCGCTGGCCCCCCAATCCACCAGAAGCAGCTCCCCTTCCCCTACGGTCCGGGCCGTCGGCGGGGCGTGCGGCAGGGCGGCGCGGTCGCCGACAGCGACGATACTGGGAAAACTGGTGCCCCAACCGCCGGCTCGGCGAACGTAACCTTCCAGCGCGTCAGCGAGGTCTTTTTCCGAGTCAGTCGGCCGGAGCAGAGACCGGAAGGCGGCAAAGGCCCGTTCGGCAATGGCGATCGCCTCACGGATCTGGGCCACCTCGGAAGGGTCCTTGATCGCCCGGAGTTGCTCTACCCGGTCGCGGCCCCCCTTCCAGTCAAGGGAAGGGGTTTTCTCACGCAGGATCTCGTACTCGGCAACATTCAGATGACCGCTCTCAAAGCCGATGCTGCGAAAGCCAAGTTTGTCCAGGACTTCCGCCACGGCCAGCGGCAGGGCCTGCGACGGCGGCCGGATGTGCGCCTCCAGGTCGGGACATTCCTCGGCGATCTGCTCGACGAAGCGGAAATCGCTGACCAGGATCGTCCGTTGCGGCGCCAGGATCAGATAGCTGCTCTCGCCGCTGAAGCCGGTCAGGTAAGTGACGTTGACCGGGCTGCTCACCAGCAGGGCATCGAGTCCTTCCTGCCGAAGAGCGTGCATCAGCTTTTCACGGCGTTGTGCAGGGTAATCCATTGTGGCGGACTCCATCCAGGTTTCCCCTCATTGTCGAGCCGGCCGCGGCCATCGGCAAGGATGGGTCCCCCCGACCGGCCGAAAGCGTGCTGGAGGGACCTGCGTGCTTTCGATAAAATACCAACAGTGAGCGGTTCAGGAACGCGGTGGGCAAGACGACCGGAGGGCATGCGGCGGCACCGTTCAGAGGGAGAGAATCCCTGGCACCGACAAGGGCCTTTGGGGAGGTGCTGGACGCGCTCGCCGAGGCAATCCGTGAAGGGCAACAGACCAGGCGTGCCACCCGGGAGGAGGTCTTCCGAATCCTGCGGGGCAAGACATGAACGTCACCTTCCGCAAGAGCTTCACGCGGGACTTGAAGAAGATCAAGGATCAAAGGGTCCTGGATGGAGTCCGCGACGCCATTGAGCAGGTGGAGGATGCGGAAGACCTCCAGGCGATCGGTGCTCAAGAAACGGAATGGAACTGAGAACTGCTACCGAATCCGGGTCAAGGATTACTGGATCGGTGTGACCATCGAAGAAGACACGGTCGAGTTCGTCCGCTGCCTGCATCGGCGCGACTTGTACCGGTTCTTCCCATGACAACGGACGAAAGTTGGATCGGCCTGCAGCGCCGCGGAACGAGTGGTCTGCGGCGAACCGATGGGTGAGCAACCACTGGTGAGGGGGCGGTTAGCCGGCGCGAATTAGCAGAAGGATTACATGCTCCCACTCCCGATCTACCTGGACAACCACGCCACCACGCGCACCGACCCCGCGTGGTCGAAACAAGGTGCCGGCTTTATGGAGTACTCCGGACTTGTGAGGTGTTAGTGACTATGCGGACCGAAGAAATCACCATCCGCGTGGATCCGGAGGCGGCGCAGGCTTACCGTGCGGCGCCGGAGCAAGAGCGACGCAAGCTCGACTTGCTGCTGAGCCTTCGCCTCCGCGATGCTTTGCGTCCAGGCAGGTCGCTCAAGGAGTTGATGCGCGACATCAGCCGCAAGGCTCAAGAGCGTGGACTGACGCCGGAAATCCTGGAGTCGATCCTTCATGAGCCTTGAACTTCGCGCCGTCTTCGACACGAACACGGCCGTCAGCGCGCTGTTGTTCGAGCAATCGGTGCCAGGCAAGGCGTTCTTCGCCGCGCTGGATTGCGGGAAGATTCTCTTGTCGCAGGCCACCTTCGCGGAGTTGCACGAGGTACTGGCAAGGGAGAAGTTCGATCGCTACCTGACCCGCGAGGAACGCGAGGAGTTCCTGACCATGCTCCTGCGCGAGGCAACGGTGGTCGAGATGACCGAGGAGATTCGCGCATGCCGCGATCCGAAGGATGATAAGTTCCTGGAACTGGCGGTCAGCGGTCGGGCTACCTGTCTGGTCACCGGGGACCAGGACCTGCTGGCCCTGCACCCGTTCCGCGGTATCCCGATCCTGACACCCACACAGTTTCTGGCATGGTTGCGGCAAGAGAGTGATGGCGGGCCCCACCAGGAAGTGCGGCCCCCTTAATCCTGCACTAACGAATACCATGTTTCAGTTCCCGATCTACCTGGACAACCACGCCACCACGCGCACCGACCCGCGCGTGCTGGAGGCGATGCTGCCATACTTCACCGAGCACTACGGCAACGCTGCCAGCCGGCACCACGCCTTCGGCTGGAAGGCCGAGGAAGCGGTCGAGACGGCGCGGGAGCAGGTGGCCGGCCTGATCGGGGCGACGGCCCGCGAGATCGTCTTCACCAGCGGCGCCACCGAGAGCGATAACCTCGCCCTCAAAGGGGTGGCCGCCATGTACCGCAGCAAAGGGGACCACCTCGTCACCGTGGCCACCGAGCACAAGGCGGTCCTCGACACCTGCAAGCGCCTGGAGCGCGACGGCTTCCGTGTGACCTACCTGCCGGTGGACCGCGATGGCCTGGTGGCGCCCGAGCAGGTGGCCGAGGCGATCACCGACCGGACCATCCTGGTCAGCGTGATGGCGGCCAACAACGAAATCGGCGTCCTGCAGCCAATCGCCGCCATCGGCCGGATTTGCAAGGAACGCGGTGTCCTCTTCCACAGCGACGCGGTGCAGGCTGTCGGTAAAGTGCCGATCGACGTGGAGGAAATGGGCCTTGACCTGCTCAGCCTGTCGGCCCACAAGATGTACGGGCCCAAGGGGGTCGGCGCCCTCTATGTCCGCCGGGCGGGGCCGCGCGTCCGGCTGGAGCCGATCCTCGACGGCGGCGGCCACGAGCGCGGCATGCGCAGCGGGACGTTGCCCGTGCCTCTGATCGTCGGCCTCGGCAAGGCGTGCGAGCTATGCCGGGACGAGATGGCGGCTGAGGCGGAACGGCTAACCGGCTTGCGCGAGCGGCTGCGAAATGGTATCATGAAACAGCTCGATGAGGTGACCCTCAACGGCCACCCGACGCAACGGCTGCCGGGCAACTTGAACCTGAGCTTCGCTTATGTCGAGGGCGAGGCATTGATGATGGGCATGCGGGACGTAGCGGTATCGTCCGGCTCGGCCTGTACCTCGGCGAGCATCGAGCCAAGCTATGTCCTGCGGGCCCTGGGACTCAGCGACGACCTGGCCCGAAGCAGCATCCGCTTCGGTCTGGGCCGGTTCAATACCGCGGAGGAAATCGATTACGTGGTTCGCGAAGTGGTCCGCGTGGTGAAGCATTTGCGGGAGATGAGCCCCCTGTATGAAATGGCCAAACAGGGGATCGCTCCCTGAGTGTTGCGGTGAGAGTCGGTATTCGTCATTTGTCATTCGTCATTTGTCATTCGTCCTTGCCCCTCTCGGTTGTTTGCCGGGTCGATGACCCAATGACCAATGACCAATGACCAATGACAAATCCCTCTTTTGAACAGAAAGGAAGACCGATGGCGATTTCGTTGACGGACAAGGGTACCACCGAGGTGCAGGAAAGGCCGGCGCCGGTCATGGTGACCGACAAGGCGGTCAGGGAGGTCAAGCGGATCGTGGAGCAGATCCAGGAGGAGGCCCGGGCCCAGAACCAGCCAGTCCCCGAGAAGCTCTACCTGCGCATGCGGGTGGTGGGGGGCGGCTGCAGCGGCTTCCAGCACAAGCTCGATTTGGATAAGGAGGTCAACCCGAAGCTGGACGAGGTCATGCAGGTGAACGGGCTGGACGTGGTGATCGACAAGCGCAGCCTGATGTACCTGCACGGGGCGACGGTCGATTTCCACGATGACCTGAACCGCCGCGGCTTCAGCATCACCAATCCGCAGGCCAAGAGCACCTGCGGCTGCGGCAGCTCGTTCTCGATGTGAGGTTGAAGCGATCGGCGCGGGGCAGACGGTTGTCCCGCGCCGATTGCGCGCCGTTCACCCGAACAGGGCGGACAGCGGGAGCCGAAAGGCCGGTAGCACGTTGCCGCCATCAAGTTCGTCGTTGCCCTTCCGCACCCGGATCTGGGTCAGCGACTCGTACACGTGAACGATGCGCCGCCGGGGATAAACGACCCAGACCAACTGAACACCCGCCTGGAAGTATTCCTCGATCCTTGCCAACAGGTCTTCGGCCAGATCGGTTGAGCTAATCACTTCGACGGCCAGGTCGGGGACCACGTCCCAGGCATGGTCCTCTTCCGGGATCGGCTGCCCCTTGGGCCAGCGCTGGTAGGAGACGAATGCCACATCCGGCCGCCGATTGCGCTGCTGCGGTAGGGGGAGACGGAAAAGCCCCTCGCTGAACGCCTCCCCCAGGTCTTGCTTCCAGGCGAAGTCATTCAACCTGCTGACCAAGCGGGACGCGATCGCGGTGGCATAAAAACTCATGGGCGGCAGCTCTACTCGCTGGCCATCGATGACCTCATAGTGCTCCTCAGCCCTGTCCGAAGGGGGGGGAGCAACGGCGGTAGTCCCGGTAAGGATTGATGCCATGGCCAACCTCTTCATCACGAATGGGCCGGTGCGATTCGTCCCTCCATCGGGCTGGAGGCCTGGGCGTACAACTTACGCGGAATCCGTCCCGCCAGGTAGGCCAGCCGGCCCGCCTCGCAGGCGTAGCGCATCGCCCAGGCCATCCGCAGCGGGTCCTTGGCATGGGCAATCCCGGTGTTCAGCAGCACGCCGTCGCAGCCCAACTCCATCGCCACCGTTACGTCGCTGGCCGTTCCCACGCCAGCATCGACGATTACCGGATAGTCGGGGTCGCCATCCTTGAGATATTCCAGGATGATGCGGATGTTGTTGGGGTTGAGGATCCCCTGGCCGCTGCCGATCGGACTGCCGGCCGGCATGACACTGGTGGCGCCGGCCTGCTTTAGCCGCCGCGCCAGGATCGGATCGTCGGTGGTGTACACAAGCACCTGGAAGCCCTCTTTGACCAGCTGCTCCGTCGCCTTGAGCGTGTCGATGGGGTCGGGCAAAAGCGTCTTCGGGTCGCCGAGGCACTCCAGCTTGACCCAGCCGGCGCCGGGATTGCCGAGGTTGCTGAGCAGCTCGCGGGCCAGCCGGGCGTGGCGGATGGCATCCTCGGCACTGAAGCAGCCGGCCGTGTTCGGCAAGATGGTGTAGCGCTTCAGGTCGAGATAGTCGAGGAGGTTGCGGCCCTGCTTATCGAACAGGCGCTCGCGGCGGACGGCCACCGTGGTCACCTCGCAGCCGCTGGCCTCCAGACAATCGCGCATCAACTCGTAGCTGGCGTACTTGCCGGTGCCGGTGATCAGCCGGCTGCGGAAGGAGAACGAGCCGATGACCAGCGGCTTATCCAATTGCGGATGGCGGATGGCGGATGGCGGATTGTCCTTAGAATCCGTAATTCGCAATCCGCAATCCACAATCTCCTCGGAGCCGCCGCCGACCAGGGTGACGATCTCGACCCGGTCGCCGTCGGCCAAAAAGTGCTCGGCGTGGCGCGGGGCGGGGACGACCTCGCGGTTGACCTCGACAGCTACCCGGCGTCGGTCGCGGCCGAGCCGTTGCAGCAGCTCGGCGACCGTGAGCGGTCCAGGAAAGGTCTGACGTTCGCCGTTGATGGTTAACTGAAGCATGGGAGTTGCCGGTTGTCAGTTGTCAGTTGTCAGTAGCCGATAGATCTCCCTCATTGTACAGTGGACAGAGAGTAGTGGGCAGTTTCCCTCTCCTGCTCTGACCGCCCGCCGGCTGTTACGGGCCGCTGATAACTGACAACCGACAACTAACAACTGACAACGGACATGTCTTCGCGCTACGTTCCGAACACTAAGACGCCGACTCTGGTTTTCCCTACCAGCGCCCAGGCCTCGCGGCACGTGGCGCTGATGATCGAGAGCCTAATCCGCCAGAACAACTCCGCCGGGCGGCCCACGGTGCTCGGCCTGCCCACCGGCTCGACCCCGGTCGGGCTGTACCGGGAACTGATCCGCCTGCACAAGGAGGCCGGCCTCGACTTCTCCCGGGTCATCACCTTCAATCTGGACGAGTACTACCCGATGGACCCGGACGACCCGCAAAGTTACAACCGTTGGATGAAGGAGACGTTCTTCAACCATGTCAACATTCGGCCGGAGAACATCCACATTCCCGACGGCACCATTCGGGTCGAGGAGGCCGAGGAGTACTGCGCCCGCTACGAGCAGCTGATCCGGCGGGCCGGCGGCATCGACCTGCAAATCCTGGGCATCGGCCGGACCGGGCACATCGGCTTTAACGAGCCGGGCTCGACGCGCCACAGTCGGACCCGCCTGGTCACCCTCGACCCGGTCACCCGGGCCGACGCAGCGGCCAACTTCTACGGTGAGGAGAACGTGCCGCACCAGGCGATCACGATGGGGGTCGGCACCATCCTGGAGGCCCGCAAGATCGTTATCATGGCCTTCGGCGAGCACAAAGCGCCGATCGTCAAACGGGCGGTCGAGGGGGAGGTGACCGATGCCATTGCGGCCAGTTTCCTGCAGCAGCATCCCGATGCGACCTTCATCCTGGATGAGGCGGCGGCCCGCGACCTGACCGCTATCCGCTGCCCCTGGATGGTCGGCCCGGTGGAGTGGACACCTGCCCTGGTCCGCCGAGCCGTCATTTGGCTGAGCCGCAAGGTGGGCAAGGCGCTGCTGAAGCTCTCCGACGATGACTTCCGCGAGCATGCCCTGTACGAGTTGCTCCGCGAGCACGGCCCGGCCGAGGCGCTGGGCCGGCGGGTCTTCGCCGACATGATGGCCACCATTTGCAGCCAGCCCGCCGGGCCGGAGCCGGTCACCGTGTTGGTCTTCAGCCCCCACCCGGACGACGATGTCATCAGCATGGGAGGCACGCTGATCCGACTGGTGCAGCAGGGGCACAAGGTCCACATTGCCTACATGACCAGCGGCAACATCGCCGTCTTTGACCACGACGCCTGGCGCTTCGTTGATTTCGTTAGCGAGTTCAACCGCCTCTTCGAGATCGACAACGAAGCAACCGAGCGCCTCAAAGCCCGAGTGCAGAACTTCCTCACATCGAAGCGGCCGGGGCAGCCCGACTCGGAGGACGTGCTCAAGATCAAGGGGCTGGTGCGGCAAACCGAGGCGCGGGCGGCGGCCTTGGCCTGCGGCATCCCACCGGAGCAGCTGGAGTTCATGGACCTCCGCTTTTACCGCACCGGCACAATCGCCAAGGCCCCAATCCATCCCCAGGACATCGTGGACATTCGCAATCTCCTCCAGCGCTTGCAGCCGGCCCAGATTTACGTGGCCGGCGAGATGTCCGATCCGCACGGCACCCACCGCACCTGCGCCGAGGCGATCTTCCAGGCGGTGCGCGAGGTGCGGGCCCAGGGGCAGGACTTCGAGGTCTGGCTCTATCGCGGCGCCTGGGAGGAATGGGAGCCGCACGAGTTGGAGCGAGTCGTGCCGCTGAGCCCCAACGACCTGGAGCGGAAGAAACTGGCGATCTTCCGGCACCAGTCACAGAAGGACCGGGCAATGTTCCCCGGTGGCTACGACCGGCGCGAATTCTGGCAGCGTGCCGAAGACCGCAACCGCGACACCGCCAAGCTGTACGACCAACTCGGCCTCCCCGAGTACTACGCCCTGGAAGGCTTCGTGCAGTGGCGCGGGAATTGATAGCGCCTCCGGGGGCGCGGCGCCTACCAGCCCGGAGCGCCAGCAACGGGTGACTTCGGAGCCCGGAGCGTTAGCGACGGGTGACTTCGGAGCCCAGAGCGCCAGCGACGGGGTAAAACTCAGATCCCCAGTTGCCAGAACAAGAAACTCCAAATATCCGTCAATTCATCCAGGACCTTGCTCCGCGGCTTGCCCTGGCCATGGCCGGCCTTCGTCTCCAGCCGCAGCAGGATCGGCCGATCCGTCGGGTCCGATGCCGTCGCCGCCTGGAGCCGAGCCGCCATCTTGCGGGCATGCAGCGCGTCCACCCGGGTGTCCGACTCCGCTGTCGCCAGCAGGACCGCCGGATAGGCCGTGCCGTCCTTGACCCGGTGATACGGCGAGTAGGCATACAGCCACTTGAACTGCTCCGGGTCGTCCGCCGAGCCGTACTCCGGAATCCACAAGCGGGCGATCAGGAACTTGTGATAGCGCACCATGTCAAGCAGCGGCACTTGGCAGACCACGGCCCGGAACAGGTCCGGCCGCTGCGTTAGCGCCGCCCCCACCAACAGGCCGCCGTTCGAGCCTCCCTGGATCGCCAGTCGGTTCGGGTTGGTGTACTTCTCGGCGATCAGCCACTCCGCCGCCGCGAGGAAGTCATCGAAGACGTTCTGCTTCTTGCCGAGCATGCCGGCCTGGTGCCATTCCTCGCCGTACTCGCCGCCGCCGCGGAGGTTGGCGATGGCCAAAAGGCCGCCCCGCTCCAGGAACAAGAAGCGGGCCGGGTTGAAACTCGGCGTCAACGCGATGTTGAAGCCGCCGTAGCCGTACAGCAACGTCGGGTTGTTCCCGTCCCGCTTCAACCCCTTCTTGTGGGCCAGGAACATGGTTACCGGCGTCCCATCCTTCGATCGGTAGGTGACCTGCTCAACCTCATAAGCGCTGAAGTCGATGTCGGCCTTGACCTGTTCCCACAGCTGCGACCGCCTGGTCTTCAGGTCCACGTGGTAGACCGTCGGCGGCACCGTGAACGACTGGAAACCGTAGAGCAATTCGTCGCCGTCCCATTCGCCGCCCAACCCGGCCACGGTGCCGAGGGTCGGCAGCGCGACCTCGTGGGTCGGCCGGCCATTGCGGTCAAACAGGCGGAGGCGCGACGAGGCCTTGACGCTGTACTCGGCGACCAAGGTGTCGCCGATGGCCGCCACCGCCTCAAGGACGTCGCCGCTCTCGGGGATGATCTCCTGCCACTGATCGCGGGCCGGCTTCTCCGGATCGACGCGGTACAGGCGGTAGCGCGGGGCCTTTTCATTGGTGCGGATGTAGAAGCGGTCGTTGCGGACGATCACCTCGAAGATGGCGTTTACCTTCTCGACCAGCGGTTCGAAGCGGACGGCGTCCTTCGTCAGGTCGGCGAAGAAGATTTCCGACTTGGCCCAGCCCTGTTGGACGGTAACGGCCAGCCAGCGGCCATCGGGCGAGAGCTTGACGATCGGCCAATCCTCGGCTGCCCGGCCCTCGCCGAAGACGCGCGGATCGCTTGCCGGATCGGTGCCCAGTACGTGCAGGTAGACGTGGCGATGGTAATTCTCCTCCCCCTTCGGCACGCTGTCGGGGGCCGGGTAGCGCGTGTAGTAGAAGGCCTTGCCGTCCGGCCGCCAGGCCACCGAGCAGGCGCGTGTCCGGGGGATAACGTCGGGCAGGTCCTTACCGGTGTCCACATCACGGACATAGAGGGTGGACTGCTCGCTGCCATCGCGCGACAGGCCATAGGCCAGCAGCTTGCCGTCGCGGCTGGGGTACCACCAGTCGAGCGCCACGGTGCCGTCAGCGGCCAGTTGATTGGGATCAAGGAGCACCCGCTCGGGACCCCGCAGTCCCTCGCGGACGTAGAGGATCGGCTGGTTCTGCTTGCCCTCGCGGCGGGTGTAGAAGTAACGCCCCTTGACGGGGGTTGGGGTGCCGATGGTGCCGATGTCCAGCAGGGTGTCGAGGCGCTCGCGGATTTGCTCACGGCCCGGCAGCTTGTCCAGCACGGAGCGGGTGAAGGCGTTCTGCTTCGCGACCCACTCCTTGACCGCG
The DNA here is from genome assembly GCA_035575035.1 of Gemmataceae bacterium. GTDB lineage: Bacteria > Planctomycetota > Planctomycetia > Gemmatales > Gemmataceae > DATLYH01. Next base: position 24,203 of record DATLYH010000213.1, read on the forward strand.
GGATTATCGCCATCCTCCAGCCAGCGATACGGGTCGGCCACCGCGACCCCGTGGAGCGTGTCCACGACCTCCTCGATCCGGCTGGGCGGATAGGACAACCTTTTTTCGTCCGATGCAACGGTCGGCACGAAGCTCATCAGTGCTAGAATGGTCCACAGAGGCAATAAGCGGTCAGACATGGCGACGGCCTCCTTACAGGTTGTGACGTTGCCTGGAGTATTCTAGCGGCCAGCGCCCGCAGCCGCGCTATCCAAGGGAGGGGTCCTGTGGACCACCGGCAAGAACACCATCAGCACCACCGCCAGGAGAGGGAGCGCCGGATCGCCAAGGAGAAGGAGCGCGAACGGGAGGAAGAGAACCTACCGCGGGTAATCCACCCCGCTTGGTTTTTGGTGCTGGGAGTGGTGCTCACCGTCCTGGCCGTGCTGGTCTGGACGTTCATGTTCAGTTGAGGCCCTGGGGCGGCATCCGTCTGGCTCCCGGCCTTCCCTTTCACTTGTCGGCGGCCGGCGGGCAGGCCAGCGCCAGGGCCATGACGGCCCAGGCAGTGGCGGTGCTGGAGATCCATTGGTCCTTGCCGTGCGGGAAGCCGCTCTCAAAGTAGAGCTGGAATGGCCGGCTCCGCGAGCGCACCAGCCAGGAGCCGTCCTCCAGCTGGCTCGCGATCAGGAACGTCATGCCGCGCTGGTAGGCGGGGTCGCTCGTCGGCAGGCCGCCGGCCAGGTGTAGCGCCGCCAGGGCTGATCCGGTGGCATAGGCGTCGCTTTCCAGGTCGTCGGTCTGGGTCCAGCCGCCGTCCTGGCGCTGGGTCCGCAACAGCTCCTGGGCCGCGGCCTGAATCTCTTTGTCATCCGCGTCGGCGTACTTCAGGCCCCAGAGGCGGAACACTCGGTCCTCGGTGTCCACGGCCGGCGCCGCCCGCAGCCAACGGCGCACCTGCTCAGTGCGGCCGGCGATGCGCTCCTGCTGTGCCTCGATGCCGAAGACTCGAAGGCCGCGCAGGGCCAGGTAGGTGGTGGTGAAGGAGCTGGCCTCGGACGGCGGTCGTTTCGAGACGGTCCGCCAGTGGTCCTGGTCCTTGTCGCGCAGCAGCAGGTACTCGGCGACGGCCGACGTGGTTTCGTCCGGCTTCCAACCGCCGGCCTCTAGGGCCCAGAGGGCGTAGCCGGCCGTGTCGGCCTGCCCGCCCTGACCGCGGCCCTTCTCATAGTTCTCGCGGTTCTTCGCCAGAAAGTCGGCGGTGAAGCGGACCTGCCTTTGCAGTCCCTCCTCGTCGACCTCGAAGCCGCGCGCCCGGGCCGTGCTCAGCGCCAGGATCGGCACCCCCTGGTGGTGGCAAGAAAAGCACTCGCGGTGGCGCAGATACTCGGCGCCGCTTTTCTGCATCAGGACAGCGGCCCGGCGGACGGCGGATTTGACCGCCTCCGGCGCCGGCCCCTTGGCCCTCTCCGCCGCGGAGGGCGAGGAGGAATCGGCGTGCAACGGAGCAGCGAATCCCAGGGCAAGCAGCAGGACGGCCGCGGTGGCGAGCGGACCGGACATGCGAGGGCCCTCCGATGTCAGGGCGCTTCAGGTGCGGCTTCTCTCACTATAGCCGGGGAGCGCCGTTCTGATCAAACAGATAACCGGCCGACTCAGATGATGTCCAGGGACTGCGCAGCGATGGATTGACTGCGGATCATCTCGATGAAGGCGCGGAGAAACTCGGGCTGGAACTGACTGCCGCTACCGGCCCGTATTATCTCCAGGGCCTGTTCGGTCGTCAGGGCGGCCCGGTAGGCCCGGTTGCTGGTCAGGGCGTCGAAGCAATCGGGGATGGCGATCAGGCGTCCCAACAACGGGATCTGGTCCCCCCGGAGTCCGTCGGGGTAACCTTTGCCGTCGATCCGCTCGTGGTGGCTGCGGATGCCCCCCAGGATGGTCCGATTGCGGATGATCGGCATCAGGATGCGCTCGCCGATGACCGGATGATCGCGGACCCGGTCATGCTCCTCAGGGGTCAGCCGGCCGGGCTTGTTGAGGATGGCTTCCGGCACGCCGACTTTGCCCACGTCGTGCAGCTTGGCCGCCAGGCTGAGCTGCTTGCGCAGGCGGCGGTCCAGGCCCAGGGCATCGGCCAACCGCAGTGCGTAGCGGTGCGTCCGCAGCGAATGGCCGACGGTATAGGCGTCGCGTTCCTCGATGGCCCGAACCAGGGTCTCAATGCCCGACAGGAAGGTGTGGCGGACGCGGCGTGTCTGGCGGCGGACGGCCCGCTCCAGGCGGCGGCGGAGGCGCTCGCGCTGCCGCTGCAACCGGTGGGCGCGGAGGGTGGTTTCCAGGGCATGGCGAAACTCATCAAGCTTGATCGGCTTGAGGAAGTAGTGGTCGGCCCCCGCCTCCAGGCACTGATGGGCGGCGTCGCTGTCGTCGCCGGCGGTGATGACGATGATGCCGGTCCCCGGCCAGCGGCGCTGGACCTCCTGCACCAGCCAGACGCCGCCGCGCCCCGGCATGCGCAGGTCGGTGACCACGATCTCCGTAGGCCGTTGCTCCAACAGCTGCAGGGCCTGCTCGGCGCTGGATGCTACCTGACACTCGAAGTTCCACGAGCGGGCAGCGCGGACTAGCACGTCCTGTGCCAGCGGCTCATCCTCGACCACGGTGATGGTGATGGCGGCCGCATCACGATGCAGTGGCATGGCTCGACACGGACTCCAGGGTGCTGTTCGGCTCGCGGTTGATCCCGTCAACCCAGCGCGGGCGAAAGGGCGCTGCCGGCAGCGGCTGTCTCCGACCGCCGTCCGTGCTAGGTGCCACCATCTGTTCCGTGCGGAAGGGAAAGGAGTGCGTCCTGTCACTCCATTGGGACAAGACTGAGATAGGGTATCTCAGCAAGAGGGGCGAGTCCGATCCACCCTCCCAGACACCGGAGAGTGTAACTCACACGAGTGGGATGGGCAACCAGTCCGCCAGCGTTGTAGCCCAATTCACCAGAATTCGGGTCAGCCCTAGGGGTTCCCCCGAATTCCGGCAGGCTGTAGCCGAATTCGCCAGAATTCGGGTCAACACCAGGGATTCCCCGAAGTCGGGCGACTTCGGTTCCGAAGCTGAGTTCCTCTAAAACCCAGCGAATTCGGCTATGGTGTGGTCCCTCCTTATAGGTCCCTTAAGCCTCCCACCAGAAGAATGAGCAAATCCCCGGTAGTATTGACGCAAGGGGATAGGGATTGGTTCCCAAAATCAGGATGCGATTCAGGCGATTGCCAAACTAAAACCCGACTATTGGGGCAGTTGAGCAATCCGACCGTCGGGCATCCCCCGGATCGGGCTTATGGCTCCGGCTTTAGCGTCCGCTTCATGAAATCGATCATCAGCCGTTGATAGTGCCGGCCCAGTAAGCCATGCCGGGCCCGGGGATAGACCATGACCTCGAAATCCTTGTCGGCGCGCTGCAAGGCGTCGATCAGTTGGAGGCTGTTCTGAGCGTGGACGTTATCGTCCATCAACCCGTGAATGATAAGCAGTTTGCCATGCAGGTCGCGCGCGGCCCGGACCACCGAGGTGACATTGTACCCCTCTGGGTTCTCCTGCGGCGTGTTCATGTAGCGCTCGGTGTAGATCGAGTCGTAGTTCCGCCAGTCGGTGACCGGGGCGCTGGCGATGCCAGCCGCAAACAGTTTGCTGTGCGTCAAGGCGTAGGCGGTCAGGAAGCCGCCGTAACTGTGGCCGCTCATGCCGATCCGGGTAGGGTCGATGTAGGAATGGGTTGTCAGCCAGCGGAGGGCCGTCTCGATGTCCTTAAGCTCCTGCACGCCGAGCTGCCGGTAGGCGGTCCAGGTCGAGCAGGCCCCCTTGCCGCTGGCACTGCGCGGGTCGCAGCGGAAGACAACGAAGCCCATCTGCGCCAGCATCTCGTCGCGTACCCGCCCCCCACCCCAGCTGTCCTGGATCGTCGGAGCGTGCGGCCCGCCGTAGGTCATAAACCACACCGGGTAGCGCCGCCCGGGGTCGAAGTCGGGCGGCCGCAGCAGGCTTCCCTCCAGGACGAACCCGTCGGCGGTCGGGATCTGCACCAACTCGTACTGGCCGCGGCGGTACTCCTCCAGGACATAGACCGGGTTGGTGTCCAGCGTGCGGGCCGGCGACCCGTCGGCATGATACAGCCGCACTTGCACCGGCGTCTGATGATTGCTCCACGAGTCGATGAAGAACTTCCCTTTGGGGCCGACGCTCACCCGATGATCGCCCGGCAGACTGGTCAGGCGCTCCAGGGCACTGCCGTCGAGCCGGACGCGGTAGAGGTTGACGGCCAAATGGCTGTCGCGCGTCCCGGAGAAGTAGACCCAGCCGCCCTCCTCATCGACCAGATGAAGAGTGCGGGCTTCCCACGGGCCGCTGGTGATCGGTCCCTTGAACCTGCCGTCCTTGTCAAAGTGGTAGAGATGCCTCCAGCCGGTGCGCTCGCTGGGCAGCAGGAACGACCCGTCCTTGAGGAAGGTCGGAGCGCCCGGATCATCGACCCAGGCCTTGGTCGTCTCGCGGAAGAGACGTGTCGGCTCGCCGCCGTCGCGTGCCACCAGGCAGACATCGAGCCAGGTCTGGGCCCGGTCCTGGACGTAGAAATAGACGCGCTGACTGTCAGGCGTCCAGCCGGCGCGCACCAGGAGGGTGGCCGTCTCCGAGTAATCCCTCAAGTCGGCCCAGGCCGGCGTTCCTCCCGCGACCGTGACGATGCCGAGCTTGACCAACGGGTTGGGGGCGCCCGCCTTCGGGTACGGGGTTGCCTCGACTGCCGGACGGGGCGAGACGGGATCGACCAGGGTGAACTTGTGCACGGGGGTGTCGTCGAACCGGAGGAAGGCGATGCGCGAGGAATCGGGGCTCCACCAGTACGCCTGCCGGCGGCGGTTGAAGACCTCCTCGAAGTAGACCCAGTCCGCCTTGCCATTGAGGATTAACTCGCTGCCGTCGGTGGTGAGGGCCCGTTCGGTCTGCGTGGCCAGATCGACGACGTGCAAGTTGTTGTCACGAACGAAGGCCACGAACTTGCCGTCCGGGCTGAACGAGACCAGCTCCTTGTTCCCGGGCGTCCGCGTGAGGCGCACTGCGCCGGTGCCATCGAGGTTGCAGTAGTAGAGGTCGTCCGCATGTAGGAACAGGGCGCCGGTGCGCTGCGGGTTCAGCCGCAGCTGAGGCGACCGAGCCAGCGACTGAGCGGCCGATCGGCCGATGGTAGGGAGCGAGGCCAGGCCGCGGGCCAGCTTCTCAGGATCATAAAACGGCTCCGAGCGTCCCGTCAGCGCGTGGACCTTGCGCAGCCGGCCCTCCTTGACCTGCAAGAAATGCTCGCCGTCCTCGAGCCAGACCAGCCCGGAGACCGGCGCGCCGCTGAAACTCAACGGGCGACCGGCGGCGTAGACCGTCTCGAACGTGATCGGTTTGTTCATCACCCGGTCCTCGGCCAGGGGGCGCACCCGGCCTGCGGTGAGCGGCACGGCCGCGGGCAGACGGAGGACAGGGAAATCCTGGCCCTCCTGGAGAACCTCGTCGAAGAAGTTCCAGGTCGCCAGGCCGTCGGCCGACTGCGGCTCAAGCAGGTAGGTCGCCAGGCTGCCGAGCGGCTGGGCGGTCCGCACCAGGATGGTCCCCGCCTCAAGGCGGCGGCTCGCGGGACGGGCCGTGGCTTCCAGCGTCACCGGATGATGCTTCTGGAAAACGGCCGCGCGGGTGATCCGGTCGATGCGATAGACTTCGACGTCCAGCTCAATGTCCTCGCGCAGCTCCTCGACCTCAATACCGTGGCGCTGGAGGTTCTCGACCACCCGACCCAGGCGGGCGGGGAACAGGTAAGCGTAGGGCCGGCGAACCGAGAGGACCGGCTCGGTGCCGCCCAGATACTCGACCTCGTACTCGTGGGGTTTGTCGGTGGCGATGCGCCGGCCGTCGCGGACCTCCTCGACGAAGCCAAGTACGCGAACCGGTCGGCCCAGCGGCACAGCTTGGTGCCGGAGGACGATCAGGTCCTTCTCGCCCGGCGCGCGGCCGGCTCGGACGGTCGCCTCGCGGGCCTCGGCCAGCAGCTTGCCGACCTTGTCCTTGTTCGCGGCGGTGTACTCACAGATGCTTTGCACGAATGCCTTGCTGGCCAGGACGCGATCCTTGAACGGGGCGTAACTGTACGACTCGGCGAGGATGGCGATGCGGTTGCGCAGGCCGACGTAGTGCCAGCCATAGCGCGGGAGAGGCGAGACCGTTTCCCAGCGGCGGCGGTCGGCGGAGAAGTTGCCGTAAAAGTATGACTTGTAGCCGACGGCCTTCTCCATCCGCCGGCCGGCCTCGGGCAGCAGCTCGTCGCGGGTGAAGGCAATCAGGCGGGGATCGCCAGCCGGGCAGCGGCCCCCTTCGTAGGTCAGCGTGTAGCGGTGGCGTGAGCCGTTGGTCGTGTGCAGGTCGATGAAGACGGCCGGGTCCCACTTATTGAGGAAGCGGACCAGGGCGCGGACCTCGGGGCTTTCGAGCTTGACGAAGTCGCGGTTCAGATCAAGGTCCTGGGCGTTGGTACGGGTGCCTACCAGAGGCGGGCCGGCCTGCGTGGGCCGGTTCTTCCCCAACCTCTCGTTGCCGTCAGGGTTAAAGATCGGAGCAAAGACCAGGACCAGGTCCTTGAGCAGTGGCCACCCCTCACCCCCCACCCCTCTCCCCTCGCGAGGGGAGAGGGGTGGGGGGTGAGGGGTGGCGATATCACGGGCCAGCATCAGCAGCGCTTCCTTGCCGTCCACCTCGCCGGCGTGGATGTTGCCCATTGCAAAGACGACCAGCTTCTTGCTGCGGGCCGCTTCCTCGGGAGTCGTCACCGGCGGGTCGGCCAGGATCAACAGCGGCAGTTTGCGCCCCTCGAAGCTGGTCCCTAATGTGCCGAGCCGGACCACCGGCGATTCCCGGGCCAGCTGCTCGCAGAACTCAATCACTTCCGCATAACGAGAGGTCGCCTGGAAGTTGCTCTTCTCGGCCGGCGTCTGTGGCGGCCCCGCAGCTGTCGGCGACAGGGGGACAGCGAGGAGCAGAAAGGCGGCCAGCGAGGCGGTTCGCGCGGTTGTCGTTCTCACAGGAAGTCTCCGGCAAATCAGGTGCAGGACATGGTGGAGCGCGTGCGATTCTACGACAGGCGGGCCGCAGATGTTAGCCCCCAGAGTTATTTTCCGGGGATAAAAGGATTGGCCGCAGCGACATGCTTCTCCAGCCGCGTTTTTGACTTTCTCCAACTTGTGTCCCATCTTACATGGGAGTCCCCGGATATCGCCCCGTCCCCTTGATCTCCCCCTGCGCCGTCTCGGCCGCAGTATTCCTCCCCTCAGGGTTGACCGGCAAGATCATGGTCCGCGCCCCCCGGCCCGTTCGGGGAAGGCGAGCGGCCGGCTGACGCCGGCCGGTCGAGGCACCGAGGAATCCCCCGGCCCGTTCGGGGAAGGCGAGCGGCCGGCGTCAGCCGGCCGGTCGAGGCACCGAGGGATCCCCTGGCCCGCTGCCGCGGGCCGCTCGCTGGGACGCCGTTGTCGGCGGTGCGGTCCTCTCCCGGGGCTTGTTTCGCCTACGGCTCGCTCACGGAATGCGAACGCCCCTGACGAGGAGAGGCCGATGACTCGGCAACATGGGGCCGCCCGGCCGGTCCGTAGGAAGCCGGCCGTGCGGTTGGGGTTTGAGGTGCTGGAATCCCGCCAGCTGCTGTCGGCGGACCTGGACGGGCTGACGGCGCTCCTGGCGGTGGACGGTCATCCGGCGGGGTGTTGGTGTCCGAGCTGCGGCGGAGAGTTGCCGGCGGTATTGGCGTCGGGCGCAGAAGCTGTCGCAGCAACGGATGCGGCCGCAGGCCCCAGCGCGGCCCTGGTGCCGCTGAGCGGGCTGCCGGCGTTGAACAGCCTGCCCGGGGCCAGAGCAACCCTCTACCTCGACTTCGACGGCCACTACGAGGCCCAGTGGGGCGCCTACAGCAACATCACCACGCCCGCCTTCGACCAGGACGGCGACCCCACCACCTTCAGCAGCGCCGAGCTGGCCGCCATCGAACAGATCTGGCGTTATGTCGCCGAGGACTATGCTCCTTTCAACATCAATGTGACCACGGTGCCGCCGGCCAGCTTTGCCGACGGCGTCGCCCTCCGCGTTGCCATCGGCGGCACCGGAGCATGGGCGGGCGGCGGCCTGGGCGGCCTCAGTTACATCAACAGCTTCACCAACTCGATCGGCAACACCGCCTACGTCTTTGCCAAGAACCTGAGCAGCAGCGTCCGCTACACAGCCGACGCCATCGCGCACGAAGCCGGCCACGCCTTCGGACTGGAGCACCAAAGCGAGTACTCGGGGACGACCCGGATCGCGGAGTACAACGACGGTCCCGGTGATGGCCGAGCTCCCCTCATGGGCATCAGCTACAGCGCCTCGCGCAGCCTGTGGTGGTACGGCCCCACCACCTCGGCCACAACCTACCAGGATGACATGGCGGTGATCGCCCGCCCGGCCAATGGGTTTGGCTACCGCCCCGATGACCACGGCAACACCGCAGCCACAGCCACTCCGCTGATGATTGTCAGCGGCCGGGTCAGCGGCTCGGGCGTGATCACCACCACTGCGGATGTGGATTACTTCTCGTTCACCACCGCCGCCGGCTCGGTCAGCCTGACGGTCAGCGTCCCCGCGTCGCTGAACAACCTCGACGCCCGGCTGGAACTGCGCAGTGCCGCGGGGGCATTGCTGGTGTCGGCCGACCCGGCGACCAGTTTCGGCGCCACCCTCACCGCGACCGTGCCGGCGGGGACATATTACCTGGTGGTCGCCAGTCACGGCGGCTACGGCGATGTGGGGCAGTACACGGTCAGCGGCACGGTCGCAGCGACCGGTAGCGTGGCGGCGCCGGTCGGCCTGACCGCCATCACCTCGGTCGGGCGAGTCGATCTCACCTGGCAGGACAGCGCCGACAACGAGACAGGCTACCGCGTGGAGCGAAGCACCGATGGGGTGAGCTGGACGGTGATCGCCAACCTGCCGGCCAACAGCACCACGTACACGGATGCCGGCGTCTCGGCGGGGATGACGTACCACTACCGTGTGGCCGTGCTCTACCCGACCCTCAGCGTCGGCTATTCGAGCGTGGTGCTTGTCACCCTGGTCCCCGCAGCGCCGGCCGGGCTGGCGGCCACGGAGGTCACTTCGACCTCGATCAACCTGGTCTGGGGCAACGTGGCAGGAGAGACGGGCTACCGGGTCGAGCGCTCGCAGGATGGCATCAACTGGGTCCAGGTAGCCCTGACCGGCCCTGACGTCGCCGGCTACGCCGACACCGGCTTGAATGCGGGCATGACGTACTACTACCGGGTGCGGGCGGTGAACGCCGGCGGCGATTCGGCCCCGAGCGCTATCGCCGGCGTCACGACGGTGGCGGTCCCGGCTGTCCCCGCGGCACCGTCGGGCCTACTTGCCGTCGCCATCACTGGGCGGCATGTCCGCCTGAGATGGCAGGACAATGCCAGCAATGAAACCGGCTTCGTCATTCAGCGCTCCTCCACCAACGGCCGGAGCTGGACGACCATCGGCCAGGTTGGGGCCAACGTCCAGGTATTTTCGGACACGACGGTGAGCCGCCGGAGGACGTATTCCTACCGGGTCTACGCCTTCAATTCGGCCGGCCGCTCGGTCTTCAGCAACCCAGCCCGGGTGACGACCCCCAGTGCCAGTCGGGTGCGGCGCCCGCGTCAGCCCAGTCGCGCTGCCCTGCCGGGCAATGCCGAGCTGACTTCCCAGCTGAGCAATGTGCAGGGGGCGCAGGCGGTTTCACTTAACGATTCGGCGTCCCTGGTAGATCGGGTTTTCATCCGCTGGGCCAGCCGGCGTCGCCACGATTGACGATGGGCCGCCCTCTTGACCCTTCCTACCTTGGCGGTCGGGAAGACTTGACGATGCCCAACAGGGTCAGATTAGCGCCCGGCGGGCGGTCGAGCGAGGGGAGGCCGGTCAGGGCCAGGCTGTCGAGCGGCGCGAGGGTCGTTGCCTCCATCCGGGACTTCAGCGGCAAGGCCGGGATCGCTTGCCGGTCGCCGACGGCCCCCCACAGCCGTGTCCACACCGAGTAGGGTTGCGGCTCCGGGACCGGGGCATCCTTTGCCAGCACGTAACAAGACAGCCGGCCATCGTAGGCGTTGCCTTCGCCTTGCCAAACCAGCAGTCCGCGGGTCAGCGCGTCCCCTTCGAACAGCAGGACGGCCGGCTGCGACCCGGTGAATGGGTTGAGGAATGCACAGCTCCTCGTCTGGAAGATCGCCGGCTCGGCCGGGCCGGGGAACTGCGGCGCGTCGGCCAGGTGGATCACCGCCCGCGGGGCCGCCACCGTGGTGTTTTCCAGTAAGCAGCGGACCTTCAGCCGGGCCCACGGCCGCGGTGGGGTTTTGGCGCCGCCGAGGTCGAGGCGGAACGCCTCCTGACGGGTCGCCAGAATGCACTGCTGCAACCGGACGGCGACACCGGTGCCCACCACCTCGATGCCGGCCTTGCCTGAGAGGAGAATGGAGCGGTTGATGGCGCAGCCGGTGATGGCGCTAGCGTCAGGCTCGCACGGCCCTTCTAGGCGGATCAGGCCGCCGTAAGACTCGGGCGGCTGCGCCACCGGCCCCTGGAGACGACAGCCGTAGAGCAGCAGATTGCCCCGGCGCACCCGGAGCAGGTGACGGGGCACCAGGGCCAGCCGCGAGTCGGGGAAGCGGATCTCGCCCCCGATCACCTCCAGGTCGCCATCCTCCACGTCGATGAGCACGTCCAGAGTAGTGCTCAGGTTCCGCGGCGGTGTCAGCACCAACGGGGGAGGAGTACCCGGCTCGCCGGGCTTTTTCTCCGGCGGCTCAAAGTAAAGGACCAGGGTGGTTCCCTTGAGCCGAATGGGGCTTGTCGGCCGCTCGCCGGAGCCGGTCAGATGGAGTACCACTCGCGGCCCCAGCTTTTTGCCCGACTTTTGCAACTGCTGCAAGTAAGCGCCCAGGTCGATGCGGCTCAGGTCGAGCCGCTCGCCGTGGTACAGGTCGTCGCCCGGCGCCGGGATCTCGGGGGCTGAGCCGTCCGCCAACAGATCGACCGGCGGCGCAGCGAAGCCCCGGAAGGTTAGTGACAGCCAGTTGTCACGGACCGGCGGCAGGGCGGACAGGTCGCAGCCAAGCAGCCCAGGCCCGGACATGGCAGCGAAGGCGACCGCCGGCGTATCCTCGGGACGGTAGAACTCCGGCCCAACCTCGGCCGGTTCGGCCGGCCGCGCCGCCGGCCAGCGCTGGCTGACAGCCGCGTCGCCTTCGCTCCGCTGCCAGCGCCGCTGCCAGGCCTCCCAATTGGATGCGGGGATGGCTCCGCGGCCGGCCAGCAGGGTCCGCCAGCCGGCATAGAGGCAGTTGATCGCCTGCCAGCGCAGCCCCTCGGTTCCCACCTCACCGACCGGCGCCACCATCGCGCCGCCGACTTGCTCGCCCCAGCGGGCCAGCAGCGCATCCCAGGCCATCCAGTTCAACGCCGGGTTCCGGTCCGCCGGACTGACCGGCCGGATTTGCAGCAACGTCCGATCGCAGACCAGTGTGGAGCGAAGCACGCGCAGGGTGGGTGCTGCCCGGCCGTCGCCCAGGCCCGGCAATGCCTCGGTGCCGCTGACTTGCAGCAACGCCGGCTCGCCCCCCGCGATCAGGCAGCCATCCAACAGCACTTCCGCGCCGGGGGCATCCAGGTCAAGGGCGACCAGCCCGGCTCCCCGAGCATAGCAACGGCTCAGGCGGCACTTTTTGCCCGGACCTTCTTGGCCCTCGAATCGAACCAGCACCGTGCCGCCGGGCAGATATCCGGTCTGAGAGAAAGTGCAGTCGCGGGCCAGGAAATCGCCGTCGGCAACTCGCACCAGCAGGGCCCGCTGGGCCGCCGTCGAATCGTCCCAGCTGACCGCCAGGTCCAGCCCCTGGAGCGTCAGGCTGCCGCGGCTGACGGAAAGGAAGGTCGGCGTGGCCGGGCCGTCATCCGCCCCCCTCACTCTCTCTTCCTCCCTGGAGGGAGAGGAGGGCAAGGATTCTCCCTTCTCCCCCCGCGGGGTAGGGATGAGGGGGGGCCGGGCCGTGTCCCAGACAAGCAGCGGCCGGCAACCCGGGGCGGCACGCAGGATCAGGC
>DATLYH010000214.1:0-9486 GCA_035575035.1 Gemmataceae bacterium
CTGGCGGCGGAGGTCGGCTGCCGCTGCGCCGAGTGGGCCGCCCGCCACACCGTCCTGTGCGACGTGCTCATCAACTGCACCTCCGTCGGCATGCATCCCAACGTGGACGAGTGCCCGGTCCACTTCAGCTACCTCAAGCCCGGCCTGGTGGTGATGGACACTGTCTACACACCGGAGAACACCCTCCTGGTCAAGGAGGCGCGCAAGCGCGGCTGCCACGTCCTGACCGGGGTGGACATGTTCGTCCGCCAGGCGGCCTTGCAGTTCCACCTGTTCACTGGCCTGGAGCCGCCGTTTGACGTGATGCGCTCGGTGATCAAACAGGCCCTGTCCCCCGTGACGATCCGCGAGAAGGCGTGACCGGGTGACTAGGCGACAAGGTGATAAGGTGAAAAATGGCGGCGACAGGGTGAAGGATAACGACCGGGCGGGGCCCGAAGCCAAACCGGCGCGGCATGCCGACCCCGCTCCCGGTCACCGTGTCACCGTGTCACCTGGTCACCGTGTCATCTTCCTGATCGGTTACCGCGGCAGCGGCAAGACCACGGTGGCCCGGCTCCTGGCAGAGCGGCTCGGCTGGCAATGGCTCGATGCCGACGCGCTATTGGAGGAGCGCCAGGGGCGCACCATCCGCCGCATCTTCGCCGAGGAAGGGGAAGGCTCCTTCCGCCGCCTGGAGTCGGAATTGCTTGAGGAGTTGTGCCGCTGTCAACAGCATGTCATCGCCACGGGCGGCGGCGTGGTCCTGAGCGAGACCAACCGCGCCCGGATGCGGGAAGCCGGTTGGGTCGTCTGGCTGGACGCCGACGCGGCGACTTTGTGGCAGCGGGTGCAGAGCGACGCTGCCACGGCGGAGCGGCGCCCCAACCTGACCGTAGGCGGCTTGGCCGAGGTGGAGGAATTGCTGCGCCTGCGGGAGCCGCTCTACCGCGCCTGCGCCCATATCCGGGTGCAAACTGCCGGCCGCCCGCCGGAGGAAATTGTTGCGGAAATCCTCACGGAAATGGGATTTCTTCTACCACGAGGTGAGCCATGACCGACCGCAGGAAACCGTTCCTTGCCCCTGCCTGCCCGGGGAAACCGCTCCTTGCCTGCCTGCTCTCTCTCCTGGCGGCCGTCGGATCGGCCAAAGCCGGCGCGGGCATTCAGTACATCGAGCCGAACAACGACACGGGGACCTCGCGGGTGGTGATCGTCGATGACACGGCCCAGGCGCACACGGCGCAGCTCTTGCCGCTTGACCGTGACGGACGGCTCGTCGGCAAGGGCGACGCCGCAGCCCAGGCCGAGAAGATCCTCGACAACCTGGAAGCGGCCCTGGGCGCGGTCCACTCCGGCCTGGACCGGGCGGTCAAGATCAACATCTATGCCACCGGCCCGGAGGTCGTCGCGGAGGTGCAGAAGGTGTTCGCCAGGCGGTTCCGTGGCGAGGCCAAGCCGGCGGTCAGCTTTGTCACCGGGAAGCTGGCCCATCCGGAAGCCCTGGTGGCGATGGATGCGGTGGCAGTTGCCCCGGACAGCGGCCATGAGGTGAAGCGGGTCCGGTCGGCCGCGCTGCCCGGGGCGAAGGGCGGCTCGCACGTCGCCGTCTTGCCGCCGGGCGCCCGGGTCTACATCTCGGGTCAGGCGGAGAAGGGCGACCTGGCGGCGGCGACGCGCAAGACGCTGGAGAGCCTCCGCGCCACATTGAAGTTCCTCGGCCTGAACGACTCCGACATAGTGCAGCTCAAGGCATTCATGCACCCGATGTCCGCGGCCGGCACGGTGGAAGAGGAGATGGCCCGGCACTTCGGCGGGCAGGCGGTCCCGCCGCTGGTCCTGGTCGAGTGGTCCTCCACCCTGCCCATCGAGATCGAGCTGATCGCCTCGACCCCCCGGAGCAAGGACAAATATGCCGACGTGATCGAGTATCTGACGCCCCCCGGCATGCAGGCGTCGCCCCTTTTCAGCCGGGTGGCCCGGATCAACCGGGGAAAGACCATCTACGTCTCGGGTCTGTATGCCGGCCGGGCGGCCAGCGCTGAGGAGCAGATCGCGGAGGTCTTCACCGAACTGGGCCGGCTACTGGACAAGGCTGGCAGCGACTTCCGCCACCTGGCCAAGGCGACCTACTATGTCACCGATGACGCCGCCAGCCGCAAGCTGAACGAGCTGCGCCCGCGCTACTACGACCCGCGCCGGCCCCCGGCCGCCAGCAAGGCGATGGTCGCCGGCACCGGCCAACCGGGCAAGACAATCACGCTCGATATGATCGCGGTCCCGTCGCCGCTCCGCGCCGAAGGCAAGCCGGAGTAAGACCACTGGCTAACGCCACATGATGCGGCGGAAGGAGCCGATCTCCGCGCAACGAGCGGAACGATGTCCGGCCGGAGCAAAAGGGACGCAACTGATTAGAGGGATGCTTGAGGAATCGTCCGCGGGGTCAGAGTCTGAACTCCAGACCGACAACAGCCGCCTTCCTTCGGTTGCTCCGGCCAGTGTGCTGCGGTCTTCCTTTGACGTTCAAGGCCCGGGTCCCTTCAGCCGGCGGAAGGCGGCGTCAGCTCGCTCGGCCTCCTCGACACTGATCAGGCCGTCGCCGTCAGTGTCGATCTGGGCGAACTGCTCATCGGTGCCGAGGAACTCCCGGCGGGAGATGTCGCCGTCGCGGTTGCGGTCCATCTTGACGAACCAGACCGGTCCCCGGGAAGGCCGAGCGGCGACCGGGGCCGGAGGACCGCCGCGCACGGCCACGACCACGGGCCCGCCGAAGGGGTTGGCGTTCAACGCGCCCGGCGCCAGCGTCACCTGGTAGCTGCGCGGGATCTCGTCCTTGCCGACCTGGCCGTCGCCGTCGCGGTCCAGGCTCGCCACCAGGTTAACCGCGTTGCGCAGTTCGCGCATCCCCAGCCGGCCATCGCGGTTACTATCGAACAGGTCGAACAGGCCGCGCCCCTGATCCGAGACGCTCATCGAGACACAGCAAGCCAACGCCTTGGCCTGCAATGCCTGCATCTGATCAAGGTAGGCCAGCATCTCTTTCTGATAAAGCATGCCGTCGCCGTCCTGGTCCATCAATTTGAATAGTGTGGCGAAGAAGCGTCCCTGCCGGGCCTCGTTCATGTCGAGGTAGCCGTTGTTGTCCTTGTCGGCCGCGGCAAACTGCATTTTGTACGCCTCACGGATGTTGGGGAGCGGCAAGGGGCCCCTGCCCAGGCCGGCGGCCCTGAAATCAAGTCGGGTAGTGCCCAGGTCGAAAAACACGCTCCCTTCCTTCGACTTGTGCAGGTTCGCCGTCAGGGGCATCGGCCGGCCCTGCGGTTGTACGAGGTCGATCGGCGCTTCCTTCGCGTCCACCCTGCCCAGGTTCACGGCCAACTCGATATCGGGCGGCCGGCGGGCGAAGCGGGCTAGCTCCTCGCTGTCCAGCGCGCCGTCATTGTCCTTGTCGAGATGGTTGAAGGTCTCGTCGTCCAGGCCGGAGGCCTTGCGCGTCAACTTCCGGGCCGGCGTCTCACCTCCTCTCCCGTAGCGGGCGAGCAATTGACGCACCAGGTCGGTAGGCGATTCGCCCGGGTTGATCGCCCGGAAGATCGGGTTGGAGACCCGGCGCGCCATTTCCACTCTTTCCACCGCCTGCTGCGCGGCCTCCAGCGGGTTGGAGCCAGGCATCACTTCTTGGGGGACGATGATTTCGTCATCGTCGGCGTCGAGTCGGAGCAGGACCGTCGGCGCGGCGGCCAGCTCCTCCTTCGACAGTTTGCCGTCCTCATCGGTGTCCAGCAATCGGAACAGGGCCGTATTCAGGCCATCAGCCGATGGCGGAGGCACCTGGCCGGCGATCGCCACCGGCGGCTGGATGCCCATTTGGCCGCCGACCCGAAGCTGGAAGGGGGCGCCGCCGTTGGCCCGGTAGTAGCGGCCCAGTTCCTCTCTCGTGATCTTGCCATCGCGGTCGGCGTCGATCTGCTCAGGCGTGGGAGGGGCCGGGCCGCCGAAGAAATTGTTGCCGAAGAGCACCGCGGCCGGCGGCGTCCGCTCCGCCTCCGCTCGGCTCAGCACGCCGTCCTTGTCCCTGTCCAGATACTCGAACACCTGGCGGATGAAATCGTCCCAGGCGGCCTGAAACGGTTCACCGTTGACCCGCAGATGCAGGCGGACCAACACCGGCCGGGTCTCGCCGAAGAAGACGATGTCCTGCACATCGTCTGCGGCCCGCGGCGCGGGAGCAGGATCCGCCGCAGCCGCCAGACCCAGGGCCACGGCCGCCGTCAGGGCGACCAGAAGGATGCGCGTTTTCATGAGAGCACCTCCTGGATCGGCTGGGCACCAGGCTCAACGATGCGGATGGGCCGGCCGACGTTGGAGTCGTTCTGCTTGGTGATGTCGATGCCCAGGGCCAGGCAGACGGTGGCCAGGAAGTCCTTCACCGAGACGGGCCGTTCCTCGACCGTGCTGCCATCGGCACTGGTCTTGCCGATCACCTGTCCCCCCTTGATGCCGCCGCCGGCCAGGACGGTGGACCAGGCGTTGGCCCAGTGGTCGCGCCCCTTGTTGGCGTTGATTCGCGGGGTCCGGCCAAACTCGCCCATCCAGACGATCAAAGTGTTCTGCAGCAGGCCGCGGTCTTTCAGGTCGGTCAAGAGGGTGGACCAGCCAGCGTCGAGCACTTCGCTGAGCCTCTGGACGGCGTTGAAGTTGTCCTGGTGCGTGTCCCAGCCAATGCCGTTGGCCACGCCGGGAGCGCTGGAAAGGGTGACCTCGACGAAGGGGACGCCGCGTTCGACCAGCCGGCGGGCCAGGAGACATCCCTGGCCGAACAGGTTCCGGCCGTAGGCATCGCGCAGCACTTGGGGCTCTTCTTCCAGGTTGAAGGCCCTGGCCGCTTCCGAGCGCATCATGGTGACGGCCCGCTGGTAGGCGGTGCGGTGGCTGAGCGAGGCGACCGTGGCGCGCTCGGCGAGGAACTCCTGTTCCATCTCCTCCAACAGCCGGACGCGCCCCTCGGCGCGCCGGCCATCGACGCCAGCGGGCAGGTCGAGGTCCTGCACCTTGAGGGCGCGGTCGGGTTCCTGGCCGGGGGCGCGGCCGAGGTTGGCGATGTTCTCGCCAACGATCAGCGGGGCGTAGCGCGGGCCGAGGAA
Source organism: Gemmataceae bacterium (assembly GCA_035575035.1). Classification (GTDB taxonomy): domain Bacteria; phylum Planctomycetota; class Planctomycetia; order Gemmatales; family Gemmataceae; genus DATLYH01. The sequence goes on from DATLYH010000214.1 coordinate 5,124, forward strand.
GCCGGAGCCGTAAGCGGCCGGGCTGAGAAAGCGGAAGGGGGCGATGCTGACGAAGCTGGGCAGCTCGGCGTCGGGCGGCTCCAGCTCCTTGGCCACCAGCGAACCGAGCGCCGGATACTGGATCGGGCCGCCTGGGGCGTGGCCGGTGCGCATGGTGTAAGTGGCCCGGCCGTGGTCCGCCTCCTTGGTGCTCATCGAGCGGATGATGGCCAGGTGGTTGGCGAGCTTGGCAATCTTGGGGAGGTGCTCGCTGATCTTGATGCCGGGGACCGCGGTCTCAATTTCCTGGAATGGTCCGCCGTTGGGGTGTCCGGGTTTGAGGTCGAAGGTGTCCAGCTGGCTGGGGCCGCCGTTCATCCACAGCAGGATGCACGAGCGGCGGCGCTTGGGGTCGGCCGCGGCGTCGGCGGCCAGCGCCTCCAGCCAGCCCGACAGCGAGTAGCCGACCACGCCGGCGGCCGTCAGCTTCAGCCATTCGCGGCGGGTGAGCCGAGGAATCGCAGAGGAGGTGATGAGGGGATTCATGGGACAACTCCTGATCGAGGGAGTGGCAACATCCCGTCGCTAGCGCTCCGGGCTTGTAGGTGCTCGGTACGCCGTACTCAATGATTGAGGAAGAACTCGCCGCTGTTGAGCAAGACCCAGAAGATGTCGGCCAAGGCCTGCCGCCGGGCCTTCTCCCGGTCCTCGCCGTCGCTGTTCTCGACGAACTTGAGGAGCCGCTCCAACTCGTTCGGCCGCGGCTTGCGCGAAAGCGCCGCCAGGTAAAGCGTCTCGATGCGCTCCCGGGTGTCCAGGAATGGGGCATCGAGGACGGCGGCCAGCGTCTCGCTCCGCTCCAGGTCGGTGGCATCGGCGATCAGTCGGCCGTTCATCAACGATAGTGCCTGCAAGATCGATGTCTGCACCTCGGTCGGCCGGTCGCTTTGGTTGGTGAACCGGCTGAGGAATTCCTCGCGCGGCGACATCGGGCCGCCGAGGACGACGACGCCCGGGTTGCGCGGGGCGGCCTCCTGGTAGCCGGTCGCCTGCGAGAGGCTGTCGAACAGCTGCTCGGGCGTCAGGCCGCGCAGCGGCATCCGGGCGAACAGCCGCGTGTCCTGCTGGCTGGGATGGGTTGCGGCGCTGGTCAGCTGGTAGGTCCGGCTGGCGACGATGGCTCGGATGAGGAACTTCAGGTCAAACTGGTGCGCTGCGAACTCCCGAGCCAGTTCGTCGAGCAGCTCGGGATGGGTCGCCTCGCTCTCGCCGCCAACCATCTCATCCACCGGGTCGATCAGCCCCCGGCCGAAGAAGTGGAACCATAGCCGGTTGACGGTGGCCTTGGCGAAGTAGGGGTTCTTCCGCGAGGTCAGCCAGTCGGCCAGGGTCTGCCGGCTGCTCACCTTGAACCGCCAGACCGGCTGGGTGCCGTCGGGGTAGGTGGCCTGCACGACGCGCTCGGTGCCGGGGATGGTCAGCTCGCGCTTGTCGGCGACCTCACGCCTTGGGAAGGCGAAGTCGCCCTGGCGGTCCCGCTGGATGCCGGCGAAGAAGGCGGCCAGGCCCCAGAACTGTTCCCGCTTCCAGGTGGCGAACGGATGGTCGTGGCACTGAGCGCACTCCAGACGGATGCCGAGGAAAACACGGGCGACGCCGGCCGCCAGGTTCTCGGGGCTGGCCTCCTTGGCCAGGTAGTAGGCCAGGGCGCTGCCGGCCTCCCGCCGCGGACCGTAGACCACCTCGATGCCGCTGCGGTCGATCGGCACGGTGAGCAATTCACGGACCAACTCGTTGTAACCGACGTTAGCGGCCAGTTTCTCCCGCAGCCAGGCCTCGAAGCTGGGCATTAGCAGCCGCGCTTGGATGTTGGCGCTGGCCTCGGGCAGGAGGATCCCTCGCCAAACATTGGTCCAGTGGGTGACGTAGCGGGGACTCTCGACCAGGCGCTCGGCCAGCCGCAGCCGTTTGTCGGGGGAAGGGTCCTTGAGGAAGGCGCGGGCCTCGGCCACCGAGGGGATGCGCCCGGCCAGGTCGAGGTAGACGCGGCGCAGGAACTCGGCGTCATCGGCCAGGGGAGCCGGCTGCACCCCGGCGGAGGCCCAGGCGGCGGCGATGTACTTGTCGATCTGGGCGGCCAGCGCCTGCACGTCGGCGGCGTCCGGCGCCGGCGGCGGATCAGCCCCGCGGGCCGCGGCGCCGGCGGTCAGCAGCACGACGCAGCCGAGCAGCCACAACCGTAGGTAAGTCATGACGTCCATCTCCTTCCCGTTGCCGCCCCTGTGGGAAACACAGCATCGTGGGAGAATGCCGGGAGCTGCTTGTGCTTTCGGAGAAGAACCTCCGATTGCCCTGATCACTTGCCCGAATGCTGGCGAATTCGGCTACGAGGTCTTTACGCTTCCAGAGAAAAGACCCCTCTTCCGTCGATTGTCCCCTCCGGATAGCGGTCCGTCCAGAGAATTACCAGCCTCAGGCCACGGCGGCCCTACCTTGACCGCGCCGCCCTTGCCGGCCGATGTCAGGACCCGGCCGTCGGGGAAGAAGGCGACCGTGTGGACCAGGACGGTATACCCCCCGAACACCGCCCGGCTGCTCCCTCCGCCGCGGCCAGCGCTGCCGACCTGGACGGACACCGTACCATCTTCGCCGGCCAGCCCTGGGCCGTGCTCCTGGTCCCGGAGTGTGACGCGGGGAGAAAGAAGACAGGCAGCTGTACGGCCTGACCAACGTCACGCTGGCGCCGCGCTCCATCCGTGCACAGTTGTTACTTCGGCGGCGTGATGAGCTGGGGCAGGACCAGGGCTGCCGCGTCGGGGTCATCCGGACTCGTGATGTCCGAAAGCTGGCGGAAGTGCACCACATGCTTGATGATCCCCAGCATCGGGTCGGTGTAGAGTTGGCCATCAGCCCGGCGCGTCACCGGCGCCAACATGAATTCCCGGTGCTTGGCGAACTCCTCCTTGAACCGCGCCAGCAAGGACGGCCGACCGGGAATCGGGTAATGGCGGTTCCATTGGCCGAGGAAGGGGACGATGGTCGGATCGACGACGAAGTCTTCCACGGTGGCGTGGGCGGCCAGGGCTTCCGGGTCGGCGCAGATATGGACGCTGTAGCCCGGGCGGTGTTCCTGTCCCGGCACCGGCCCTTCGATGATAGCAACGCGGATTTCCTCAAACCGGTCTTCGTGGTTCATCTGTCGTTCGGCTTCCCGGAAGATCTCTCGCGCGGCGTCGGCGTTATCGAAGACAAGGCCCATGACCGGCGGCGCTTCGCTCCTGGGGTGCCATTGAAAGGTCGTGGCAGACCACCCCGCTTCCGCCCAGAGGGGATGGGTGGTGAAGGCCGCCGCCGGCATCACCTGCGCATGCCGACGGACCCGGGCGGCAATCGCCTCCAACTCTTTCGCCAGCGCCTCGGCCACCCGGGGGAAGCGCTCCCAGGGGAAGAACGCGGCAGCGCCTTCCGGGAGAACGATCCGAACGCTCTCCTGCGCGTGGCAGGCTGAGCAGTGCAGGTCCACCGCTGTCTCCCGGGACCGCACGTCGAGCAGGTGCCACGCTCCGGAAACGGTTTCCTGACCGCAGACTGGACAGCGGACGACCGATAATGGTGAGCGGCAAACGGCGACCGCGACCTCCGTCCAGGGAATTGCGGGCGGGGCTGACTGGATTTCCGCATGGTCACTCATAAGCACCTCTACCGATGGCATAAATTGGCTCGACACGCTTGAGCATCCGGGTAGTGGCCCGCCTGGTTGAGCAACCCTTCTGCTACGGCGAGAAGCGGGTTATTCCAGAATGATTACACGATCCCGGAGGACCTCGGGAGGCAAATTCACCCGGTGGCCGGCGCGGGCCGCGTCGTGGTACAGGAAACTGCCGTCGATCATCAGCTTACACAAAATGTCGTAGACCTTCGCTTCGGCGCGCAGGTAGTACGCGGTGTACGCCTGCGCCGCGCGGTCGATGGCCGCCGGGTCGCCCGCCCGGTTCGCCAACAGCCAGGCCAGCAGCAGCCGTTCGCGCCGGCGGCGACCGGTCTGGACCGTCTCGATGAACGGTGCCAACTCAGCCCAAGGGCGGCCCCGCAGGTGACCGGCCACGACGATCAGCCAGGCCCGGTGCTGCTCGGTCTGCTCGATGTCCAGGCGGACGTCGTCGCGGATGGCCCCGGCAATCCGGGCCAGCCGGTCCCAGCACCCCAGCACGCTGCCCCACAACACCGCTTCCGTGAACTCGCGCTGCCAGACGCCGTGAACGGCCCACCACTCCCGGTCCGGCGGCTGGTCGCGACGGGGACCGGAAAGCGCCCGGTCCCGCCACTCGCCGAAGAAGTACTCTTCGGCGAACGCGACGGTTCGCTCTGCCCATACGCGCGTGTT
>DATLYH010000215.1:0-3059 GCA_035575035.1 Gemmataceae bacterium
TCAATGAGCCGTTCGAGCCGCATCTGCGGCGCTTCCAGCGGGCCATCGAGCTGTGCAAGGTCTTCGGCACGCCAAACATCCGTATCTTCAGCTACTACCTGACTGAGGATGGCGACTGGGACGACTGGCGTCGCGAGGTCCTTGACCGGATGTGGGAGAAGCTGAAGCTGGCCGAGAAGGCGGGGGTGCGGCTCTTGCACGAAAACGAGCACCGCATCTACGGCGATTCGCCCGACCGCGTCAAGGACCTGATGGAGACGGTGACCGAGCAGCTCAGCAACCCATGGCACTTCGGGGCGGTCTATGACCCAGCGAACTATGTCTTCTGCGGCTACGACCCGTGGGAGGGGTGGCAGAAGACGAAGCGGTGGACGGTCCACTTCCACATCAAGGACTGGGTGGCCGGCGAGGAGCACGGCCGGGTCGCCGGCGAGGGCCAGGGGCGCATTCCCGAGGTGATGGCCGAGGCCGTGATGATGAACTACGACGGCTTCGCCACTTTGGAGCCGCACCTGATCGGCGGCGGGCCGACCGGCGGCGTCACCGGGCCGGAGCTGTTTCCCAAAGCCGTTGCCGCATTCAAGCGGATTCTTGATTCGGTCGGGGCCCAGTACCAGTGACCGCGGCGATGCAAACCGTCCACATCCGGGTCAATGATGCCGCCACCGGCCAACCGACGCCGGTGCGCCTCCGTCTGACTCATGCCAACGGCACCTACCATGCGCCGTTTGGGCGGCTGACCGAGTTCGCCACCACCACGGGAGTGGATGTCGGCGGCAACCTGCTGCTGGCCGGCGAACCTGCCGCCTACATCGACGGCACCTGCGAGGCCCGTCTGACGCCCGGCACCATCCGGGTGGAGGTCGATAAGGGGCCTGAGTATGTCCCCTTGCGCGAGGAGATCGCGCTGGCCCCCGGCAAACTGGCGTTGCGCCTGACCATCAAGCGGTGGACCGACCTCCGAGCCCAGGGTTGGTACTCCGGCGACACCCGCTGCCACTTCCTGACGCCGCACGCCGCCCTGCTGGAAGCGGCCGCCGAAGACCTGGCCGTCGTCAACCTCCTCGCCGCCGAGTACGAGGTGCCGGGACCGCTTGGCCGAACATACCAGGCCATCTCCAATATCCTGGCGTTCAGCGGTCAGCAGCCCGCCCTGGAGATGCTTGGACATCTCGTTGTGGTCAATACCCACAATATCCATCCGGTACTGGGGAGTCTCGGCCTGCTCAACTGCCATCGCCCTGTCTACCCTCTCCGCTTCGGCGGCCCGGACGGCAAGGACGATTGGACCCTGGCCGACTGGTGCGACCAGTGCCATCGCAAGGGAGGACTGGTCGTCTGGACCCGGCCTCGGGAAGAAGGCTCGGAAGAATCCACCTTGGGCGAACCATTGGCTGACCTGCTGCTGGGCAAGGTCGATGCCCTGGAAATCGACCGCTTCGAGGACGCGTCCTTTAATGTCGTGGGGCTCTGGTACGAACTGCTCACCTGCGGTTTGCGCGTACCGCTGGTCGGGGCCAGCGGGAAGGACTCCAACGCCATCGCACTCGGAGGGATGCGGACCTACGCCCGCCTCCGGGAAGGCGAGGCGTTCAGCTACCGCAACTGGATCGAAGCGGTCCGTGCTGGCCGCACCTTCGTGACCAATGGACCGCTGCTGACCTTCACTGTCAACGGGTGCGATCCGGGAACGGTTCTGGAACTGCAACCCGGAACGCGGACGGTTCATGTCTCTGCCCAGGCCCGCAGTATCATCCCGTTTGATTACCTGGAAGTGCTGGTCAACGGTGTGTCCCGAGCCGTTGCCCAGGCCGAGGACAAGCAGCGAAGCGCAGCGATCGAGACCGACGTGGAAGTCCCGGCGGACGGCTGGGTGGCGACCCGCTGCGGCGGTACTTATCAACTGTTCTCCCGCCCGACGCCGCAGCGGGTCTTTGCCCACACCTCTCCCGTTTATTTCCGACGTACCGGCCCGTCGCTCTCGGCCGACACAGAATGGGCTGCCCGCCGGGAGGAAGCGGCTGCCTACCTGATGAGGCACATCGACCGGATGCTGGACTGGGTGCAGAACGAGGCCCGCTGCGACACCGCCAAGCAGCGCGACGACCTTTTGACCATTTTCCAGAGTGCCCGCCAGGAGCTGCTCCGCCGCCAGGGCCCTTGATGTTCTCTTCCCATGACCGTTCGCATCGACCATGTGAAGCAGCTGATCGCCGAGCACCGCATCGACACAGTGGAGTGCGGCCTCGGCGACCTGCACGGCCAGCTGCGCGGCAAGCGGCTGCCGGCCGAGCAGTTCCTTGCCATCGCCGGCCACGGCTTCAACATGGGCGACGGCATCTTCGCGATGGACCACCAGTCGGCCGTCGCCCCGACCAGTTTCACCAACCCGGCCGGCGGCTACCCCGACATGCTGGTCCGCCCGCTGCTCGACACCTTCCGCCCGGTGCCGTGGCGTCCCGGCTCGGCAGCGGTGCTGTGCGAGGCGCTGACCCAGCGCGAGCAAACACCCTTGCCCGTCTGCCCACGGCAGGCGCTGCGCCGCCTCCTCGACGAGGCGGCCGACGCTGGCTACCAGTTCCTGACGGCTACCGAGTTGGAGTTCTACCTGCTCAACGGCGACCGCACCCCCTGGCCGCCGGCGGGTCGCTGCTACTCGCTGACGTCCGGCGCGGCCGTCGAGCCGGTGCTGCGCGACATCCGCCAGGGCCTGGCCGACTTCGGCATTCCGGTGGAAGCGTCGCATGTCGAATTTGGTGCCGGTCAGGTCGAGGTGAATGTCCGCGCCGCCCCGGCCCTGGCCTGCGCCGATCAGACGTTGTATTTCAAGGCGGCGGTGCGGGAGATCGCCGCCCGGCATGGCATGCTGGCGTCGTTCATGGCCAAACCCTGGTCCGACCAGCCCGGTTCCGGCATGCACCTGCACCTGAGCCTGGCCTCCGAGCGCGGCAATCTCTTCGCTACCCCCTCACCCCCACCCCTCTCCCCTGAAGCAGGGGCAAGGGGAGCAAGCAATCCCCCCCTCTCCCCCCTCGGGGGGAGAGGGGTCGGGGGTGAGG
>DATLYH010000216.1:0-33134 GCA_035575035.1 Gemmataceae bacterium
TGTCCGCGCAGTTCTGGGAGCCAATCGTGCTGGAAGAATCGCTCCTCGAGAAGGTTCGCCGGTGGCTTGGGCTTTGACGCGTGGAGCGTGACTGATCTCTTTCGACCGGGTTGCTTCGCAACGGCACGTGGGAAGGTGTCGATCTGGGAAAGATCGATTGGAGAGATGGCAAGGGAGAGACGCAGTTAGTGGACGGTAGTGGCCACCCTTCCTACCTCGTCCCCACTGCGCGAAGATCCAGCCGGGTTTGTAACCTGCCTTCTCTGGGCCAGTTACCAACTGGCCCCACGTTGTCTGTCCGTTCGCCCAAAGGCTCTACGGCTTAAGATAGGATCCGCCGTACCCGTGCCAGTCGGGGAAGCAAAGCGGAGCGCGTGCCACAGCGAAGGCCTGTGTGGCCCGTGGCACGCGTTGGCGTTCTGGCGCCGCAAGCGCCCAGAGCGCAAGCGGATCGGGAATCCTCAGCGCGTGCCACGGGCCTCCCCTCTTCAGCGGAAACCTCCGACGGATGGCCAGCGACCTGGCCGCGGCCAGGCTTAGCGCTGCCGGACCAAACGACGCGCTGCGCTACATCGCCGGCGGCCTGTCGGCGACAGTCCGGCCGGCTTCAGGCGCGAGGGGGTGGGAGGCGACGGGTGGTGTCGGACATGCGACTCTTCCGGTGTGAGCATCCAGGCGTTGCCGGCACCACGTGGCCAGTTGACGCCGCCGCGGGAGTCGATCGTGAGGAAGGTCTTCAGGACCAGGATGGCGAACCGCTGGGGTGGGGTGAAGTCGTGGCGGCTGGTCAGGCAGGCGTAGGCCGGCAGCGCCTGCCGGGCCACCTCCAGGGCCTCGCGGGCCAGCCGCCGCGGCGACGTGGTCACCGGTCGGGTGGTTGGGGCGTCCTGGCACCTGGTTAGATGCCTTTAACCGCCCGAAGGATTCAACAGAGCATTTCACACTCAGCCGTTTCCCGATAGCCACAGGGATGATGCGGCCTGGGATGTTTGAAGTTTTTCCTTGACAGCAGCCCCTGCGCGGATTAATTCCTTCCCATGCGGAGAATGCCGGCCCGCACATCGAGGCATTCCTTGACGGGGCAAGTCTTTGAGGTCACTGGAATGACGATTGCGATGGAGGACCTTACTGTGGCACCGTGGTCAGGAGAGGAATCCGATGGGCCGACATTCGTTCTGCGACAGCGAATCGCCAAGGCAGGACATCAAGCAGGAAGCGTTGTGTTCCGAACGCGAACGAGCGAGGGGAAGGAAGCCATCATTCCGGTGAGCGTCTCCTATCAAGGCATCCACACCTTGGGAGACTAAAGGACCGGTCGCCCTGCTAGGAGTCCGACGCAGTTGAGCACCCTGTGGCGGTCGGCGATCCCAGGGTCTGAACACGAAAGGCAAGGACCATGAGCAGGACAGCGAATGCGGTGTGTCGGTTGGTGGGATTAGCCTTATCGTGGTGGGGCACAAGCTTACTCTTGGCATTCGCCCACGGTCAGCAGGGAACCACCTTGGAAACGATCTCCCGAACGTGGCAGGCACGCCAAGATAAGGTTCGGTCAGCACGCTTTACCTGGGTGGAGCGCGAGACCATTCCCCGGGGATACCATAGTAATTTAGAGGTTCCTCCCGCGATGCGGGATCAAGCCCTGAAAGATATGGGCATTCCGCCCGGATCGGTTGTTCCGCCGCAGGACACTACTCTGGTTGTCTCTTCATCCCTTTGTCTGGACGGCGAAAAGCTACGTTACAAGCGCGAGGGATGGGCATGGTCCGCGAAGGACCAAGCTCATGTCCCCCGGCTTTGTCTGACAGTATACGACGGTAAAGTCGGAAAGGAGTTCTACCCGCTTGGTGCCCCTTATGCGCCTTGGCCTGATGGCCTGATCCTGAGCGGTTATCCTAATGCTCGTTCGCTACCCTTGAGTCCTCTGGTCATGACATTTCGTCCTTTCCTGCCCCAAATGCGCATATTTGATCTCCACACAATGGTTTTGACCGACCGGAGGGCAGTGATTGATGGAAAACCATACCGGGAATTGGAGCGTAAATCGGGAAACTCATTGATGCGCGTGTGGGTTGATTCCTCTCGTGACTACGTGATCGGCCGTTATCTGACGATGGTAAATGATCGGCCCCGGACAAAGATCGATATCAGCTACCGTAAGGATGCCGGGGTGGGTTGGGTTCCGGAGAGATGGGACTATACGACATTCTATGCCGACGGCAAACTGAAACATGCCGTCCAAGCTAAAGTGGTCAGCTATCAGATCAACCCGACCGTGGAGGCTAAGGAGTTTTACCTCGAGTTTCCTCCGGGAACCCGCGTACATGACCGCACAAACCCCCAATCACCTTCGGATTATATTGTCCGCGAAGGCAACCGGAAACGGATGATCTTGCGGGAAGATATAGGAGCAACCTACGAACAGATGATCAATAGCGAGCCCGGCGAAGCACTCGGTAAGCGGAAACGATCCTTCCCCACTTGGCCCATCGGCTTGGCAACTATTCTCCTGGTTATAGCAAGTGGGTGGTTGCTTTGGCGCAGAAGCGCTTTGCGAAATTGGTTGGCCCATAACAAGCCCATTTGAATAGCAACGAGAACGGTGGATTTTGGGATGCAGCACGTATGTACGCGATGAATCCATTGCGCCCCCAGCGAGCAGTCACTTTGATCGAAGTGATCGTGGTGATTGCCATTATCGGCATGCTAATCGTCCTTCTCGTGAGTGCAGTTCAGACGGTGCGCAGTGCCGCCCATCGCACAGCTTGTGCCAACAACCTGCGTCAAGTGGGCGTTGCACTGCACCAGTACCACGAGGTCTATGGCTCCCTGCCACCAGGTATCGCCCACCCGCGATTGCTCCCAGGAATTCCGCGCTTATACGGACCTGATACTGACGCATATCCGTTGCTAAACTGGCAAGGCCGACTCCTTCCCTTCATTGGACAGGAATCGCTCTGGAGCCAGGTTCAGGAAGCGTATATCCAGGATCCCTACTACCTGAATTTCCCTCCTCACGTGGGCTACACTACTTTCATTCCGCTCTATGTGTGCCCTGCAGATGGCCGCCGTGTCCGACCGGACACCCCGTTTGACCGAAGCCCGGGAACTACTTCTTATCTCGGTGTCGCGGGCACCAATGAATTCCGAGGAGATGGCGTCCTCTACATGGATTCACGTGTCCGCTTCGCTGATGTTGTGGATGGTACGAGCCTGACTCTTATGGTCGGAGAACGTCCCCCGAGTTTGGACCTGTTGCGTGGGCGCTGGTATGGCGGTTGGGGGTACTGGGGTAGCGGCGATGCTTTTCTTGGTGTGCGAGAGATCTACTCAGGCTCTTCCCAACCTGGTTGCTCCGAGGGTCCTTACCACTTTGGTCCAGGACGATTACAGGACCCCTGTTCAACATTCCACTTCTGGAGTCTTCACCCCGGCGGCGCCCACTTTTTGTTCGCTGATGGCTCCGTGCGCTTTCTTGGCTATGGTACTGATACTATCCTGCCGGCACTCGCCACCCGCGCCGGTGGGGAAGTGGTCGGCCTACCGGATTAATCTGCGAGTTGACGATCCCAATTCGGGGACGGATTGCTCCCTTCCATTTGCCCTATCTACCCGGGCCGGGCAATTCACCAGGCCCATCTCCCCTGCACAGAAGATAATGCCTCTCCTGCCCCCCTTTGACCGCGAGAAAGCGACGGCAGACGGGCATTCCCTGTCTTCATGCGCTCGGTGAGCAGGTTGTCGAGCAGACCCCGCTCGGCTTGCCGGACCTGCCCAGGGTGACGCCACCCTTCACCGGCGCAGGTATCGGAGCCGCCTGCTGACCGTTTATCCACCCCACTCACGGCATCCGCCGATCTGCCTGCCGCGCCGGTTCGGCCGAGAAAAAGGAGGCAAGGTCTCCGGCCGGCGCGGATCGTGCCAGAACGGGTGAGGAGTGGGCGTGACATGCCCGATAAGAAGGTGTATAGGGGGGCCCTATCATGTCCGCGCGGAACAATCGGTTTTGTCCCATCCTTGAGTGCCTGGAGGACCGCACGGTGATGGCTGCCGGCCTGACAGCCGGCCTGGCCAGCGGCATCCTGAAAGTGCAAGGCACTGAAGGCCCGGACCGCATCCTCATCCGCCAGGACAACGGCCGCATCGCGGTGGACGGCATTCTCATCCAGGAAAACGGTCGGGCGGTGGCTGGTGTCAGTGCCGCCGCCGTGACCCGGATCGAGGTGAACGCCCGGGGCGGCAACGACACCATCCGGCTGGACCAGGGGTCGCAGCCGATCACCCAGCCGGCCGTTGTCTGGGCTGGGGTCGGCGATGACATTGTCTATGGCGGCGAGGGGGGAGACACTCTCTACGGCGGAGAAGGGACCGACCAGTTGTTCGGCTGCGGCGGCAGCGATCTGCTCGACGGCGGAATGGGGAACGACACTTTGGAAGGGGCGTCCGGCAATGACACTCTTTCCGGCGGCGAGCACAATGACCGTCTGTACGGCGGCCGGGACGATGACCGACTCTTCGGCTGGGCTGGCGATGACGAATTGTACGGCAACGAGGGGCGGGATTATCTCAATGGCGGAACAGGTCTGGACGTGTTCAACGGCGGTGCTGACTTCGATACCTACTGGGACCAGTTCGACCTCGGCCGGCCCGTTTACAACGGCCTGTCGGCCGGCGACATCATTCAACAGGGTTCGCCCACTTGCCAGATCCTGGCTGCGATGGCTGCCGCCGTGCAGGCCGGCTATGACGTGAGTCGGCAGATCACGGTCAGCCGCACCGTCACGGCGGGCAGCCGGCAGTATGACGTTCGACTGGTGGAGAGGGGCAAGCCTGTCACCATCCGGGTGATGTTCGACGGCAGCTGGAACGACAACGATCCGACCCCGGCCCGTGATAGGCTTGGCCGGACGCTGCCGGAGTTCTGGACCATCCTGGTCCAGCGGGCGCGACTGCAACGCCTAGGCCTCGACTGGCGCCGGGAGCGGAGCAGGGCGGAGTGGGACGCGACCAACGCCCGCCTGGGGGGCCGGCTGTACAGTGTGCCGGACGCCCTTTACACGTTGACCGGCCGGCGCGCCCGCATGACCGCCGTCACAAACGCCAACGCCATCGCCCTACGCGACGCTCTGGCCCGGGGGGCACTGATCGTCGCGGGGACGCCGGACGCTCGGTCGATCGACCCGGCCAGTGGGGTGATCGGCTGGCACGCCTATGCGGTGACGAGCGTCTACTGGGAGGGGAGTGGTTGGAAGGTGCGGGTCTACAATCCCTGGGGAGTGGACGGCAGTGGCTTGCCCCGCGACGGCCTTAACGACGGCCACCTGACTCTGACCTGGACCGAGTTCGTCCGCAACTGCAATTACGCGTTCACGGCCTGAGGCATCAGCAGTCCCCAAGGCCTTCTCTCCGCGGCGACGCCCTGCTGCCGCTGTTGGTCGTCGTCTCCGGCCGGGCGAGCGATCAGCGTGAGCGGGCCGGTGGATCCCTATAGCGCCTCGACCGGCCGGCTCACGCCGGCCGCTCGCCAGACCATAACCGGCCGGCGGGCGCCGGCCGCTCGCCCTCCCCTACTGCGGCGCGCCGTGGCTGGGGGAGTGCCGCCGGCCGTCGCTGTCCGGAGAACTGCATCTGTGCCCCTGGTCAACCTTTATTTTCCCGTTCTCGGGTCCACGCAGTCATGAAGTTTGAACGACTGCTTGTCAAGAGCCGCCGGCAACGAAGTCAGTCGCAAAGGATCTCTCGCCAAGATACCCGGAAGAAGATAATAGAGAAGAAAGTGCCGTCTTCCTGAGTGGTATCCCCATGCACTTGGTGGTCTTTTCCGGTCTTCTCCTTGGCGTCTGGGCACCGTGGCGAGAGGTTCTTCGCACTTCTCCGCCCGACACCGCAGCCATCAACGCCATTGTGCAGGACGCCCTCAAGGTCTGGGAAGTCCCCGGCGTCGCCGTGGCCATTGTCCGCGACGACGCGGTCATCTACCTGAAGGGCCACGGCGTCAAGGACCTGAACACCGGCCAGCCGGTCACCCCCGACACCGTCTTCCCGCTGGCCTCCTGCACCAAGGCGTTCACCACCACGGCGATGGCCATGCTCGTGGACGAGGGGAAGATGGCCTGGGATGATCCTGTCCGTAAGCATGTTCCGTTTTTCCGCCTCTCCGATCCGCTGGCCGACCGCGATGTCACCCTGCGCGACCTGGTCTGCCACCGTACCGGCGTCGCCGGCCATGATCTGCTGTGGTACCGGGCGCCGTGGTCGGCCGAGGAGCGCGTCCGCCGGATCGGCTTGGTGAAACTCGATCGGCCATTCCGCTCCGCGTTTCAGTACCAGAGCATCATGTTCACGGCGGCCGGGCTCGCCGTCGGCTCGGCGTCGCGAAGCAGCTGGGCCGACTTTGTCCGGGAACGAATCTTCATCCCCCTGGGAATGACTAACGCCAGCCTCACTACACCGGAGGCGGAAAAGTCGCCCGACCGCGCCAGCCCCCACCGCAAGAACGGCCAGGGACAGCTGGAAGTGATCCGCTGGTACTCGATCGACGCCCCGGATGCGGCCGGCTCCATCAATGCCAGTGCCCGCGACCTGACCCGGTGGCTGCGCTTTCAGCTCGGCGACGGCACCTTCGAGGGAAGGCGGCTGGTTTCAGCGGCGAACCTGGCCGAGACCCATACGCCGCAATTTGTCCTCCGGATGGAAGGGAGCAATCGCTCTCTGCATCCGGAGACCAACCAGATGAGCTACGGCCTGGCCTGGGTGATCCAGGATTACCGCGGCCAACTCCTGGTCTCGCATGCCGGGGCCATCGACGGCTTCCGGGCGCACATCACCCTGGTCCCAAAGGCCCGGCTAGGGATCGCTCTGTTGAACAACCTGCATGAGACGCGCATGAATCTGGCCCTGAGCAACAGCCTGCTTGACCTGCTGCTGGGCCTGCCGCGCAAGGACTGGAACCGCATAGTGGGGGAGGTGGTAAGGGAGGAAGAAGCGGCGGCCGCGGCCCGGCAGCGGGAACGGCTGGCCCGCCGGCACCACGGCACCCGGCCGTCGCGCGAACCGTCGGCCTACGCCGGCACTTACGAGGAGCCGGCCTACGGCATCGCCCGGGTCTCGGTGCAGAAGGGGGGCCTAGTGCTGCACTGGAGCAGTTTCACCAGTCCGCTCCGCCACTTCCACTATGACACCTTCACGGCGGAGGGAGACCTACCGGGCAATCCGCAGGTCGTCTTCACACTCGGCCCCGACGGCGAGGTGGCGACGCTGAAGGTACTGGAGCCGATGAACGTGGAGTTCAAGAAGGTCAAGAAGTAGGGGTCAGGGGCGAGGGGTCAGGGGTCAGCGATCAGCCGACTAGCCTCTGACTTCTGGCTTCTGCCCTCTGCCCCCTGCCCTCTGCCCCCTGCCCCCTGCCCCCTATGATCGTAGGTTCCCTGTCGGCTGCGCCCCTTTCCTGCTTTCCCCTTTTGCCTGCTGCCGGAGTGGTGTAGCATACACTCAACCATCGCAAGCCTTTCGTCCGGGGAACGGGCGTGACCGGGTTCGATAAGATTGAGCACGCCAGCCTGACCGATGTGGGGGTCCGGCGTAGTCTGAACGAGGACAACCACGCCATCCTGCTGGCCAGTGACGAGGAAAAGTGGCGGTTGCAGGGACACCTTTTCCTGGTCGCCGACGGCATGGGCGGCCACGCCGTCGGTGAACTGGCCAGCGAGTTGGCGGCTGCCAACGTCCCGCACACCTATCACAAGCACGCCGTCCACGGGCCGGTCGTTGCCCTTCGCCGCGCCTTCCAGGAGGCCAACGCCACCATCTATGCCCGCGGCCAGCAGAACCCCGAGTTCAAGGAAATGGGCACCACCGCCACCGCCCTGCTCCTCCGCCCGGAAGGGGCCTGGATCGGCCACGTCGGCGACAGCCGGGTCTACCGCATCCGCGACGGTCAGATCGAGCAGCTCACCTTCGACCACAGCCACGTCTGGGACATTGCCCGCCGGATGCACCTCAACCCGGAGGAAGTTCCCGGCATTTCCAGCAACCTGTTGATGCGCTCGCTCGGCCCCCAGCCGATGGTCCAGGTCGATATCGAAGGCCCCCATCCGCTGCGCGAGAACGACATCTTCGTCCTGTGCAGCGACGGGTTGAGCGGCCAGGTCACCGACCAGGAGCTGGGGGCCGTCGCCACCGTGCTGCCGCCGGCCGAGGCCTGCCGTTTCCTGGTCGATCTGGCCAATCTGCGCGGCGGGCCAGACAACATCACCGTCTTGATCGTGCGGCTCGGCTCACAGTCGGCGACGGCCGCCAGCTCCCAACCGCCCGCCCGGCAGTGGCGGCGGCTGCCCAGCCCGCTGGCAGTGCAGCTCCTCGGCATCTTGCTGGCGGTCGGGGCCGCCATCCTGACCACGGTTTCCACCTGGCTGGCCGTGCTGATGTTCCTGTTGGCAGCAGCCGCCATCGTCGGTGGACTGATCGCCCTGCTGGTGCAGCACAGCCGTCAGAAACAGCGCCCTGTCGAGGAGGAGATCGACCTCTCGGTTGAGCCCAACATCTACCGGCAGTCCTCTTGTCGGGTCGAACCGCTGCTGCTGGACAAGTTGGCCCGGGCGGTCCAGGCCCTCAAGCAGCAGGCCGAGGAAAAGCAGTGGGACGTGGACTGGGTTGTCTACCAGCGGCACCACGAGGCGGCCCTTTGCTGCCAAAGCGCGGGCCAACTGGAGGCTGCCTTCGCTGAGTACTGCCGGGCGATGCGGCCGCTGACCGAGGCCCTCAGCCGCAACCGCTTCACCGAGGGAGTGCTTCAACACGTCTGGGACAAGGAAGAAGCATAAGGGCCGGTTACTCCGACTGCGGCACCGCGCCAAGGCTGCGCCAGAGGTACCAGGTGGCGACGGTGCGGTAGGGACGCCACGGTTCGGCCAATTCTTGGACCTTCCTCCGGTCAGGCAATTCCTTCAGGCCGTACTGCTGCCGGATACCGCTGCGGAGGCCGAAATCGTCCACCGGCAGCACATCGAGCCGGCCCAGCGAAAAGATCAGGAACATCTGCGCCGTCCAGCGCCCGATCCCCCGGACCGGCAGCAGGGCCGCGATCACTTCTTCATCATCCGCCTTGTGGAGATCGTCCAGCGGCACGACCTTGCTGTGGACCTTCGCGGCCAGGTCCCGGAGCGAGCGTGCCTTGGCGGACGACAGCCCGGCCGCGCGCAGCGCCTCCTCGGGGAGGGCGAGGACGGCGTCCGGAGTGATCCCCTTCTTACCCAGGGTGTCTTCCAGACGGGCGTAAATCGCCTCTGCCGCCCGGGTCGAGATCTGCTGCGAGATGATCGATCGCACCAGGAGGCCGAACCGGTCCGGGTTGGGCCACAAGGTGCAGGGGCCGACGGTAGCGATCAAGCGCTGGAGCACCCGGTCGCGGCGAGCCAGGTGGCGCTGCGCCTTGAGGAAGGTATCGGGGGGATTGCTCATGTGTGTCTTCGGTCGCGGACGCTCCTGAATCAGAGCCGGGAGCGTCCGCGACCGGCGCCGAACTTCCGGTCGCGAACGCTCCCGGCTCTGATCTCATTTCTTCTCTTCCTCCTCGCCGATGGGGGGCGGCTCCTTGCCATAGCGGGCCCGGTACTTGGCGGCGAACTTCTCCTTCAGCGCCGGGTCGCACTTGAAGCATTGCGACTTGGCCCGGTTGTGCAGCTCGCACCAGTCCCCCTTGGCCTTGAATTCCCTGTTGACCACGGCCTCCGGCAAGCACATGCTGCACTCGTGCTCGGGGATGCCGTGCTCGGCACACCACCACGTCGAGTGATCATGCTTTTTCTCCGCGACCAGCCCCTTTGCCGTCGTGCTGCGGGCCGCCTCCTTCGGGGCGCAGCCGGCAGCAAGGGCCGCTGCCACGACCAAGATTCCGCCCATCCTGTATCCAAACCGCATCCATTCCTCCTCAGGCATGTGCCTGTCTGGGGATCTGTATCGTGAACGCCTCTTCTGCGGGGCGCGGGGCTGCGCGAACTGCTTCGGGCGGCTCCTGGCCTCCCCCGAAGGGAGACCGAAACACCACGTACAATACCCGCACCACAAACAGCGAGGTGATCATGGCACCGATCACCCCGCCGATCACTACCGTGGCCAACGGCCGCTGTACCTCGGCGCCGACACCGGTGCTGAAGGCCATCGGCACAAAGCCCAGACTCGCCACCAAGGTGGTCATCAGCACCGGCCGCAGCCGCGTAACCGCCGCCTGCATTACCGCTTCGTCCAGGGGCAGACCGCGCGCCCGCAGCTGACGGATGTACGATACCAGGATCATGTCGTCCAGCACCGCCACCCCCGACATGGCGATAAAGCCGATGGCCGCCGAGATCGAGAACGGCATGTCGCGCAGCCACAGGGCGATGATGCCACCTACCGCGGCGAACGGCACGCCGGTGAAGACCCGGATCGCGTCCACCCAGTTGCGGTAAGTGGCATAAAGCAGAGCGAAGATCAGCACCAGCGCCAGGGGCACCACGATCAAGAGCCGCTGTTGCGCCCGGATCAGGTGCTCGAACTGGCCGCCCCAGGCAAGGCGGTAGCGCGGCGACGGCATTGTCACCTCTTCCGTGATCTTGCGCTGCGCCTCCGCGACGAAGCTGCCCAGGTCCCGGCCGCGCACGTTGGCCGTCACCACCACCCGCCGTTGCCCCCATTCGCGCGTGATGGTCGAAGGACTGTTCTCCATCACCTTCACCTCTGCCAGCCGCCCCAGCGGGATGCGCTCGCCCGACGGCGTGGCCACCAGGAGCGCGGCGATGGTGTCCGGGCTGGCCCGCGCCCCTTCCGGCAGCCGGACCACCAGCGGGAAGCGAAACTCCCCCTCGACGATCTCACCCAGCGGCTTGCTGCCGACCGACTCCACCAAGTCGAGCACTGCCTTGGCCGGCACGCCGTAGCGGGCCGCCTCCTGCTGTTTGATCTTCACCTGAAGGACCGGCTGGCCGGTGATCTGCTCGGCGGCCACGTCGGCGCTGCCGGCGATCGACTTCAGCACCCGTTCGACTTCCAGCGCCTTCTCCCGGAGCACATCGAGGTCGTCGCCGAACAGCTTGACGGCCAGGTCGGCCCGCACGCCAGAGGTCATCTCGTCCATCCGCAGCTTGATCGGCTGCGTGAACGCCAGCCGCGGCCCGAGCATGTCCCGCAGCTCTTTCTCAATCAGACTCGTCAGCTCCGCCTGAGTGTGGGCCTTCTGCCACTGGCGGCGCGGCTTCAGGGTGATGAACAGGTCGGTCAACTCCACCCCCATCGGGTCGGTCGCCACCTCGGCACTGCCGATTCGGCTCCAGACATGGGCCACCTCGTCAGGGAACTTGCGGAGAATGACGCGCTCCATGGCGGTGTTGTCGCGGATCGACTCCTCCAGGTCGGTCCCCGCCAACCGGACCACGTTGATGACGATTGCCCCCTCCGAGAGAGTCGGCACGAACTCGGTGCCCAGGTGCGGCGCGATCATACCGAAGGCGACGACCAGGAGAGCGACGCCGACCAGGACCACAGCCAGCTTCTGCCGCATGGCGAAGCGGAGGATGGGAGCGTGGATGCGGTGGGCGAGGCGCATGACCAGCGGCTCGCGCTCCGGCAAGTGCCGCGGCAACAGCAGGCTGGCCAGCACCGGCATCAGCGTCAGCGACAGCACCAACGAGCCGAGCAAAGCGAAGATCACCGTCAGGGCCATCGGCCGGAACATCTTCCCCTCGACCCCCTCCAGGGTGAGGATCGGCAGGTAGACGATCATGATAATCAGCTCGCCGAACAGGGTCGGTTTACGCACCTCGACGGCGGCGTCGCGCACCACGTCGAGCCGGCTGCGCTCCCCCCTCACCCCCGACCCCTCTCTCCCCGCGGGGGGGGAGAGGGGAGAAAGAGTTGCTCCCCTCTCCCCCGCTTGGGGGAGAGGGGTCGGGGGTGAGGGGGCCTGCGCCAGGTGGCGGACGCAGTTCTCGACCATAACCACGGAGCTGTCCACGATCATGCCGAAATCAATCGCGCCGAGGCTGAGCAGGCTGGCGGCGATGCCGAAGCGCAGCATCCCGGAGAAAGCGAACAACATCGACAGCGGGATGGCCAGGGCCACGATGAACGCCGCCCGCAGGTTCCCCAGGAACAGGAACAGTACCGCGACCACGAGAAGCCCCGCCTCGAAAAGGTTGCTGCGCACCGTCTCAATGACCTGGCTGACCAACTCGGTCCGGTCGTAGACCGCCTCGACCTGTACGTCGGACGGCAGGGCGGCCCGGACCTCGTTGAGCCGGTCCTTGAGGGCCCAGGCGACCTCGTGGCTGTTCTCGCCCATGAGCATGAAGCCGAGGCCGAGCACCACCTCCCCCTTGCCGTCGGCGGTGACGGCGCCGCGGCGGATCTCATGGCCGATCTGCACTTCAGCCACATCGCCGACGCGGATGGGGTCGCCATCGCGCGCGGTGATGACGATCCCCTTGATCTCGTCCACGTTTGTCGGCCGGCCGATACCGTGGACCAGGAGCATCTGGCTGCCCCAGCGAATACTGCCGCCGCCGACATTCTGGTTGTTCTTCTGAATCGCTTCGACCACCTCGTCAAAGGTCAGGCCGTACTTGATGAGGCGGTTCGGGTCGATGCGGACCTGATATTGTTTCTCGTAACCCCCCCAGGAGTTGATCTCGGCGGTCCCCTGGACAGTGCGCAGCTGGGGCCGGATGACCCAATCATGGATGGTGCGCAGCTCGGTCAGATCGTTCCCCTTGCCGGTGACGATGTAGTGGAAGACCTCGCCGAGACCGGTCGAGACGGGCCCCATCTTGGGGCGGTCGATACCGGGCGGCAGCTGGGCCGTGGCCAAACGTTCGTTGATGAGCTGACGGGCGAAGTAAATGTCGGTACCGTCCTCGAAAGTGACCACCACCTGCGACAGGCCGAACTTGGAGATGGAGCGAACCTGCTGCAACCGGGGCAGACCGCTGATGACCTGTTCGATCGGGAAGGTGATTTGCCGCTCGACCTCCTCCGGTCCCAGGGCCGGGGCGACGGTGTTGATCTGCACCTGAACGGGAGTGGTATCCGGGAAGGCGTCGATGTCGAGATGGCGCAGGGAGATCGCCCCGACAAGCGCGAGAGCCGCTGTCGCCAGGATGACCAACAGGCGATGCCGCAGCGATAAGTCGATGATCCAGTGGAGCACAGATTCCTCTATCCGGCAGGTTCCCGGAAATCGGTCCTGTCAGCGGAGGGCAGGCGCGGATTGGCACTGCCGACCCTCAGGGGGACCGAGTGACGTCATCGTGCGGCTCGTAGCCGAGCAGGCGGCGGGTATGCTCGATGTCCCAGCGCATGCCGGTGTTGGCCGACATGCCGTTGACCACGGCGAAGCGGATCGAACCGTCGGCCTCGATGCAGCGCTCCATCAGCTGGCAAAAGTCGCGGTTCGACAGCCACATCAGCCGGAACCAGTCGCCGCGCTCCGCCGGTAGTTCCCGTGCCCGGTTCTCGCCGGGACGCACCCAGCCGATCCGGACCGCGATCACCGACAGCCCGTGCGCCTCGGCGAAGCACTTGCCCAGCCGCTCGCCGAAGAGCTTGGCACTGGCGTAGGGCGTGCTATCGCGCAGCTGGCCGTCCACCACGTAGCGCGTGCCGGGGCGGGGCGGGAGGTCGGTGGTGATCCGGGCCGGCTCCGGGACGTCCTGGTAGCCGCCCATGACATGGTTGGAGCTGGCGAAGACCACTCGCCGGACGCCGGCCCGGGCCGAGGCCAGATACATGTTGATGAGCGCATCCAGGTTTGGACCGATCAGGCTGGGCCAGGACTGAAACGCAGTCGGATCGGCGGCCAGGTGGACCACGGTGTCGGCGCCCTGGAAGTGATCGACCCAGCGCAGGTCCCAGCGGCTCAGGTCGGCCGGGATGATGGCGTCATCGCCGCGCGGGTCGATGTCGAGCAGCCGCAACGGATAGCGGCCTTCCAGGTGCCGTCGCAGTTTCGACCCCAGGTTGCCGGCCGCGCCCGTGATCAGCACCGTCCTCCCCCCGGCCATGATGGCGTACCTCCCGTCTCACCCCTCTGCCCTGTTCTAAATAAAACTTCCTCGGCGGGGAAGTCCTCCTCCCCCCAACCCCTCCTCCTCTTGCAGGGGGAGAGGGGTTGGGGTGAGGGGACGGGGAAGCCCTGTCCGGGCCGTCTCCTCCTGGCGGCCCCGCGATGGATGGACACATGAGCCATGCTCGAACTCACCCCAGACAACGCCGTGGAGTATCTGCGCCGGCAGGGCTGGGTCGGGCCCGGGCCGGTCCAGGTGGAACCGCTTGGCTGGGGCGTGTCCAACGCTGTCTTGCGCGTCGCGACGCCGGAACAAACCTTCGTCCTGAAGCAGTCCCGGCCGCGGCTCCGCACGCGCGACGCCTGGTTTAGCAACCTCGACCGCATCTTCCGCGAGCAAGAGGTGATGCAGGCCCTCTATTCGCTGCTGCCCGAGCCAACCGTGCCGCGGGTCCTCTTCAGCGACCGCGCCAACTACGTTTTCGCCATGAGCCATGCCCCGGCTGGTGCGCGGGTCTGGAAGGAGGTGCTCTTGGCCGGCGAGGTTGATCGGGCCGTCGGCGAGCGGGCCGGCTTCATCCTGGGATTGATGCACGAAGCGACGGCGCGCGATCCCCGCCTGGTCGAGCCGTTCCGTGACCACACCGTCTTCGACCAACTCCGCATCGACCCATTCTACCGCCGCATCCAAGAGCGCCGACCCGAGGTGGCCCACCTGGTCGAGCCGTTGGTGCAGCGGCTCCTCTCGGTCAAGGAGGCCCTCTGTCACGGCGACTACAGCCCCAAGAACATTCTCATCCATGCTCAAGGCTTTACCCTGGTCGATTATGAGACGGCCCACTTCGGCGACCCGAGCATGGACCTGGGTTTCTTCCTGAGCCACCTGCTGCTCAAGGCGGTAAAGCGTTGGCCGGAGCACCTCCCTTATTTTGACCTGACACGCGCCTTCTGGGAAACCTATGCAGCGACGGCGCGTTTTCGGCCGCGGGCAGAATGGGAAGGCCGGGCCATTGGACATTGCGCCGTCTGTGCCCTGGCGCGAATCGACGGCACCAGCCCGGTTGAATACCTCCCTGATGAGCCGCGCCGGCAGACGGTGCGGCGGCTGGGACGGCGCATCCTGGAAGAGCAGCCGGCCCGCTGGGAAGAAGTGCTGCACCTGGCCGATTCCGAGATGGCCAGCCTGGGGTGAGCTAGAATGGAGTGAATCCCCTCACGCGGAACCGATCGCACGCGCACCCGGACCGAGAAGAAGTATGCAACCGACGGACCTCTTCCTGCTCGACCCGGACAACCGGGCGTTCCTGACGGACCAACCGCCGCGCGGCCGGGCCATCCGCCGGGCGCGGCTGGGGCTGCTGCTCACCCTGGCGGTGTTGGCCGTGTGCCTGTTCCTGACCGGCTGGGCGGCCGTCGAGTGGGGCCGCTGGCTGCTGCTCCAGCGCGATTATTCCGTTGTCGGGGCCGAGGTGGTGAAGTGCCGCAAGGACGAGCGCGGCGACGGCGGCCCCGAGTACTACGTCACCTACCGCTTCGAAGCCGCCACGCCGACTGGCCCTGTCGTCTATCAGCGGGAACAGAACGTCGGCCGGGCCACCTACGCCCGGGTGCACCCCGGGCAGGTGGTGAATGTGCGCTACAACAATGCCATCCCGGCAATCTCCGCCATCGTTGAGGACACCAACTTCCGCGACGGCATCAGTGTGGGGGCGCTGATGTGGCTGCCGGTGACCCTGTTTATGGGCTATCAGGTGAAGCGCTGCCGCCGCGAAATCCGCTTGAGCCGACGGGGCCGGCTGTTGGAAGGCCGAGTGGTCGAATGCACTGCGACGCCGGCCGGTGAAGACGGCTACAAGCTCGAGCTACGCTACCGCTTCACGGCGCCGGGCGGCCGCATCATCCGCGACCGGGAGATCGGCTACCGCGAGGAGTTAAGGGATGACTCCCTGCCCGTCCCCGACACGCCCGTCGCCATCCTCTACCTCGATGAGAAGAACTACAAGGTGCTGTGAGCGATGCCCCCGTCACGGTCTTACGTATCCGAGGTGGCTTGAACTGAGTCGGCGAAGCCCCAACCATACCCCTGGGCAGTTCGGCAGAGCAAACACGCGGCCAACCGCTTCGCCGCCCCTTGCCGTGCCCTGACTCGGCGGGCAGAATCACCTCAGGCCGCAACCCCGATCAGCCAGAGGTCTGTTCCGTCATGGAGAATGCCGAGGCGATTGCCCACATCCAGGCCCGAGAAGTGCTCGACAGCCGGGGCAACCCGACCGTCGAGGTAGAAGTGCTCTGCCGCGGCGGTGCTCGGGGGCGCGCCCTTGTGCCATCGGGCGCCAGCACCGGCCGGCATGAGGCGGTGGAGCTGCGTGACGGCGACCCGGCCCGCTACGGCGGCAAGGGAGTGCGCCGGGCCGTGGCCAACGTCCGTGAGCAGATCGCCCCGCGCCTGCTCGGCCTGTCCGCGGCCGACCAGGGCCTCATTGACCGCACCCTGTGCGAGTTGGACGGCACTCCCAACAAGTCCCGTCTGGGAGCCAACGCCATCCTCGGCGTCTCTCTGGCCTGCGCCCACGCGGCCGCTGCGGCGCGCGGCCTGCCGCTGTGGCGCCATCTCCGGGAGGTGAGCCAGGCCCTCCTGCCCGACGCCCAGCCGTCGCTGCCGCTGCCGATGGTGAACCTGATCAGCGGCGGCCTGCACGCCGGCGGCAACCTCGATTTCCAGGACTTTCTTCTCCTACCCATCGGCGCCCGCTCCTATCCCGAAGCGCTGGAGATGGCGGGCAATGTCTATCGCGCTCTGGCGGCGACGCTGACACGGCACGGCTTTGAGGGGGTGCTGGTCGGCGACGAGGGGGGCTTTGGGCCGCGGCTGCACAACAACGAGCAGGCCATTCACATGGTCCTTGAAGCGATCGAACGGGCGGGCTACACACCCGGCCGACAAGCGGCCCTGGCGCTGGATGTGGCCGCCACTCACTTCTACCACGCCGGCCGCTATCACCTGAAGGCGACCGGCGGCCTCACTCTGACGCCGGACGACATGGCCGGCATGCTTCAGCGCCTGGCGGACGACTACCCGATCCTGAGCATCGAGGATGGCATGGCCGAGGACGACTGGGACGGCTGGCAGCAGCTGACGGCAACACTGGGGCGGCGCGTGCAGCTGATCGGCGACGACCTGTTCGTCACCAACCTGGAGCGGCTACGGCAGGGCATTGCCCGAGGAGTGGCCAACAGTGTGCTGGTGAAGGTCAACCAGATCGGCACGTTGACTGAGACACTGGAGGTGATCGCCCTGGCGCGCTCGGCCGGCTACCGGCCGGTGATCTCGGCCCGCAGCGGTGAGACGGAGGACACGACCATCGCCGACCTGGCGGTGGCAACCGGGGCGGGCCAGATCAAGATCGGGTCCGTGGCCCGGGGTGAACGACTGGCCAAGTACAACCGCCTGCTGCGGATCGCGGAAGAGCTGAGCGAGGCGGCGTCGTTCGCCGGCTGGCGGCCGCTGGGTTAGAGGTAGCGAACCGGGTGGCCGGAGCGGTCGGCATCCGGTGGTTTCTGATGGGGTATCAGCATTGCCTGGAAGCGGTCCGGCGCGGACAGGTTTTTCTCCCGAGGCTGTCGCCTCGGTGGAGTTGCTTCCCGGCCGGCGGGTGCGGACAATAGCAGCATCCGGGGACACCGCCGTCTGGGTCCTGCGTGGCCGTCTGGGTCCTGCGTGCCGCCCCGGCGGGGCCCGGGGAGGACTTCCATGCTCCGTCACGGATTCCTGCGCGTCGCGGCGGCCGTGCCCTCCCTGCGCGTGGCCGACTGCGCTTACAATGCCGACCGCATCCTGGCCCTGATGGCCCGCGCCGAGAGCCAGGGCATCGCTGTTGTGGTCTTTCCCGAATTGTGCTTGACCGGCTACACCTGCGCCGACCTGTTCCAGCAGATCCCGCTTCAGCGCGGGGCGCTGGCCGCCCTGGCGCGCGTGGCCCGCGCCGGAGGCGAGGTCTTCTCGGGGCTGGCGATCGTTGGTCTCCCCCTGGCTGTGGACGACCAGGTTTTCAACTGTGCCGCTCTGCTCCACCGCGGCCGGGTGCTCGGCATCGTGCCCAAGTCATTCATCCCCAACTACAAGGAGTTTTACGAGGGCCGCTGGTTCGCCGCTGCCGCCACCGCCCGCAGCCGCGAGGTCAACCTCAACGGTGAAGCCGTCCCCTTCGGCACTGACCGGCTCTTCAGCGCGGTCAATATCGAAGGGCTGGTCGTCGGCGTCGAGATCTGCGAAGATCTCTGGGTGCCGGTGCCGCCCAGTTCGTTCCAGGCGCTGCGCGGGGCCACGCTACTGGTAAACCTGTCGGCCAGCAACGAGGTCATCGGCAAGGCGGCCTACCGGCGACAGCTAGTCGTCAACCAGTCGGGCCGCTGTATCGCCGGCTATGTCTACTGCTCCTGCGGTGTCTGGGAATCGACAACCGATGTGGTCTTCGGCGGCCACTGCTTGATCGCGGAGAACGGCACCCTCCTGGCCGAGTCGCGCCGCTTCCAGCGCGACGAGACGCTGCTGGCGGCCGACATCGACCTCGACCGTCTGCGGGCCGACCGGATGCGCACCAACAGCTTCGGCGACGCCCAGCTCTATCTGGGGACCGACCGGGCGTTCGAATACGTCCCCTTCACCCTGGAGCCGGCCCCCGCCTCCGGGCTGTTGCGCGAAGTGGACGCCCACCCGTTCGTGCCGCGGGCCAGCGAGCAGCTGCGCGAGCGCTGTGAGGAAATCTTCAGCATCCAGGTGGCGGGGCTGGCCAAGCGCCTGGAGCACCTTGGCAAGCCGCCGGTGGTCATCGGCATCTCGGGCGGTCTCGACTCGACGTTGGCCCTGCTGGTCGCTTGCAAGACCATGGACCGCCTCGGCGTGCCGCGCGACCGCATCCGCGCCTTCACCATGCCCGGTTTCGGCACCACCGAGCAGACGCTCGGCAACGCCCGGGCGCTGATGCAGCAACTCGGCGTGACCGCTGTTGAGATCGACATTCGCCGGCTCTGCTTCGAGCAGATGAAAGCGCTGGGCCATCGGCCGTTCGGCATCGATCTGGAAGGGCTGGGGGTGGAGGAGCTGCGCCAAGCCTATCGCCGATTGCCGGCCGAGAAGCGGCAGGACCTGATCTTCGAGAATGTGCAGGCACGGATGCGGACCAGCATCCTGATGAACGCCGGCTTCGTCATCGGCACTGGCGATGTCTCCGAGCTGGCCCTGGGATGGGCGACTTACAATGGCGACCACATGAGCATGTACAACCCCAACGCCAGCATTCCCAAGACGCTAGTCAAGTTCCTGGTGCGGTGGGTGGCGGAGAACGAGTTCGAGGGCGAAGCCCAGCGCATCCTGCTGAACATCGTCCGCACGCCGATTTCCCCCGAGCTGCTGCCGGCCGGCGAGGATGGCCAGATCATCCAGGCGACCGAGGGGGCGATCGGCCCCTACGAGCTGCACGATTTCTTTCTTTTCCACTTCCTCCGCTACGGGATGTCCCCGGAGAAGATTCTCTTCTTGGCCGAGCATGCCCGCTTCGACCGGTCATATTCCGCCGAGGAGCTGCGGCGCTGGTTGCAGGTGTTCATCAAGCGGTTCTTCGCCAACCAGTTCAAGCGGAGCTGCCTGCCGGACGGTCCCAAGGTCGGCTCAATCAGTTTGTCGCCACGCGGCGACTGGCGCATGCCAAGCGATGCGCAGGCGGCGCTGTGGTTGCAGTGGGCGGCGGAACAGGAGGCGGCCGCGAAGGCCACGTCGGCCAGCAGGCCGGCGGCTCCCGTTTAGCCGCGACGCGAAGCACTCTGGCCCTAGCCGACCTGCGTCAGCACCACGTCGTTGCCGGTGCCCCCCACGTAGGTGATCTGGAAGACGAGGCCGTTGACGATAAAGGTGTCCCCCTCGTTGAGTCCGTCGAAGGTGCCGACGATCGGATCGGTGCCGCCATTGTCGATGATCGTGAAACTATTGCCGATGGTCGAGGGGAAGTTTAAGGTGACGACCAGGGTGCTCCCGCCGAGGACCACCCGGCCGCTGACGTCGAGCTGATCGTAGTCGCTGCCAGGAATAGTGCCTTTTAGCTCCACCGTAAAGAACGAGCCGGGTGTAAAACTTACGCCGCCGACGCTGAGGTTCCCCGGGCTGACGCCCGGAGCTATGGTCCCGCCCTGGACGGTGACTCGGCCGCCGATGGCCCCTTCTCCCCCAAGTGTGGCGGCGTTCTCCACGTTTACCCCCCGCAGCGAGCTGAGGTCGCCGTTGACCAGGAGGGTTCCGTCCCGAACGCGGGTCCTGCCCGAGTAGGTGCCGGCCCCGGAAAGCACCAGGGTGCCGATGTCTTCCTTGAACAGCCGGCTCCGGCTCCCGCCCCGGATTGTCTCGGAGAGAATCGTCGTTCCAGCACTGCTGACCACCAGGGTTTGGTTGCCCAGACCGATCCCGCCGGTGATTTGCAAGGACGTGGCGTCGTCAACGCGGAGGATGCTTGTCTCGCGCACGGCGATGTTGCCGGTCCAGGTGTTGCTCCCTCCCGTGTTCCACAGTGTGCCTCCGCGGCTCCCCCGGCCACCCAGGACGAGGCGCTCGGCCACACTGATGTCGCCTTGCATTTGCAGGACTGCATTGCGGCGGACGACGGTACCAGCCGCCAGGCTGCCCAGGGCCGAACCATTCTGAATGTTGACCGCCCCCGCCTCGATGCGGGTCAAGCCGGCGTAGGTGTTGGCCCCGGCGAGCACCAGCATTCCCGGGCCACGCTTGGTCAGTCCACCCGGGCCGTCCACGGCGCCGGTCAAGCGGACCAGGGCGCTATCGCCGACGGCGAAGGTCTGGGAACGGGCCAGGAGGATGTCGGGGGCAAAGGTGTTCTCGCCGGCCACCGCGCCTGCCCGCACGCCGGCCAGCAGCCGGACCTGGTTGCCGGCGATGGTGTAGCCGGCCCCGTTGAAGGTGATGGAACGGAAGGTAGTGCCGGCGGCGAAGTCGTTGGTGTTATTCAGTTGCAAGGCGGCAGCAGGGAAGACCAGATTGTCGGCGCCGTCGCTGGGATTGGGGGCGACGTTTCCGGCCCAGTTGGCGGCGGTGGTCCAGTTGGCATCGGCACCCAGCCCCGTCCAGACGTGCGTGGCGGGGCTTAGCCGGCATTCCAACTGCTCCAGTTGCAGCCGCGGTGAACGGCGCGGCGCCGCGGCGCAGGACGCCCGACGGCGGGACATGGGGGCCAGACCAAACAACTTGCGTAGCCAAGGGGAGCGGAGCATTAGCGAGTCCCTTAATTCCAAGATTGAGCGACAGGGCGAATCCAAACCATCCTGCCCGAGGGGCAAGATGGGCAATCTGTACGGGGACGCTACCAGAATCTGTCTCACATTAACCGAGATGTCCAGTTACCCAGCAGTAATCTGAAAAAAGTCTGCCGAAAAATCGGTCCCGAGGACGATCCGAACGGTGTTTCCGTTAAGGCCCGCGTACAATGCTTTGCCCGGGGCAAAGGTCAGCCGTTCTCCTTTTTGATTGACAGCATCGACCGCGCTTTGGAAAGTAGCAGGCGCATGCCGTGTGCCTGCTACTTGCTCCGCGAACTTCCGGAAGTGACCAGGAGAACCGCACCATGATCGTGCACCGTCGGGAATGGCTCCGGTCGGCTGTGGGCGGCCTGGCCGGGGCTGCGTGCGCCGCACCAGGCCTTGCCCAGGAGTCCAGGCGCAAGGTGCCGCCGCTGAAAATCACCGGTCTGAAGGTGACCCCCATTGCCCTGCCCGACCCGCCGCTGCTGGCTGCCAGCGGCTGCCACGGCCCTTACTTCCTCCGCAACCTCGTCGAGATCGAAACCGACGCCGGCATCATGGGCGTCGGTGAGACGCGCGGCGGCCGGCGGACCACCGACGCCCTGGAGAAGGCCCGCGCCACCGTCGTCGGCCAGAACGCCTTCGCCTATCGCGCCTTCGCCCGACCGTTGCTGGCGCTTGACCCCGGTGCTTACGCCGGCATCGAGTTGGCCTGCCTGGATGCCTGCGGCAAGGCGACCGGACGGCGGCTCTGCGAACTGCTCGGCGGCCCGGTGCGTGAGGAGGTCGAATTCGCCGCCTACCTTTTCTACCGCTACGCTGCCGATCACCCAAAGCTGCTGGCCGACACGCGGATCGTGGACCAGCGCGGCCGCGGCGACCGCGCCCTCGATGACTGGGGCGAGGTCCGATCGCCCGAGGCAATGGTCCAGATGGCCGACCGCTTCCGCCAGCGGTGGGGTTTCCGCGTGCTCAAGCTCAAAGGAGGCGTGCTCGACCCCGAGGCGGAGCTGGAGACGATGCGGGCCCTGGACCGGCACTTCGGCGGCAAGTGCCCGCTGCGCATCGACCCGAACGCACGCTGGCGGACGGCGACGGCCCTGCGCATCGGCCAGAAACTGAAAGACGTGACGCTGGAGTACTACGAGGACCCGGTGGCCGGGCAAAGGGCGATGGCCGAGGTGCGGCAGGCCACCGGACTGCGCATGAGCACCAACATGTGCGTGACGCGCTTCGAGCACGTCCCTGAGGCGGTCCGCCTTCAGCCGATCGACGTGGTGCTGAGCGATCACCATTACTGGGGCGGCATCCCGGCCTGCCAGGAGCTGGGCCGGCTGTGCGAGACGCTGGGCTGGGGCGTCAGCCAGCACAGCAACAACCACGCCGGCGTCACGATGGCGGCGATGATCCACCTGGGCGCCGTCGTGCCGCAGCTGACCTACGCCAGCGACACCCACTATCCCTGGCTGGTGCCCGGGGCCGACATCATCGAGGGGCCGAACCTACCGATCCAGGGGGGCAAGATGCGGGTGCCGGACGGCCCGGGTCTGGGGGTGCGGCTGGACGCGGACAAGGTGGCCCGGGCCCATGAGGTCTACCGCAAGTGCGGCATGCGCGAGCGCGACGACGCCACCACCATGCGTCTGGTCGAGCCCGGCTGGGAACGCAAACTGTTCTGAACGGGAAACCCAACCATGAAAATCAGCAACTACACCCTGAGCTATTCGCGCGAGTTTACCAAGGGACAGATGGACATCTTCAAGTTCCTGGCACTCAGCCGCGAGCTGGGGGTCGAGGGGGCCAGCATCCATATCCGCAACCTGCAGAGCACCGACACCGACTACCTCAAGCGCGTGCGGCGGGCTTACCTCGACCACGGGCTTTCCGTCTCGCAGGTAACCGTCTCAACTAACTTCGGTCGGTCCGAGGATCGACAGGAGGAGGAATTCAAGATGGCCCGCGAGGCGATCCGGGTGGGGATGTTCCTCGGAGCGCCCTTGGTGCGGGTCTTCGCCGGCTCGCCGCCGAGCGAGGCGGAGCGCGAGCGGGCGTTTGCCCAGGCCGGGGCCGCCGTCCGCAAGGTCTGCGAGGAGGCTGCCCGCGAGGGGATGCCGATCGGTTTGCAGAACCATAACCACGGCGCCCTGGTCCGCACCGGCGACGAGGTGATCCGCTTCCTGAAAATGGTCGATCACCCCAACCTGACATTCGTGCTGGACACCGGCCAGTTCGCCGGCTCGCGCGGGGCCAGCGGCAAGCCGCCGCCGGAGTTGGCCAACGCCGATTATCTCGAAAGCATCCGCCAGACCGCCCCGCTGGCCCGCTACGTCCGTGTCAAGTTCTATAATCCCCGCCCGGACGGCTCGGAGCCGTTCATCGATTACGACAAGGTGTTTGCCATCCTGCGCAGCGTCCACTACCCCGGCTTCCTCGACATCGTTTATGAGCCGGGCGTGGGGACCGGCGACCCCGGCGAGGAAGCCCGCACTGCCATTCCTCGCATCGTCAAGTTCCTCCGCTCGAAAATGGAGGTCGGCAGGTAACGACCGCTGCCATCGCCCGGAGGAGGCCGCGATCCGTGAACCCCGTACTCTTCATTCCCCTGGCCGGTTTGGTGCTCTTGTCGGCGGAGGAGGAGCCGGAGGCCCGGGCCGTCGCCTTCCTGGTCCGCGAGGTGCCGAGTTGGTCGGTGGAGAACAAGTGCTACTCGTGCCACAACAACGGCGATGCCGCCCGGGCGCTGTACCATGCGATCCGGCTTGGCCGCCCGTTGCCGGCCCGAGCGCTGGCAGAGACCTCGCGCTGGCTGGCGCGGCCGGACGGTTGGGACAAAAACGGCGGCGAGGGTGGACCGAGCGATACGGGGCTGGCCCGCGTCCAGTTCGCCGCCGCCCTGGTGGACGCCCTCGACGCCGGCGCCGTCAAGGGCCAGAAAGCCCTGCTCCGCGCCGCCGAGTTGGTGGCGGAGCACCAGAAGGAGGACGGCAGCTGGCGGCCCGACGGGGAGGTCATCATCGGCGCGCCGGCCACCTACGGCGCCTGCCTGATGACCTATCAGGCCCGCCGCGTGCTCCTGAGGGCCGACCCCCAGCGGCACCGCGAGGCAATCGCCCGGGCGGACCGGTGGCTGCGCCAGGTGGAGGTCAAGAGTGTGCTGGATGCAGCGGCCGTTCTGCTGGCGCTGGCGGGGAACGACGACGCCGAGGCCCGGACCCAGCGCCGCCACTGTCTGGAGCTAATCCGCCGAGGCGAGTCGAAGGATGGCGGCTGGGGACCGTACGTCACCTCGTTCCCCGAGCCTTTTGACACCGCAGTGGTATTGCTGGCCCTGACAGCTTTGGGAGAGGAGAAAGATGTAGCGGCGATGATCGAGCGCGGCCGGGCCTATTTGATCCGAACGCAGCAGGAGGATGGCAGTTGGCGAGAGACGACGCGCCCGGCCGGTGGAGAGAGCTACGCCCAGCGGATTTCCACCTGCGGCTGGGCGACGCTGGCGCTACTGGCGACCCAGGGGCGACCTTCGCGGAAATGATCGGCCGTTGGCGGCGCGGCGCCGAGCCCCCGTGCTAAGCCGCAAGCAGCGGCCGGACTGGAACCAAACTTCACTCCGGTAGCGCCCTTACCTCGAACGGCAGCTCCACTGTCTCGGTCTTGATCTGGCGCTCGATCGGGGGGAAGACATCCACCTCGAATGGTCGGGCGATCGAGTTGCCGACCGAGTCCTCCAGCGTCACGTCGGCCACCAGACGATAAGTTCCAGCTTGCCAGGATTGCTCCGGGGTGAAGTGCCAGCGCGTCTCTTCATCGGTCACCTTGACGGTGCCGGCCAGGCGCCGGCCCTTTGCGTCAACCACCCAGAGGAGCCGGTGCAGCTGGGCATGGTCCAGCGGCTTGGGAAACGTGACCGTCAGAGGCCCCCGTTGGCCAGGCGCGGGCGGCTCGATCTTCCATGCCTTCGGGTCAATCGCCTGCTCATCCAGGGCCACTGCCTGGAACGTCTTGCGGTACGACTCCTTCAAGGGGTTGCCGTTGGCGTCCGGCCAATCGCGATCGATTACCAGGGTGTAGGTCTTGCCCTCCTCAAGGATCGGGCCGAAGTCCCGGCGCGGCTTCAGGTCGCGCTTGACCCGCCCCGGATCGAGGAAGAGCGTGAAGCGTTTGCCCTGCGCGTCCCACAATTCTTCCCCCAACTCCAGGAAGGGGGTCTCGATCTCCTTCCCCTCGGCATTGAACAAGTGGATATGCCGGTAGGCGTGCCCCTGGCTCATGGGGGCGGAGAAGTGGATGTAAAACCGCAGGTGGTTTTCCGGTAGCTTGTTCCGGGTGGGGTAGACCTGCGTCACCACGGTCGGCGTCGTGGGCTTGGGTTTGGGCAAGGTGAACTCGGCGACAACTGACTCGTGTTTGCCGGTCCGCCCCGGCAGCCGCGACGGGTCGAACACCACCCGATAGCGCACTCCCGGAGCAAGCGGGAAGCGCGGCTCGAAACGGAGCACGTCCCCCTCGACCCGGTACGAGCCGAGCATCGCCGGCCGATCCCTGTCTTCCGCCGCCCCTGCGACGTAGACGGCGAGCAGGGCCTTCCACTGGTCCGGTTCCAGTTTTGCTCCGGCCAGCTTCGCCAACTCGGCTGGGTCGAGACCGACCACATCAAAGGTGGCCTGGGTAGCGGTATCCGACGGGCGGTTGAGCCGGATGGCCGGTCTCCCCTTGCCGGACGGCTGGCTGGAGGCGTACTCCGAGACGGCCCCGACCGCGATCAGGACCACAGCCACGGCGACGCCGATGTGCTTGCTCACGTTACCACCTGGGTGAGAATGACGAATTCCTAAGCACGAATGACGAAAGAAGCACGAATGACGAAATCCGAATGACAAAACAGCCGGTCGGCAGGGGACGTCACCCCACCGGCGGTGAACGCCTCTCGTGCGCCCTTCGTCCTTGGTCCTTCGGCCTTCGTCATTCTTTCGTCATTCGTGCTTCGTCATTCGTCATTGCGGTGAGACCCGGGCCCGGCCCGCGGAGCCGGGCCCGGCGGCGCCAGTCACGGCAACGGCACCGTTTCCAAGTTGAGTCCGCCCGTGGGGGTCCGTACCAGGATCACCGCCCGGGCATTGTCCAGCTTGGCCAACTGCTCGACGCCCTGCCATTCCTTGATGGTGTCGTACTTCAGCCCCGCGATCCCGCCCACCGGCTTGGTGATCGGCTCAATCTTGTCGATGTTGTCCGTGGTGATCTTCATGACCCCGCGGCTGGTATTGGCCATCAGGATGTAATCCTTGCCATCCTTCTGGTAGACGAACATGTCCAGCGGCGTGTTGCGGTTACCCAGCTCGGCGATGGTGATGCCCTGGACCTTAGCACCCGCCTTCAGGCTCGTGACCGGGAACTTCACCAGCGGCGTGCAGGTGTAGCCGGCCAGCAGGTGCAGTTCTCCCTTGATGTCGTAGGGGGTAAAGGTCCGCACCGGCGACCGGGTCTCGAACCTGCCATGATTGCCGTGGTAGATCTCGACCGCGGTGCCCTGATCAGTCGCAGTGAACGGGAAGGAGATGGCCCGCAGCGTCGAGGCAAACTGTTCGTTGGACAGGCCGGAGACGTACACCTTGCCGTTGACGAACTCGATGCAGGTGATTGCTTGCGGGCGGTCCCTCCCCTCGGCCGGGTTGGCGATGACGGCCTTGGCGAACTTGACGTCCTTCAATGGCACTTCCTCGAGATGGCCCTTACGGTCCAGGCGGAGCAAGACGGAGGGGGAATCAGGGGTCCGCCCGCGCGACACCGACAGGTAAAGTTTGCCCGAGGCCGGGTTGACCTTCAGGTCGCGGATCAGGAGTTGCTTGGGATCGATCCCCAACAGCGAGGCGATCTTGCCGTCGATCCCTTCCACCTTGACGGCGTCGTTGCCGGCCGGCGTGCGGTCGCCGGTGTCGATGGCGAAGATAGCGGCTCCCTGGAAATCACCCAGGAACAGCACGCCGTCGGGGCCGAAAGCAAGCGGCCCGATCGACTTGATGTCGGGTGTCCCCTTCTGCAAGCTGTCGGTCAGATCGGCCTGGGCCGATCCGGCGAGCAGCGCCAGTCCCAGCAGAGCGGTCAGCAGGGTGCGAGTCCGCAGCATGGTCTGGTCCTTTCGTAAAACAGGTCCCACGGCGATGCAAACCTCTCCCAAACGGGCATCTCTTATGATGCCGACTCCCGCTGGCGAAGCAAGCAAGAAAACGAGCACTTTGGAAGAAAGTCCTCCCTCCAATGGAACCCCGCTGCCATCAGGGGCGCTCGCCGCCTTGCCGCCCTGGGCCGCCGGACGTAGAGAACTGGTTAGCCGCGAGCCCCCTCATCCCCGCCCCCTCGCTCCCTTTAGGGGGCGAGGGGGGAACAAGCCGTCCCCCTTCGAGGGAGCGAGGGGCGAATAATCTGTCCCCCTCTCCCCCCTCCAAGGGGGAGAGGGGTAAGGGGTGAGGGGGTGGGCGTGTCCGCGCTTCGCGGCTCGCGACGAACCTGCTTCCGCCGACCCGAAGGAGCCCCGATGCCCGAACGTCCTCTCCGTCTGCTCATCATCGGTGCCCACCCCGACGACGCCGACTACTACGCGGGGGGGACGGCGGCCCTGTACCGGGCGGCCGGCCACGTCGTCAAGATGGTCAGTCTGACCAACGGCGACGCCGGTCACCAGACCCTTCGCGGTGCCGCCCTGGCCGAGCGCCGCCGCGCCGAGGCCGCCGCCGCTGCCGCCGTCATCGGCGCTACCTACGACGTGCTTGACAGTCACGACGGCCAGCTCCTGCCGACCCTGGAAAACCGCTTCCAGGTCATCCGGCTGATCCGCTCCTTCCGGCCCGACCTGGTGCTGACGCACCGGCCCAATGACTACCACCCTGACCACCGCTACACCAGCCAGCTCGTCCAGGACGCCGCCTACATGGTGACAGTGCCGGCCATCGTCCCTGACACGCCGCACCTGCCGGCCAATCCGGTGATTGCCTATCTGCCCGACGAGTTCCAGAAGCCGTACCCCTTCCAGCCAACCGTGGCCGTCGATGTCACGTCGGTCTTCGACCGGATCGTCGCCATGCTCCACTGCCACCAGTCGCAGTTTTACGAGTGGCTGCCGTACAACGGGGGATACGAGGACCAGGTCCCCGCCGACGAGACCGCTCGCCGGGAGTGGCTGGCGGACAGTCTCCGCCCCCGTTTGCGCGCCCAGGCGGACCGGTTCCGCAACCTCCTGGTGCAGTGCCTGGGGGCCGAGCGCGGCCGGTGTGTCGAGTACGCCGAAGGGTTCGAGGCGTGCGAGTACGGCGCCCCGCTGGACGAGGCGGCCCGGCAGCGGCTGTTTGGGTTCTTGACCTGAAAGAGAAATGTCTCCCTCACCCCCGCCCCCTCTTCCCCGAAGCGGAGAAGGAACTCCTTCTCCTTTCTCCCTTCCTGGAGGGGAAAGAGGTTGGGAGTGAGGAGAACGGCGTTCTCACATCCGCTCCACGGTGCGGATGCCGAGCAGCTGTAGGCACAGTTGGATGACCCGGGCGGTCAAGTCGCACAGCAGCAGCCGGCTGCGGCGCAGCGCGAGCGTCTCGGCGTTGAGCACACGGCACTTCTCATAGAACTTGCTGTAGACCTTCGCCAGGTCCCACAGGTAGGCCGTGATCAGGTTTGGCCGGTAATCGGCCGCCGCGGCTTGCAGGGCTTCGCCGAGCCGGAGCAATTGCAAGGCCAGCGCCCGCTCCTCGGGGGCATCGAGGGAAGGCAGCGGCGGCTCTGTCCGGAACGGCCCGGCGTCCTCGCCCCCTTTGCGGAAGATGTTCCGATTCCGGGCGTAGGCGTACTGCATGTAGGTGGCCGTGTTGCCGTCCATGGCCAGCATCTTATCCCAGTCGAAGACGTAATCGCTGGTCCGGTTCTGCGACAGGTCGGCGTACTTAACCGCCCCGATGCCGACGACCTCGGCCACCTGCTGCTTCTCCGCCTCGGTCAGCTCGGGTACTTCCTCACCGCGAGCGATTCGGTCGGCGCGGTTCTTCTCGTAGACTTCCCGGGCGCGCACCACCGCCTCGTCGAGGAGATGGTTCAGTTCGACGACTCGCCCTCCCCGTGTCCGGAACATCACCGTTTTGCCGTCCGGCAAGCGCTCTAGCACCGAGCCGAAGGCGATGTGCTCGAACTTCACCCGGTCGTAGCCCCAGCGCCGGGCGATCTCAAAAAGGTATTTGAAGTGCAGCGCCTGCGGGGCACCGACGACATAGAGGATCCGTTCCGCGTTCAGCTCCTTGACCCGGTAGCGGATCGTCGCCAGGTCAGTGGTGGTGTAGGTGAACGCGCCGTCCCGTTTGCGCACCAGCGCGGGGGGCTCTCCCTCCTTGTCGCTCACGAAAATGGCGACGGCCCCCTCGCTGAGTTGAGCGATCCCCTTGTCGAGCAGTTCCTGCACCACGCTGGGCAGCATCGGGTTGTAGAAGCTCTCTCCCAGCTGCAAATCGAACCGGACGTCCAGCCGCTGATAAATCGGTTCGATCTCCTTCATGCAGATGGGCATGAACTCCTTCCAGAGCCGGACGTTCTCCTCGTCCCCCTCGTGCAGCCGGGCCGTCTCCCGCCGCACCTCCTCCAGTATCCGCCGGGCTTCAGCAACCTGCTCCGGCGTGTACTTGCTTGCGCCGTTTTCCTCGTCCTCATCCGCCTCGGCCGGCTTGGTCAGGTTCCGGACGTGGACGTACAGCCGAACCATCTCCCGCACCGGGTCGGCCTTCAGGGCCGCCTCGTCGCGGAAGTGCTTGTAGCCGTACAGCAGCATGCCGAACTGCGTGCCCCAGTCGCCCAGGTGGTTGTCGCTGATCACCCGGTGGCCGAGGAAGCGCAACAGCCGGGCCAATGCGTCGCCGATGATTGTGCTCCGCAGGTGGCCGACGTGCATCGGCTTGGCTACGTTCGGCGAACTGTAGTCGATGACGATCGTCTCCGGCCGGCCGGCCCGTTCGACGCCGAGCCGCTCGTCGCGGGCCATCTCCTGGAGCCGGGTTGCCAGCCAGTCGTTGCGGACGCGCAGATTGATGAAGCCGGGGCCGGCAACCTGCGGCGGCTCCAGGAAATCGCCCAGGTCCAGCCGGCGCACGATCTCCTGGGCCAGGTCGCGCGGCGGCCGGCCGAGCACTTTCGCCAGCGGCATGGCGCAGTTGGCCTGGTAATCGCCGTGCCTGGGGTCCTGGGTCGGCTTGACCATGCCGCCGTAAGGCCCCGGGTCGGCGACAAGCCCAGCCAGGGCGTCGCGGAACTTCTGCTGCAACTGTTCGAGGAGGGTCATGGATGGCCTGGGGAATGAAGGTCTGCGGAAGGGTGGACGCCATCGGCTGCTTCCGCCCGGCGCGGACGGCACTGTCCGGCCGGTACTTGGAGAGGAGAATAGGTCTCCCGGCCGCGGAAGCAAGTCTTGCGGCAAAGAAAGGCTGCGGCCCCACTCCGGCAAGGAGTCGGGTGCCGGGTTGCGTTGTAGCGAGGCACCGGTACTCAGGCTGGACAACGGCGGCCGGCCCAGCCCGGGCGGTTAGTAGCGCTCCCAGTCGAGGCGCGGGGCGTCGGCCCAAAGCTCTTCCAGGGCATAATACTCCCTCGCCTCGGGGTCGAACACGTGGACCACGACATCGCCGTAGTCCTGCACCACCCACCGGCTAGCCTCGTAGCCTTCGATGCTGAGGCGCACGTCGCCCTCGGCGCGCATGGCGGCATCGATTTCTTCAGCCAAGGTATGGATCTGACGGCGGCTGGTCCCAGTGGCCAGCACAAAGAAGTCGTACAGAGGGGTGATGCCTCGCATGTCGAGGACGAGGACGTCGCGCGCCTTGTTGTCAGCGGCGACACGAGCGCACAGGGAAGCACGTTCCACGGCGGCCGGGAGGGTCGCCATCCGCTCACTTCTCACCGTTGCGATGCTCAAAGGACCTCCTTCACATAATGGGACCCAGTGCCGGAGGCCTTCGGGGCGTGGTGAGACGCGCACTTCGGGCAACACATGCTGCCGTTGGTCACCTCCGGACTAAGTCAGTCCAGCCAGACTTCAATACGGCCACAGCGCTAAGGCCGTGAAGAGAACCCGTTGGGCACCCCCGGACGGGATCAGTCCGACGCTTCAATACGGCTACGGCCTCAGCGCCGTGGAGAACCCCCCTCCGTGGGTATCATCCCGCATCCCTCGGCGAGCGTCAAGCATCTAGTCAAGCGAACTTGGATGCCACTATCCCGCTGCCGCCGCCTCCTGCCGGAGGGGCTGGCACAACCGATGGGACCGGAACGCCGTCTCCTGGGGGCCTCTCTCTTCCAGACAGCTTCCATGCGCCACGGTGTATTAGCCGTGGAAAGCAGGTCAGCTGCCCCAGCCCAATCCGACGGGGGCGGAACTCCTTTTCTATTTTAGGTGGCTTCTCTGCCTCGCTGGAAGGGAGAAACCGAGATTGTGCCATTTCCCCATTCATCGGGTTCCGGATGCGAACTGCTCTGGCGGGGCAGGGAGGCCGTCGCTATATTTCCGCCCGCGCCGATCGGCGGAACAGGCCGTCTCATCCTGCATCGCCTTTATTCGTCGCCGCCGTCAGTGGCAACCATGTCCTTACCTGGGGAGCAGAGAATGATTATGCGCAGAGTCTTCTGGTGCATCGCCGCCGCGGCGCTGACCGCGGCTCTCGGGATTTACCTGGCTGCCGACCAGGCGAGCCGGCACCCCGACTCGTTCCTGGGACAATCGGTGATCGCCTTCTACCGGTCGGCGGTGCAGTACAACCCTGTCTTTGCCTTCCAGGCTGCCCGCACCGCCTTCCGCGCTACCCCCACTGCGGCTTGCACGCCTGCCGGCTGCTGCGCCGACGATGAGCCGCCCTGCGCGGCCCCGGACCTGAGCCAGTGCCGCCTGCCGGGACGGATCGTCCTTCAAGAGGAAGACTGTCAGACGAGCTTCACCCCTGATAGTGCCCCAACCGAAGAGGAGATTCAGCTAACCGGCGCCCTGGTGGAGTTGGTCCCGCCGCCGACGATCATGGATGCGGCAGATGAGATCCCGGCCTGTATTGAGCCGGCTGACTTCATTCTGCCCGCGGGTGATGAGCCGGATCGGATCATGCCGCGGGCCGACGATGACGGTGCGCCGGCCGTCATGCCCTACGCCGATGAGGACGAGACGAAGGAAACGGATAACGATCTGATCCATTTCTTGAACCAATGCCTCCGGGCGTTGGTCGCGTCCGACGACTGCGAGAAAAGCGAGTTCCCCAGCGGGGGCCAGCCGCCTGATTGCCGCGAAGACCCGAACCGCCATCTTCAGTACCCCGGCTGTCCCTATGTCTGCCCACACAGCCGGAACTACTGTCCCTACTCGGGCCGGTCGGTGGTGCCGGAGAACGTCTGTCCCCCGCTGGACCGGGACGTTCCGCCCGCGCCGGATCGGCTGGAGAAGAAACCGGCCAGCCCCACGAAACCGCGGAACATTCCTCAGGAGGCGGAAGAATCGGAGGTCCGTCCCAGGCATCCGGAGGTGGATACTATGGAATTTCGCCCTACCGAAGACGCCAAGCCGGGCGAGTTCGGACTCATTCCGTTCTGAGCGAAACTGAGTACCTCGTGGGGCCCACGGAACGTGTTCCGTGGGCCCCGTTGTGTTCTGCGGGTCCGGGCGCGGCAATAGTTCCGGGCGAGCGGGGGGCTGACGCCCCCCGGTAGG
This sequence comes from Gemmataceae bacterium, assembly GCA_035575035.1. Classification (GTDB taxonomy): domain Bacteria; phylum Planctomycetota; class Planctomycetia; order Gemmatales; family Gemmataceae; genus DATLYH01. The sequence goes on from DATLYH010000216.1 coordinate 33,036, forward strand.
GTCCCACCGGGGGGCTGACGCCCCCGCTCGCCTTACCGGGGGGCTGACGCCCCCCGCGCGCTTTACCGGAGGGCTGACGCCCCCCGCTCGCCTTACCGG
>DATLYH010000217.1:0-16440 GCA_035575035.1 Gemmataceae bacterium
CGGCCGGTAAGGCTGACAACACCGGCCGGCTGACGCCGGCCGCTCGCCTAGTTCTTTCCTCCGACGAGAGCAGCGATGACCAAGGTCTACATCAACGGCAAGCTCTACGACAAGGCCGACGCCAAGATCAGCGTTTACGACCACGGCTTGCTTTACGGCGATGGCGTGTTCGAGGGGATCCGCATCTACAGCGGCAAGGTGTTCCGTCTGCGCGAGCACATCGACCGGCTCTACGAGAGCGCCCGCCATATCTACCTGGAGATCCCGCTGACCCGGGAGCAGATGATCGAGGCGGTCCAGAGTACCGTGCAGGCCAACGCCAAGAAGGACGGCTACATCCGCCTGGTGGTCACCCGGGGGGCGGGCTACCTCGGCCTCGACCCGCGCAAGACCACCGACCCGCAGGTGATCATCATCGTGGACGACATCAGCCTCTATCCGCCGGAGCTGTACGACAACGGCCTGGAGATCTGCACGGCGGCCACGATCCGCAATCATCCCAACGCGGTTAATCCGCGGATCAAGTCGCTGAACTATCTCAACAACATCCTGGCCAAGATTGAGGCGGTGCGGGCCGGCTGCACCGAAGCGCTGATGCTCAATCACAAGGGGGAAGTGGCCGAGTGTACCGGCGACAATATCTTCCTGGTCAAGCACGGCATGCTGCGGACGCCGCCGCTGGAAGCGGGCATCCTGGAAGGGGTGACGCGGAACGCCATCATCGAGCTGGCCCGCGAAGCCGGTATCCCGGTTCAGGAGATGGCCCTGACCCGTCATGATGTCTACGCCGCCGACGAGTGCTTCCTGACCGGCACCGCGGCGGAAGTGATTCCCGTGGTCAAGTGCGACGGCCGACCCATCGGCACCGGCAAACCCGGCCCGGTGACGCGCCAGCTGCGGGAGCGCTTTCAACAACTTGTTCGTCAGTAGTCCGTGGTCCGTAGTCCGTCGCAAAGATCGCTAGAGACTACGGACCACGAACTACGGACTATGGACTAACCATGATCGACCTCCGCCGCATCCTGGTGCCGACCGACTTCAGCAAGCACTCGCAGAATGCCTTGACCTACGGGGCAGCCTTTGCCGAGAAGTTCGGAGCCGAGCTGTACCTGCTCCATGTGGTCCAGGACCTGGCCCTGTTCATTCCCGACGCCATCACCGTTGCCCCGCCGGTCGCGCCGCCCGTCGAGCAGTTCATCGCAGCGGCCCGCAGCGCCCTGGAGCGCGTCACGCAAGAGAGCAACCTCCAGGGGCTCACCATTCACCCGGAGGTGCGCGAGGGGACTCCCTTCTACGAGATCATCCGTTTTGCCCAGGAGAAGGACATTGACCTGATCGTCATGGGGACGCACGGCCACAGCGGACTGGCCCACGTCCTGCTCGGCAGCACCGCGGAAAAGGTGGTGCGCAAGGCGCCCTGCCCGGTGCTGACGGTGCGGCATCCCGAGCACGAGTTCGTCCACCCGTGAGCTTCAACCGGGTGCTCTATGAAGCCGCAGCGCCCCGTCGCTGTCCTGGTCATCGCCATCCTTTGCCTGCTCGCCGGGACGGGCCGCAGTTACTGCCGCTCGGCGAACGGAGCGGCCGGCAGGTGACCGAGATCAGCTGAGTGCTGTGCAACAGGGAGCGATCTCGCGCGGGCCTCTCCGCTCAAGCGACCGCCTCGAAGATGGTCGCGATTCCCTGGCCGGCGCCGATGCACATGGTCGCCAGGCCGAACCGGGCCCCGCGCCGTTCCATGGCGTGGATCAGCGTGGTGGCGATGCGGGCCCCCGAGGCGCCGAGCGGGTGGCCCAGGGCAATGGCTCCGCCGTGGACATTGACCTTTTCCGGATCGGCCTTTAACAGTTTGATCACCGCCAGCGTCTGGACAGCGAACGCCTCGTTGATCTCGATCAGGTCGATGTCGGCCAGCTTCAGGCCGGCCCGCTCCAGCGCCTTGTGCGTGGCTGGCACCGGGCCGATCCCCATCACCGCCGGGTCCACGCCGGCCACGGCCATCGCCCGCACCTTGACCTTCGGCTTCAGGCCCAGCTCGCGGGCCCGCTCTGCCGACATGACCAGTACCGCCGCCGCCCCGACGCTCACCTGGCTGGCATTGCCGGCCGTCACAGTGCCCCCCTCAGGCAGGAACACCGGCCGCAGCGCCGCCAGCGCCTCCAGGCTGGTGTCGCGGCGGATGCCCTGGTCCTCGGTCAGCAGTTTCTTCCGTCCTTCCTCGTCCCGTCCCCAGGTGGGGATAATCTCCCGGGCGAAGGCGCCGGTGTCGGTCGCCTCGGCGGCGCGGCGATGGCTGCGCAGGGCAAACTCGTCCTGCTCGCGTCGGCTGATCTTGTACTTGCGGGCCAGGTTCTCGGCCGTCAGGCCCATGTTCATGATGGCCGGGCTGTGGCGGAAGAATAGCCGCGGGCTGGGGTCAAAGCCGGCCTCCATCGGGATGTGGTGCATATGCTCGACGCCGCCGGCGATTTGCACGTCCTCGCAGCCGGCGGCGATGCTCTGGGCCGCCTGGTTGATCGCCTGCAAGCTGGAGCCGCAGTTGCGGTTGACGGTGACGCCGCCGACCTCGACCGGCAGCCCGGCGATCAGGGCCGCCTGCTTGGCCACGTCGAAGCCCTGCTCCTTTTGCTGCTGCACGCAGCCCCAGTGGATGTCTTCCACCATCGACGCCGGCAGTCCGACGCGCTCCAAGAGTGCTTTCATCAGGTCGGCGGAGAGGTCATCGGCCCGGACGTCGCGGTAGATCCCCTTCTCGGGGTGGGCCTTGCCGATGGGAGTGCGGGCGGCATCGATGATCACGGCCTGGCGCATGATTGATCCTCCGGTGGATTTGTGCCGCGGTCATCGTAAGGCGCCGGCCCGAGCCGCTCAAGGCCTTCTGCTAGAGGGGCGATCCGGAGCTGGCTAAGATTGGCCTTGCCGCAGCAACAGGATCCACCGAATCGGTGCGTGGCGGGTCATGCTCGCTGCCCCGTCGTCCCTTCGGTCTTGGGCCGTGCCCGGAGGATCGTATGGCGTTCGAGGTCGAGTTCTCACCGCGAGCCCGTGACAACTTGAAAAAGTTGCGTAAGCGAGACCAGCAGATCATTCTCGATGCCATTGCCACTCAACTGACCGATCAACCAGGCCAGCCGACCCGCAAGCGCAAAAGGCTGGAGGACAATCCCCTCTCACCTTGGGAGTTACGCGGGGGTGACTTTCGTGTATTCTACGATGTGAACCGCGACGAAGAGCTCGTTGTCGTAGTGGCTGTGGGGCACAAGGTTCCCAATACCCTCTTCATCGGCGACGAGGAGGTTGAGCTATGAAAGTGATTCCGCTGGAGAAGGTCGAGTTGACCTTACCCGAGGTGGCGGACATGGCCAAGGCGGGGCCGGTGATTTTGACACGCAACGGCAGACCGCTGGCGGCGGTGAAGGACCTGTCTGGTTCCGACTGGGAGTCCGTGTCCCTGGCCAACAATCCTCAGTTCGCTGCCCTCATCGAGGAATCGCGGCGTTCCTACCGGGAAGAGGGAGGTATCAGTCTGGACGACCTCCGCAAAGAACTCGGCCTGAAACCACGGCCGCGAGCCCGGGGCCGAAAGAAGAAAACCTGAATCTCCGCTGAAGGTGTCCGATCGGAGCCGGGAGCGTCAGCGACCGGCAGGCTCGGGTGCGGGTATGAGGGAGATCCAAAGATGATCGATTCCCGTGATTTCGCGGAAAGGCAATTGGAACTGACCGCGGCGTTCGGGAAATACGTCATCGCCCATCCTGAGGTGGACGACATGCTGCCGCCGGAATCGCATATCTATTTTGAGGTTGCCGGCGAGGACGAATTCAACCGATACAGCCGGCAACTGCCGAGAAGCCACTCCGGGAACAAGGGCTGCCGATCGTCTGCGTCCGCATCAAAGGACTAGCGCCGCCGCAGGGTTCCCGGCTCATCGATCCGGTGATCGAGCCGATGCCGGCCGTGGCGTAGTGCGCTACAACCCCAAATCGACCCAGGCCAGGTAGGTCAGGACGCCGAGCAGCAGATACGTGGTCAGGGTGGCGGCCACCGACGGGGAGAAGAGCTTGAAGACGCTGCCGGTGTACTTGCTGCGGTGAACCTTGGCCCCCATGAAATCGACTGCATACAGCGCGTCCAGGACGAGGTGCGACAGGAAGCCGAGCATGACGCCGCCGGCCAGGTAGAGCCGGACCAGCGGGCCAGGATGGTCGGCACTATGGTAAAGAAGGAAGACCAGCAGTCCGGCAATCAGCATGGCCGGGATGCTGTGGAACATGCCGCGGTGGACCGTCAGGCTCTTGAATAGCCCGGCCAGCACGTAACGGACAAAGAGGTAAATGCCGCCCAGGACGACAAGCGTTTCCTCGGTGGTGAGGCCGCTCTGCTTGAGGCGCTCGAACAACAGGAAGGGAGCGGCCACGGCAGCCAGGCCGAACAGCTCGCGGACCGGCACGCTGCTGTCGCTGTCGAGGTCCGGCAATAGCCCGCCCAGGGCTGTCAGCCCGGCGCCGAGAAACACCGGTCCCCAGTCCAGGTCGAGCCCCCAGGCACCCACGGTCCCGTAGCCCGCCGCCAGGATCGAGGAGAGACTCAGGTGTCCCTGGTAACTGGCCATCACTGCTCGGTCAGCCGCGACGCGGAGCGGAGCGCGCAGGGCCAGAGCGCTCCGCGGCGCGGTTACCCGTCTCCGTAAAACCCCTTCCCCTCCCGCGCCAGCTGCTGCATCTGCTCGGTCGGCTGGAAGCGCGGGCCGAGGCCTTCGTAGCGCTTTAACTTCTCCAGCACCGCGGGAAGGCCGAGCGAATCGGCCCAGCGCAACAGGCCGCCGCGCCACGCCGGGAAGCCGATCCCCAGGATCAATCCCATGTCCACGTCCGCCGGCTCGCGCACGATTCCTTCCATGAGCACCCGGCTCGCCTCGGTCACCATCGGCAGGAACAGCCGGTCGGTGATCTCTTCCTGGCTGATCTCGCGCCGGCCGGTGCGGACGCGCTCCAGGATGGCCTCCAGCGCCGGATCATCGGCCCCGCGGGAACCCTTGGCGTAACTGTAGAACCCGGCCCCCGACTTTTGCCCCAGCCGACCCGCCTTGACCAGCTCGTCGAGGATGCGCGACGGCGCCGCCCGGTCGGCGAAGGCGGCGTTGACCACCCGACCGGCGTACAGCGACGTGTCCAACCCCACCAGGTCGTTCAGCGTGATCGGGCCCATCGGCATCCCGAACGCCACCGCCGCCTGGTCAATCGCCCGAGGGGACGCGCCTTCCTCCAACAGCACCAGCGATTCGTTGAGGTAGGGGAACAGAATGCGGTTGACCAGGAAGCCGGGACCGTCGCGGACCACGATCGGCGTCTTGCCGATGCGCTTGGCCAGGGCCACCAGCGTCACCACCGTCTGGTCGCTGGTCCGCTCGCCGCGGATTACCTCCACCAGCTGCATCCGATCGACCGGGTTGAAAAAGTGCATGCCGGCGAAGTTCTCTGGACGTTCGACCGCGTGGGCCATCCGTGTGATGGAGATGGTCGAGGTGTTGGATGCCAGGATGGCATCGGCCGGCAGAATTGGTTGCAGCCGGCGATAAAGCTCCATTTTCGTCGCTTCATTCTCCACCACCGCTTCGATCACCACGTCGCGGTCGCTCATGGCCTGGAGGGTGGTCGTGGTGCTGAGCAGGGCCAGGGCATTGGTCATCTCGGCGGGCGTCATCCGGCCAATGTCGATCCGGCTTTGCATCACCTTGGTGATGGCGGCGATCCCCTTGGCAAGGGCCTGTTCGTTGATGTCGAGCATCATCACCGGGATGCCGCGGCGGATGTGGGCGCCGGCGATGCCTGCTCCCATGATACCAGCCCCGAGCACGCCGACCCGCCTCACCTCCCGAGGTGTGACCCCCTCACCCTTACCCTCTCCCCCTCGAGGGGAAGAGGGTGAAGTCACGCCGGGATCCTTCTGCAACCGCTGCCCCATGAAGAAGACGGCGATCAAATTGCGGGAAATGGGACTGCCGACCAGCGGTACGAATAACTCGGTCTCGATCTTCAGCGCTTCGTCCAGCGGCAGGTTGCATCCCTTGGCGATGGCGTCGAGGGCGGCCAGTGGGGCGGGGAGCTGGCCCTTCGTCTTTTCCAAAACCTGGGCGCGGGCCACGGCAAAGGTAAACGAGTGCTGTTCCTCGCTCAGTCCGACCGGCTGCTGCTTGCGCCGCCGTAGCTCCCGCCACTCGCCCGACTGCCCCGCCTGCCGGATCAGCCGGACCGCCTCCTCAAGGAGGCGCTCGCTGGGAACGACATCGAAGACCAGGCCCCTCTCGAAGGCGCGGCGGGCGCTGATCGGCTCACCGGTGCAGATCATCTCGGCGGCCAGGGATGGGCCGATGACGCGCGTCAACCGCTGGGTGCCGCCCCAACCGGGGAACAAGCCGACCTTGACCTCGGGGAAGCCCAGCTCGGTCTTGGGGTGCGAGCCGGCCAGGCGGTAGTCGAAGCCCAATGCCACCTCCAGACCGCCGCCCATGCACGCGCCGTCGATGGCGGCCACGGTAGGGTACGGCAGGTTCTCGAAGCGGGCGATGATATCCAGGCCGCGCTGCACCAGGGCGCGGACCTGGTCCGGGTCCGGCTTGGCGCTGCCCAGTTCGCGAAGGTCGGCCCCAGCGATGAACATGCCCGGCTTGCCGCTGCGCAGGATGAGGCCGCGCAGGTCGGTTCGCTTCTCCAGTTGGGTCAACAGTTGTTCGAACTCGGCCAGGACCGGCTGGCCCAGCGTGTTGGCCCGACTGCCGGGCAGGTCGAACGTCACCAGGGCGATGTCGCCTTCCAGCACCTCCAGTTGGAGGGCCGGTCCGGCTTCACCGGGTCGGCTCGGGGGTTGGCTCATGGTCGATCCTTCCTCACGGCCAGAGAGACTTCCGTCACGGCAGGCTAACGCCTTCCGCCCGCCTTTGCAATGCCTGGCTCGTTGCGGCGTTACCTGAAGGCCCCCCTGCGCATCAATGGTACGCTCCGGGAGGACGACGGAGCGGTGGATCACCCGATCTTGGCGGGCGGTCCGCAGGGAAACCCCGCCGACGATGGCCCTAGGCCGGTCCTGTTCGGCCCTGATGAGGTCGCCCATCGCCTGCTTCGGGCGACTGCGGCCGGCGCGCAAAAAAAGTCCCGCCGCTGGTTTCCTCGGTGTCGCCCATCACCGAGAGCCACCAAACGACGGGACAACCGCCATTATAAGCGTGCGGCCGCCCCCGTCAACCTCCCGGCGTCGGAAACATAATGATTTGCTGATATATGGATTGGTTGGCGCCTGCCCGGTTCGGCTGGCGCCCTTGTCCTTGGGCTTATAATGGGGACGGAACAGGCAAGCGGCCCTTTCTTCCTTACGACCCGCACCTCAGTCACCGCCGCTGCCGCCGGGACCTCCGGTCCGGCCGCAACTGCTGAAGTATTCCCTGCCGGATGGCGATGCTGATAAGGACCGCCCATTTGGCGCCGCGCTGCGCCCGTCAAACGGGGCAAGAGGCGGGAAACGCAAAGGACGGCGAACCGGCAGAAGTTCCCCAGGTTGTGGCCTTTTTCTCATCCTGGGGAGTCGGCCTTGCCGATTAAGTAGTCAGCCGAGGCGGAAGACAAACCCCCGCAGGTCTGCTCCCCGGCCCCGGCTGGTGGTCGTCGGCGGCCGGAAGCCGGCTGTCCCTTGGTCGGCCCGCCCTGGCAGTACGCGCCGGCCCCCTCGCTGACGGCGGCTCTCCCGCGGCCGCCGGGTCCGAGAAAGGGGCCCCCGCGGGCGGGAAGTTCCCCGGCCAGCGGCCCCGCAGCGCCGGCAGGGGAGTGGACTCAGCGAAATCATGGATTTGGAGTGGCTACCATGAAGAAGGTCTTTACCACCGGCCAGGTCGCCAAGATCTGTCAGGTCGCACCCCGGACGGTGAGCAAGTGGTTCGATTCCGGCCGGCTCCGTGGCTACCGCATCCCTGGCAGCCAGGATCGCCGCATCCCCCGCGAGGCCCTCATCCGCTTCCTCAAGGAAAACAACATGCCCCTGGGGGCCCTGGAGGAAGAGGGCTGGCACAAAATCCTGATCATCGGCGCCGAGAAGCTCTTCACCGATCGCCTTCGGGAACTCCTCCCGGAGACCGACGACTACAAGCACGAGGTCGCCCATAGCGGCTTCGAGGCTGGCACCCTGGCCCAGAGTTTTCACCCCGATACCATCATCATCGACCTGGCCATGGGCCGCAGCGAGGCCCTGCAAATCGCCCAGAACCTCCGCCGCAACCCCCACTACGAGCAGACCCTGATCATTGCCCTGGCCAGCGAGGATGAGCCCGACCCCGATGCCCTGAAGAATTACGGTTTCAACGACGCTTTCAAGAAGCCGTTCGACGTTGCCCTCCTGGCGGAGCGTATCCAGACCCTGGTGGACGAGAAGCGCGCCAATTCGTAAGGACTTTCCGGCCGGGCCGCGGCTTCCGCCCCCGGCTCCAAGGCGGCATCAGGGCCCTGCGACCCCATCGTGCACGACCCTGCTGACGGCCAGGCACTCGGCCCCCCGGGCGCCTGGCCGTTTTTCTTGCCGCACTCGGCGGTCGGTGTGGTACATTCCTCTCCATGAGACGCCGAACCTTCCTGCGGTGGGCGGCCCTGGCGCCGCTGGTCTTCGCCCGAACGGCCCGTGCCTCCCATGCCGCCGAGTACCGGGCCGACGTGGTCATCATCGGTGGCGGCACCGGCGGCGTGGCCGCGGCCCTGGCGGCTGCCCGCGCCGGCTGCCGGGTCATCCTCACCGAAGAAACCGACTGGATCGGCGGCCAGCTGACCCAGCAGGCGGTCCCCCCCGATGAGCACCCCTGGATCGAGATGTTCGGCTGCACGCGCTTCTATCGCCGCTTCCGCAACGGCGTCCGCGCTTACTACCGCCGCCACTATCCCCTGACCGCCGAGGCCCGCGCCGCGCCGCACCTCAACCCCGGCAACGGCCGAGTCTCGCGCCTCTGCCATGAGCCGCGCGTGGCACTGGCCGTCCTACACGAGATGCTGGCCCCCTATGTCAGCGGGGCCCGGGTCCTGCTGCTGTTGAACCACAAGGCCGTTGCTGCCGACGTGGCCGGCGACCGGGTCCGCGCCGTCACCGTCCGCGACTTGCGCGACGGCCGCGACCTGGTCCTGACCGCACCGTACTTCCTCGACGCCACCGAGCTGGGCGACCTGCTGCCGTTGACCAAAACGGAGTACGTCACCGGCTTCGAGTCGCGGAAGGAAACCGGCGAGCCGCACGCCCCGGCAGAGGCGCAGCCGCACAATCACCAGGCCTTCACCTGCTGCTTCGCCATTGATTACCTCGAGGGCGAGGACCACACCATCGACCGGCCCCGGGAGTATGACTTCTGGCGGAAATACGTGCCGAAGCTAAACCCGCCCTGGCCGGGACCGCTCTTGAGCTGGAGCATGAGCCATCCAATAACCCTCCAGAAGCGGCAGATGACCTTCGACCCGACCGGCCCGGGGACAGGACCGAACCTGTGGCTGTATCGCCGCATCGCCGACCGGCGTAACTTCACCGAGGGCACCTACCCGAGCGACATCTGCCTGGTGAACTGGCCGCAGAATGATTACTGGCTGGGCAACCTGTGCGAGGTGCCGGCCGAGGAAGCGGCAAAGCACCTGGAACGCGGCAAGCAGCTGAGCCTGTCGCTGCTGTACTGGATGCAGACGGAGGCGCCGCGCCCTGACGGCAAGGCCGGCTGGAAGGGACTGCGGCTGCGCGGCGACGTGGTCGGCACCGCGGACGGCCTGGCCAAGTACCCCTACATCCGCGAATCACGCCGCATCAAGGCGGAGTTCACGGTCCTGGAGCAGCACGTCGGCACCGAGGCCCGCGCCAAGCTCACCGGCAAGAAACCCGACGAGCTGACAGCGGAGCGCTTCGCCGACTCGGTGGGGATCGGCAGTTACCGCATCGACCTGCACCCGTCCAGCGGCGGCGACAATTACATCGACATCAGCGCGCTGCCGTTCCAGATCCCGCTGGGTGCCCTGTTGCCGCAGCGGGTGGAGAACTTGCTGCCGGCGTGCAAGAACCTGGGGGTGACGCACATTACCAACGGCTGTTACCGGCTGCACCCGGTGGAGTGGAATGTCGGCGAGGCGGCCGGCGCCCTGGCGGCGTTCTGTCTACGGCGCAAGGAGCCGCCGCGGCAGGTTCGCAAGGACAGAAAGCTGCTGGCGGAATTTCAACAACAGCTGCAAGCCGACGGCGTGGAGCTGGAATGGCCCCGACTGACACCGCGATGACGGCCGGCAGTGCGGTATCCCGTTGACCGCCTCTGCCGGCGCCTCTAAATTGGAGTTAAGTCGGCGGCCCGACTTCCCGCCCCCCGGTCCCGACCGTCCGCCCGGCAAAAGCTGCCCTCGGGCCGCTGCCCCGGCCCGAGATAATGACCCCGCTACTCTGATGCTGACCAAGCGCATTATCCCCTGTCTGGACGTGGACTGCGGCCGGGTTGTCAAGGGGATTAACTTCCTCAATCTGCGCGACGCTGGCGACCCGGTCGAGGTCGCCCGCCGCTATGAAGCCGACGGCGCCGACGAGCTGGTCTTCCTCGACATCAGCGCCAGCCACCAGGGGCGCGACATTCTGCTTGATGTGGTCCGCCGGGTATCGGAAGAGATCTTCATGCCGTTCACCGTCGGCGGCGGCATCCGCACCCTGGAAGACGCCACCCGGCTGATCCAGGCCGGGGCGGAGAAGGTCAGCATCAACTCTGCCGCCGTCCGCACCCCCGAGCTGATCACCGCCATCGCCCGCAAGTTCGGTCGCTGCGCTACCGTGGTCAACATCGACCCCCGCCGAGTTCGCAAGCCCAAACCTTCCCTCGCCCCTTGGGAAGGGCGAGCCCCCTCACCCCCTGCCCCTCTCCCTTCCGACGGGAGAGAAGGGGAAGAATGGTGGGAGGTCCACATCAACGGCGGCCGGATCCCCACCGGGCTGGAGGCGGTCGGCTGGGCCCGGCGGGTCGAGGAACTGGGCGCCGGCGAGATCGTGCTCACCTCCATGGACGCCGACGGCACCAAGGCCGGCTACGACCTGGAGATGACCCGGGCGGTGGCCGAGGCGGTGCGCATTCCGGTGGTGGCCAGTGGCGGGGCCGGCAGCCCCGAGCATGTGTACCAGGCGCTGACGGTTGGCGGGGCCGACGCCGCCCTGGCCGCCAGCATTTTCCATTACAACGAATACGGCATCCCCGCCGTCAAGCGCTACCTTGCCGACCGCGGGGTGCCCGTTCGCTTGACCGGCTGACCTTGTGGCCGGGCGGCTGCCCCGTTGCCTTGTTACCTTGTCAGGAGAGAGCGATGCCGAACGCCGATCCCGATTCGATCTCTGTGGAGCCGAAGATACATGCCGAAGCCCGTCGCGAGCCGGAAATCAACAAGCTCTTTCGCATGGTCATGAAGCACGAGGGGTCCGACCTGCATCTGAAGGTCGGCCTCCCGCCGATGATGCGCCTCAAGGGGATCATCCGGCAGATGCAGATGGACCCGCTCACCCAGGACGACATGGAGCGGCTGGTAAACCCGATCCTGACGCACCACCACCGCGACATCCTGGAGCGGACCGGCGGGGTGGACTTCGCCCATGTCGTCGGCCAGGATGAGTGCCGCTTCCGCGTCAATCTGTTCCGGCAGCGGAACAAGCTCAGCCTGGTGGCCCGCCGGGTCAACAACTACATCCCCACCTTCGACAAGCTCCACCTGCCCCCCGTCCTCGAGAAGCTCTGCAAGTTCGAGCAGGGGATGATCATCCTGGCCGGTATTACGGGCTGCGGCAAGAGCACCACCATCGCCTCCATGCTTGATTACATCAACGAGCGTGAGCGCGTCCACATCCTCACCATTGAGGACCCGATCGAGTACACCTTCACCGACAAGCGGGCGATCATCAACCAACGCGAGATCGGCCTGGATGTCAGCGACTGGCACACCGCGCTGAAGCACGCGGTTCGTGAGGACCCCGACATCATCCTGGTCGGTGAGATGCGCGACCGGGAGACCTTCGAGGCGGGCATCAACGCGGCGGAGACCGGCCACCTGGTGTTCGGCACCATCCACGCTTCCAGCGCTCCCAGCACCATCGGCCGCATTCTCGACCTGTTCCCTGCCGACATGCACTCGGCTATCCGGCAGGCGCTGGCCTTCAACCTCAAGGCGATCATCTGCCAGAAACTGGTTCCCAGTATCATCCCGGGGGTGCAGCGCGTGCCGGCCAACGAAATCCTGATCATGAACCCAACCATCCGGAAGTTGATCATCGAGGGCGAGGACAAGAAGCTGCCCGATGCCATCCGCATCGGCTTTTTGGAAGGGATGATCGATTTCACCGAGAGCCTGACGCAGCTGGTGCAGAAGGGGTGGGTGTCGCGTGAGGACGCGCTGGAGGTGGCCCCCAACCCCGAGGCGCTGAAGATGGCGCTGAAGGGGATCAAGGTAGCAGCGCCCGGCATCCTCTAGCGAGTCGGGCCGAGAAACGCCGGTCTGAAGCGCCGTTTAGCCATCTGGGGTGGCCGGGGCTTCGAAGACTCCGCCCCGGCCACCCGACCGGTATCGCCAGCGACCAAGCGGAAGCCGGACCAGGCACTAGCGAATCGTCCGCGGCGGCTTCTGTCCCTTCGGGATCCGCGTGGTATACTTCCGACCTTTCATCCGCTCGTCGAAGTCGGCCCGGGCCTCCTTCAGGGCCTGGGGATCTTGCAAAAGATCGACTGTGCTCAAAGCGAGCACCTTGGCGGCAACCATCATCCCCTTGTGACCGATGGGCGAGCCGACGGCGGCGACGTTCTGCCAGCTATGCCCCGGACTGCCGGCCGCGAAGCAGACTGCCCGGAAGCCGCCCGTCGGCACATGCCAGCTGACATCGCCGACATCCGTCGAGCCCCCTTCCGGCGCCGGCGGCTTGGCAGGCAGCTCCTCGATGGTGTCGTTGAGCGGCTTGGCCGGCTTCAGGCCGAACTCGGCGCGCAAAGGTGCTTGCAACTGCCGGGCCAACTCCATGTCGGCCTCGCTGAAGCGCGGCGGACCGACCCGCTTGAAGTTCCGCTCGATCACCCGCGACAGCGGCAGGTTGGGAATGATCTCGTGACAGTCGGTATCGATCTGGACACTCAGCTTGGTGCGCGTCATTTTGGCCGCCCCCTCGGCGATATCGACCAGCCAATCGAACTGAGCCTCGACATCCTCGTGGGTATTGGCCCGGACGAAGTACCAGACCTGGGCTGTCGCCGGCACCACGTTGGGCTGCTGGCCGCCGTTGGTGATCACGTAATGGATGCGGCTGGTTTGCTTGATGTGCTCGCGCATATAATTGGCGCCGACATTCATCAACTCGACCGCATCCAGGGCGCTGCGGCCGCGGTCGGGGCTGCCCGAGGCGTGGGCCGGCAACCCGGCGAAGGTGAACTTGGCCGAGATCAGTGCCTTGGATGACTGATACCAGATCCCGTTCTGGCTGCCGGGGTGCCAGTGCAGGCAAGCATCGAGATCGTTGAACTGACCATCGAGTGTCATGTAGACCTTGCCGATCAGCGTCTCCTCGGCGGGGGTGCCGTAGACGCGCACCGTCCCCTTCAGGCCGTGCCGGTCGTACACTTCCTTGATGGCCAGGGCTGCTCCCACCGCGGCGGTCCCCAGGGCGCAGTGGCCGCAGCCGTGGCCCGCCGTCCGTCCTTCGACCGGCCGGCGCTCGCCCGCCACCTGCTGCGACAACTCCGGCAGGGCGTCATACTCGGCGAGGATGCCGATGATCGGCTTGCCCGAGCCGTACTCCGCGATGAAGGCGGTCGGCATGTCGCTGACCCCCTCGCGCACCCGGAAGCCGGCCTTCTTGAGCAGGCCGACGAGTCGGGCCGCCGAGCGGTGTTCCTGTAGCCCCAGCTCGGCATAGTTCCAGATGTCCTGATTGACAGCCACCAGCTCCGACTGGATCGAATCGAGGTAGCGGATCATCTCCTGCTGGATCGGGGTCAATTCCTCGGCAGAGGCGGCCGTCAGCAGCCCCAGCCAGCCAAGCCCGGCCAGCGCGATCTTCGCCCCCAGACGCATGGTGTGGTTCTCCTCGTAGGTGTGATGCATTCCCGAGCGGCGGGACTGTCGCGCCCCGGCCGCCCCTGGTAGACTAACGGTCATGGCGGGCTTTTTCTACAACCTGGGCCGGATGATCGGGCCGAAACTGCGCAAGGCGCAGTGGGTGGTCAGCTCGCTGACCGGGACCGAGGCCGAGACGCTCCAGGCCGAGTACGAGGTTGGCCGCGACCTGGCGCAGGCGTTCGCCCAACAGACGGCGCTGGACCGCAGCCCCGATGTCGAGTCGTGGCTCGGGGAGATCGGCGGCCGGCTGGCCGGGTGCGTGGCCAACCGACAGCGGCGGTTCTGCTTCCGCGTGGTCAGGGCGGCCGAGGCCAACGCCTTCGCGCTGCCCGGCGGCTTCATCTTCGTGACCCGGCCATTGCTGGAACTGTGTCAATGGGATGTCAATGAGACGGCCTTTGTGCTGGGACACGAGATGAGCCATGTCATCCGGCAGCACGCCATCGACCGGCTGATGGCCGACTCCGTGATCAGCGCGGCGGTCGGCCGGCTGACTCCTGGCCGGGGCCTGATCCACACCCCACTGGTCGGCCTGGCGACCTCGCTGTTGAACCAGGGCTATTCGCAGGAGCAGGAGCTAGAGGCCGACCGGGTGGGGGTGGCACTGGCGCGGGCCGCCGGGTTCGATGCGGCCGCCGCTGTCCGCCTTCTCGCGCGGCTCGGCACCGCAGCGGGCTTCCTGGGGACTTACTTCTCTTCCCATCCGCCCACAGACCTGCGCATCCGGCAGATCGAGCGCGCGCTGCGCGGCTGACGGATCAATGCAATCTCTCGCGGCGGAGCAGCTCCAGCAGGTCGGCCAGGTCCTGCGGGGTGAGACTCTTCTCCACCCCCTCCGGCATCAGCGAAACGCCCGTCGAGCGCATCTCGGCGATGTCCTTGCGCAGGACGGTCGTCTCCTGCCGCTCCGCCCGCCGCAGGGTGACACTGGTGGCGGTCTCAGCGGCGATGATGCCGTTGACCACCTGGCCGTTCTGCGTCACCAGCACGTAATCGACATAAGCAGGGTCGATGGCGCGGTTGGGATCAAGGATATCCACCAACAGCGCCTCCTTCGCCCGGCTGCTGACCGTGGCCAGGTCGGGACCCACTGCCACTCCCTGACCGTGCAGCCGATGGCAGCTGGCGCAGTGGGCGGCGTAGACCTGCTGGCCGCGCACCGCGTCGCCGGTCAGCGCCAGTACCTTGGGGGTCCACTCCGCCACGACCTTCTGCTGGCTGGTCGGTTTCTCGGTCTCGAACAGCTTCTTGGCCCGCTCGCTGATCGCTTTGTCGGGGTAGCGCAGCAGCTGATCGCGCCGGGCTGCGTCCAGCTCGGAAAGGCGCACCTCGCCGCGCTCCAGGGCATCGAGCAGCAGGCCGGCCCGGTCGGCGCGAGCCAGTAGGGCGCTGAGGATTTCGCGGCGCAGCGGGGCAGTGCGGGTATCCCAGTCGGCCAGCAGCCCGGCGACCGCCTCTCGGCCGGGCAGGGCGGCCAGAACGCGCACGGCGGCTGCCTGTACCTGCTGCGGCTGCTGCGGGCGGAGTAGCTCCTTCAACCGGGCCGCCTCCGCCTCCGAGGGAAGCAGCGCCAGCAGCGTCAGGGCGTCGAGGCGTTCGGCCAGGTCGCGATCAGTCGCGGCGGCTATCTCCACTGCCCGGGCCGCCCACACTTTCAGCCGCGCCGCTACCTCGGCGTCGCGCAGCCAGGGGGCCATTGAGCCGCGCGAGCGCCGCAGGGTTTCGCCCAGGCCGGCCAGCGCCGCCAGCTGCCAGCGCGACGGCCGATCGCCGGCGTTGGCCGTTACCAGACGCAGCACCGCCATCATTTCCTCGGAATGCCGGCGCTCGCCGACCATCGCCGTCAACTGGCGGATGAACGCCACTGCCCCGTTGCCCGGCTTGTCGAGGAAGTCGCGGTACTCGGCGTGGAGGCGGGCCAGCAGCTTGCCGCCGCTTTCGGGGACCGAGCTAAGCACGGCGATCCGCACCCAGCGGTCCGCGCTGTCGCGCACGGCGATGCGGGCCAGGGCGTCCAGGGCGCGGTCGTCAGCCAATTCGCCCAGGGTGAAAGCGGCCTGGAAGCGGACGCGCGGCTCGTCATCATCGGCCAGCCTCAGCACCGCCTCGCGGAGCGCCGCCGACTTGGCCAGGCGCGGCTCGGCCAGACGTAGGCCATGCTCGCGCAGCCCCGGCTCGGCATCCCGAAGGGCGCGCTCAACCAGGTCATCCTCCAATGCCGCCAGCCCATCCAGCGTCCACAGGGCGTGCAGCCGGGCCAGCGGCGATTTCGACTCGCGGGCCAGCTTCCGCAACGGCTCAACGGCGGTGCGGT